>JAICNR010000131.1 GCA_025931135.1 Gemmatimonadota bacterium | reverse complement strand
TCCGGGGTTCGGTCCGGCGTGGATCCACCGCTCGGACCTGGCCTTCAGCGTGTACGACGACAGCGTGCGGGCGCGCGCGTTCACCGACTCGCTGGCCCTTCTGGCCCCGCAGAGCGTCTACGTCGCCCGCGCGCGGACGGCCTGGCAGCTCGCCTACGCGGATTCGGCCGCCGCGGACCGGGCCTGGGCCGTCCTTGACACGGCGACGACCTACTCTCCCTTCGCCCTCTTCGCCGCGCAGCTCTGGGGCCCGCGCTTCCTCCCGCTTCAAGACCGTCTCGGCGAACTCCAGACGCGGAAAAGCACGGGGGCGAACTGGGGACCGGTCATCTCGACCTGGGCGCGCATGGGTCGCGGTCGGATGCGTGCCGGCATCGAGTCGCTCGAGGATCCCGACATTCGCCCCCACTGGAAGGGCTACGGGGCATACTGGTTCCGCGTTCAGGGGATCCCGGTTCCGCCGGACATGTTGGACGATGCCCTGGCGCCCGGAACGGTCGATTCGACGGATGCAGCCTCGCTGTTTCTGGCGGCGGCATGGGCGCTGGACCGAAATCGGGATGCTGAAAGCACCGCTCTGGCCGGTCAGATCAGGGATCTGGGTGCGCGGCAGCTTGCGGAGGGTGATTCGACTACGGCCGGTCAGACGACAGCGATGTGGGAGGCGCTCGATGGATTCGAGGACTTGCGAGGCGGCCGTCGGGAGGAGGCACTGCGGAAGCTCCAAGCGACCCGGCCCCGGATCGCCGGTCAAACCGGCGACTGGATCGTGAACCTGACGATCGGCTGGTGGACGGCGGAGCTGCTCGTCGATCTGGGACGTCCCGCCGAGGCGGTGCCCTACTTCGAATCCATCACCAGCACGCCGGTCGCCCAGCTCGAGCTCGGGAAGATCTACGAGGGGCTCGGGGATCGCGAGAAGGCGCTGGCGGCCTACGAGGAGTTCGTGAACGCGTTCGACCAGCCCGACCCCGACGTCGTCGCCCTGGCCGAGGAAGGGCGGCAGGGGGTCATCCGCATGCGGGGGCTCCGGCGGGAGTAGGCCCGACCGGTCGCCGCCTCGTCGGGGGGCCCCGACCGCCCTTCGCGCAGACCCGTCGGCTCCTCAGCGATACACTCCGGTCACATCTTCCGGCTATCTTGGCGTTCACCGGGGGCCCGGAGCGGTCCCGGAAATCCCCGGGAGAATTTCCATCACGAAGCGAGAGGGTTGATGCAGGACAAGCGCTCGGCTCCCCCGGACCTCGCCCCCGGCTTCCCCGTCCGGGTCGGTGTCGTCGACATGGGCTCGAACGCGATCCGGTTCGTGATCGCGGACTTCATCGCGTCCGCGACCTGGACGCCCCTGGTCAACGAGCGGATCCCCGTGCGGCTCGCCGACCACGCGTTCGAGGCCGGCGTCCTCTCCGACGAGGCGATCGAGGCCGCGGTGAGCGTGATGGAGCGGTTCCGCGACGCCATGGCCGAGCGTGAGGTCCGCCACTACCGCGCCGTCGCCACCAGCGCGGTACGCGAGAGCTCGAACCGGCGCGCGCTGGTGAGAAAGGTGCGCGAGCGAACGGGCCTTCGGCTCGAGGTGATCTCCGGAGCCGAGGAGGCGCGGCTCGTTTATTGGGCGGCGCGCAGCCGGGTTCCGCTCGCGAGCGAGCCCTGGGTCATGGCCGACCTGGGAGGGGGAAGCCTCGAGGTCGCGATCGTTGACGGAGACGAGATCCAGTCCATCGAATCGCTCGGCATCGGGACAGTGCGACTGTTGGAAGAGTTCGAGAGCGAGACCGGCGGGCCGCGCCGTATCCGGAAGCTTCTCGACGAGTACGTCACCGGTCTCCGCTTCGGAACGTTCGAGGAGGACCTCGAGGTCGAGGGGTACATCGCGAGCGGCGGCAATATCGACGATCTCGCCCGGGTCGCGGGCGCGAGCCCGGACGAGCGGGGGGTAAGCGTGCTGCCCCTCAAGGACCTGAAGAAGGCGATCGAATCCCTGGCCGGCATGACGGTCGAGGAGCGGATCGCGAAATACGAGCTGCGCGAGAACCGCGCCGACGTGATCGTCCCGGCGGCAATGGTGTATGCGCGCCTCGCAGAGCGGTTCGGCGTCTCTCGCATTCACGTCCCGAACGTGGGCGTGAAAGAGGGCGCGATGATCGATCTGGTCGACGGCCTGACGGCGGGCAAGGGGCATGGCGAGCGCCGGGCCCGGGAGGTGGTCGCGGGCGCGGTGGCCCTCGGACGCCGCTTCCGGTTCGAGGAGGCCCACGGTCTCCAGGTGGCCCGACTGGCGGAGCGGCTGTTCGACGCCGTGGCCGATACACACGACCTCGACGCGAAGGACCGGGAGATCCTGGTTGCCGCGGCCATCCTCCATGACGTCGGGCAGCGGATCGCTTACAAGCGACACCACAAGCATTCCTACTACCTGATTTCGGAGTCGGAGCTGCCCGGACTCGATCTCGACGAGGTGGAGCTCGTCGCCAACGTGGCCCGTTACCATCGCCGGGCCGTCCCCAGTCCCAAGCACCCGCCCTTTGAGGCCCTGGACGACGAGGACAGGGAGCGCGTGACGTGCCTGTCGGCGATCCTCCGGGTCGCAGACGCGCTCGACCGCGAGCACGTGCAGAACGTCCGCGACCTCGAGTTCGAGGTCGACGACGGTTACATGGAGATCGAGCTGAAGGGAGAGGGCTCGTTCGAGCTCGAACGCTGGGCGCTAGAGCGGAAGAAGACACTGTTCGAGGAGACATTCGACCTCGAGATCACGATCGCCAACGAGGCGGTGAAGAATGAGTCGGCCTGATCGTTCCGAGGTACCCGGTCGCCTGATCGCGGTCGAGGGCGTGGACGGGTCCGGCAAGTCCACCCAGATCGACCTCCTCCACAAGTGGCTCAGGGGGCTCGGCTGCCGTGTCTTCTTCAGCGAGTGGAACTCGAGCCCGCTCGTCATGGAGGCCACCAAGAAGGCCAAGCGCCGGCTGCTGCTGACGCCGACGACCTTCTGCCTGATCCACGCCACCGATTTCGCCGATCGCTACGAACGGCAGATTCTTCCGATGCTGAAGGCCGGCTACATCGTGCTGTGCGACCGCTACGTCTACACGTCGTACGCCCGCGACAAGGCGCGCGGCTGCGACCCCGCCTGGCTGCGGGAGGTCTACGGCTTCGCCCAGCCGCCCGACATCACGTTCTGGTACCATGTCCCCGTCGAGGTCGCACTCGATCGCCTGACGAAGTCGCGCAAGGAGCCGAACTACTTCGAGGCCGGCATGGACCTCGGTCTCTCGCTGGACCTCCGGGAGGGCTTCCGGATCTTCCAGGACCGGATCACCCGGAACTATGCCGAGATGGTCGACGAGTTCGGGTTCGTCTCGATGGACGCCACGCTTCCCATCCACCAGCAGCAGCAGGCAGCGAGGAAGCTCGTCCAGGAGCGGATCGACCTGATGGCGTACCCCTCCCACATCGAGCACGTCGTACACGACCAGTACGGCATTCCGCCGCCCGTCTTCGAGGAGGATCTCATCGACGCCGAGGGCGAATGGTGAGCCACCGGTCGTACCGCCACACGGTCCCCGGCATCGACATGGACGAGCTGGGAGGGCTGCTCATCGTCGTCGAGGGACCCGACTCGTCCGGCCGCTCGACCCAGATCTGGCTGTTGTCGCGCTGGCTCGAGCAGCAAGGGTTCGCGGTCGAGCAGATGGGACTCAAGCGCAGCAAGCTGGTCGCCAACGAGCTCGAGCAGGCCAAGAACGGCAACGTGATGAGCCCCCGCACGATGGCCCTGTTCTACGCGACCGACTTCTACGACCAGCTGGAGAACCGCATCCTGCCCGCCCTGCGGGCCGGGTCGGTCGTCCTCGCCGACCGCTACATCTTCACGCTCATGGCCAGGGATATGGCCCGCGGCGCTCCCTTCGAGTGGCTCGAGCCCCTGTACTCGATGGCCGTGATCCCGGATGCAGTCTACCTGCTGGACACCTCCGCCGAGAACATCCTGGATCGCACGCTCTCGTCCCGGGGGCAGCTCGACTACTGGGAGTCCGGCATGGACCTCGGGCTGGCGCGCGACTGGTACCAGAGCTTCATGACGTACCAGCAAAGCATGCGCCACCAATTCGAGCCGCTCATGGAGCGGTTCTCCATCGAGCGCGTCGACGGGGACCGCTCGATCCTCGAGGTCCACGAGGACCTGAAATCCAGGATCGAGGGGGTTCTGGCGGGATTCGCGGATCACCGGCGCGGCTAGCGCCGGATCCCGTCAAGCGGGCGCGGGTAGCGGCTCTATCCTGAGCTCGCCCTTCTCCAACGTGTAGCTCCTCTCCTCCGCGGCGATCGACATCGTCACGGTCGAACCATGGTTCCTCCGATTCGACTCCGCGAGGATGACTTCGAGCTCCTCGTCCGCCCGCACGGGATCGTGATGGAACAGAACCACGTGCTTGGCCTCCGCCAGCTCGGCGAACGCCGCCACCTGGCTCACGGAGCTGTGCCCCCATCCCACGTGCGTGGCGTACTCCTCGTCCGTGTACTGGGCGTCGTGGATCAGGAGATCCGCCCCCTTCGCGATCGAGTAGCCCGACGTCCATTCGGGATCCGCGGGGAACTCCCGCACTCCGAGCGCCGGCTCGTGGTCGGGCAGATACGCGATCACTCCGTCGGGGGTCTCGATCCGAAACCCGACCGTGGGTCCCGGATGGCAGACGTACGCCGACGTCACGCGGAACCTCCCCACCTCTAGGTCCTCCTTGGGCACCTCGTGCAGCGTGAGCTGGCTCGGGAGGCTGCGCAGGTGGACCGGGAACAGCGGGGGCGAGAGGTAGCGGGTGAGCCGCGCGCGAAGAGGCCGCGTCGCGCTCGCGGGGCCCCAGATGTGGATTTCGACGTTCGGGTCGTAGAGCGGACCGAAGAATCCGAGCCCCTGGATGTGATCCATGTGCAGGTGGGTCAGGAGGATGTCCGCCCGGGGAGGGGGATTCTCCACGCGCGGCGACTCCTCGAGCGAGACCCCGAGTCTCCGAATCCCGGTGCCCGCGTCCAGGACGAGGAGCGTGCCGTCGTCGCCCCGCACCTCGACGCAGGCCGTGTTCCCGCCGTAGCGCGCGGTCTCCGGCCCGGGCGCGGAGAGCGAGCCCCGCGTCCCCCACGGCGTGATCGTGACGCCTATTCGACCTCCCAGAGGACCGCGAGCGCGCCCAGCCTCTTCCCGGCGAGCCCGACGAGCGGGAGACCGATGACCTGGATGTGTCTCGCGCGATCGTCCAGGCTGCGGATCCACATGTCCGCGTACGACGGTCGGCCCTTTTCGAGCGCGACGACCAGCGGCAGCGACTGGGGTTCGAGCGCGGTGCCGTCGGCGGTCGTCGGCGTGAACGCCCGGGACCACTCTTCCATCGGCATCCGCCCGGTCTCTTCGAACCGGATGCCGAGGACGGATTCGGCGGCTTCGTTGTAGTACAGGAGGTCGCCGCGCGGATCGACGAGGAAGAACGGCACTCCGAGGTAGCTGATCAGCTGACGCGCCAGGATCAGCTCGATCGGCATTTGAGGGTTCGAGCGCGGCTCGGCCTCCGACGTTCTCTCCGGGATCGTCACCGCGAGACGCTCCTTGGCGCCAACGGGTTCCAGGTGCTTGGGGGGGAGGGGTTCAGCGTCCTGCAGCATAATGGCTGCCGGGGCGCACGGAAAGTGGGGTCACCACTCCCGCTCGAGCCGCGCGAAACGGGCCACCAGCCTCTTCTCCCCCGCCCGGTCGAACCGGACGGTGACCTTGAGGTCGCGCCCGGTGCCGCTGACGGCCTTGATCGTCCCGGGACCGAACTCGCGGTGGGCCACCCGTTCGCCCGGGCGATAGGCGGGCGCCAGGTCGGAGATCTCGTCCGGCTCGACGGAATCTCCCGCGGGATCGTCGACCGCCAGCGTGTTGTCCCAGGCCGCGGCGCGAGCGGTCTCGGAGGCGCCCGCCCCTTCGCCGAAGCCGAACGAGGTCCGGCGCCCGTGCCAGCCGCCCCAGCGGCTCAGCGGCTCCTCCTCCCACTGGACGAGGTCTTCGGGAAGCTCGGCGAGGAACGGAGACGGGCCCGCGACCGTGCTCTGACCCCAGCGGTACCGTTCGTGCGCGTAGCTCAGCCACACCCGATCCTTCGCGCGCGTCAACCCCACGTAGAACAGCCGCCGCTCCTCCTCGTACTCCCGCGGCGACTCGAGCGCGCGCGAGAGCGGGAACAGGTTCTCCTCGCAGCCCGCCAGGAACACGACCGGGAACTCGAGGCCCTTCGCGTTGTGGAGCGTCATGAGCGTGACCACGCCCCCTCCGACGGCCGCAGTGTCGAGATCGGTCAGGAGGCTCACCTCCTCGAGGAACGCCGCCAGGTCGCCCCCACCGGGTTGCGACCCCCGTTCGTCGCTGAACGTCTGGACTCCGGCCACGAGCTCGTAGAGGTTCTCGATCCGGTCCTCGCGGCGCGGGTCCTTGAGCGCCCTGTAATGCGCGAAAAGTCCCGCCTTTTCCAGATACTCGGCGACCCATCCCCCGGCGGGCTCCGACTCGGCCCGGGCGCGGAACTCCTCCAGCAGCCGCGACAGCTCCCGGAGTCCGACCTCCGTCGGAGCGTTCACCAGCAAGAGCAGTGCCGGATCGACGAGCGCCCCGGCGAGCCCGGTGCCGCGCTGGTGAGCGACCTCTTCCAGCGCCTTGATCGTGACCGCGCCGATCCCCCGCTTGGGCACCCCGAGGACCCGGTTCATCGACCAGTCGTCGGCCGGGTTCGCCAGGATCCGCAGGTACGCGATCGCGTCCTTCACCTCCTGCCGCTCGTAGAATCGGGTGCCGCCGACGATGACGTACGGGAGCCCGCGGCGGCGCATGCCCTCTTCGAGCGCCCGGGACTGCGAGTTCGTCCGATACAGGACCGCCACGTCGCTTGCCGAGCGTCCCTCGCGCTGAAGCGACTGGATCGTCCGCGCGATCCACGCGGCCTCGCTCTCCGCGTCGGCCGCGCCGTGAACGACCAGTCGTTCGCCCGGCTCGCGCTCGGTCCAGAGCTTCTTCGGTTTCCGCTCCCGGTTCTTCTCCACGATCGCATGCGCCGCCTCGAGGATGCGGCCGGTGGAGCGATAATTCTGCTCGAGCC
>JAICNR010000150.1 GCA_025931135.1 Gemmatimonadota bacterium | reverse complement strand
TTTCCCGGGTCACCGGTAGCATCCAGCATCCCATGCTCGACCCGAGAATCCTGCGAGACAGCCCCGAGACCGTCGCCGAATCTCTACGACGACGTGGTTCATCTCTGGATCTCGACGCACTGGTGGCCCTGGAGTCGCACTATCGGGCCACCCTTCAGGAGGCGGAGCTGTTGCGGGCCCGCCAGAAGGACGCAGGCAAGGAGATCGCGAATCTCGAGGGTGAGGCGAAACAGCGCGCTATCGCCGAGGTATCCGACCTCGCCGCTCCGGAGCTCGTTCGTAGCGTGCATCCCGAGCCTCAGGCGACCCACCTCTGTCACTTCGTAGGTCGCGGAATTCGAGAAGAACGCGATCTTCGTCCCCGGCGCGACGCGCCCGTCCACCACCCGCACGTAGGGCACCGCGCCCCGGTACTTGTCGAACTGAGAATCGAAGATGAGCGCACGGAGCGGCGCGTCGGGGTCGCCGACCGGCGGGGGCACGCGCGCGACGATCGCCTCCAGCACGGCCTCCACGTTCGTGCCGAGCTTCGCGGAGACGTGAAGGATCTCCGACTCGTCGACGCCCAGGAGGTTCACGAGCTCCTCGGTCACGAGCTCGGGCCGGGCGTTCGGAAGATCGATCTTGTTGAGGACGGGGATGATCTCCAGGTCGTTCTCGAGCGCCAGGAACAGGTTCGAAAGCGTCTGCGCTTCGATCCCCTGTGCGGCGTCGACGACCAGGAGCACGCCCTCGGCGGCGGCCATGCTGCGCGAGACCTCGTACGAGAAGTCCACATGGCCGGGGGTGTCGATCAGATTCAGCTCGTAGTCACGCCCGTCGGCCGCTCGGTAGTTCATCGTGATCGCATGCATCTTGATCGTGATCCCGCGCTCCCGCTCGAGGTCCATGGCGTCCAGGACCTGCTCCCGCATCTCCCGCTGGCCGAGCGTTCCGGTGCGCTCGAGCAGCCGGTCGGCGAGCGTCGACTTGCCGTGATCGATGTGCGCGATGATCGCGAAGTTTCGGATCCGATCCGCATTCATGGGGAGGGGAATCTACCGGCGGGGGCAAAGCGCCGCATGGCGCGAGGCGCGGGGACGGCCGGGAGCGGGGCGCCGGCGGGCCGACGCCGCGGAACTAGACTCCCTCGAGCGCGATCTCGAAGGTGCCTCGGTATCCCCCTCCGGAGGGCTCCAGCGCGAGCACCAGGTCCGCTCCTCCCTGCCGGAAGAACGAGTCGTCGGCGTTCACCGTCCGGCGGCGGCCGTGACTCGCATAGGGCTCTGCCGCGTGGACCCTGTCGGTCAGCGCGTCGTCGAAAAAGAGCTGGGACGTGAAGCCGAAACCGCGCGCGGCGTCGGGAGCCGAGCGGATCTTGAAATGAACGTGGACCGCTCGGGCCTGGTACCAGCCGGGGTAGATCGTCGTGAAGCGCGCGACGCCGTCGGGGCGGGTGACCTGGTAGCCGCGCAGGAACTTCTGGCCGCGGGTGTCGTTTCGGGCGTCGCGCACGTCCGAGTAGATGCCGAGAGCGTCGCACTGCCAGACGTCGACGACCGCGCCGGCGAGCGGGACACAGCCTTCGGCGGCGATCCGGGAGACGCGGAGCTCCAGATCGAGGGGCGTGCCCGGTCGCGCCTCTCCGGTGGCCGGATCGGCCCGGACGTCGGACCGCTCGAGCGCGCCGTCGACGAAGTAAGGGCCCGCCGTCATCTCGGGCCGGACCACGCATCCGGCGGCGACCGCCCCGCCGACCGGCCGCGCCACCGATGCGGGACCGGAACAACGCGCCAGCCACACCACCCCGGTAGCGCCCAGGAGCCCCAGGACCTCGCGGCGTGTGAGGACCCGTCCGACCGGCTCGTCGTCGTACGTCACGTGGATCGGACGCCGGCCGGGGCACGGCGGTTCAATCTCATAGGAGGCTCAACGGGTCGCGGTCGATCTCGAGCCGGACGGCGCTGCCTGCGAGCTCCTCCTCGCGCCGGGCGAGGTCCCAGAGCGCCCGTTCGAGGATCGCGGGCGATTCCGCCTTGAGGAGCACATGGTGCCGCCAGCGGCCCCGGAGCCGCTCCAGCGGACACGGAGCGGGCCCCACGAGCGCGAGACCGTCGACCGCCCCGGCGGTGAGGTGGTCGGCCACGCGGCCGATCGCCGCCTCCACCCGGTCCGCGTGCGTCCCGCTCGCTACCACGTTCGCGAGCCGCCGCGCCGGGGGGTAGCCGAGCGCCTCTCGGTCGGGAGTCTCGCGTCGATAGAAGGCCTCGTAGTCGTGAGCGGCCGCGGCCGTGATCACGAAGTGCTCCGGGAGGTAGGTCTGGAGCACCACGCGTCCCGGACGCTCCCCGCGTCCCGCCCGACCCGCTACCTGCACCAGGAGCTGGAACGTTCGCTCCGTGGCGCGGAAGTCCGGGAAGTGGAGCGCGGTGTCGGCGGACACCACGCCCACCAGCGCGACGCCCGGCAGGTCGAACCCCTTGGCGATCATCTGCGTGCCCACGAGGACGTCGATCTCGCGCGCCTGCATGGCGCGGTAGAGGTGCGCGTGGGACCACTTCGCCCCCGTCGTGTCGAGGTCCATGCGCTCGATCCGCGCGGCCGGGAAGCGGGCCGCGACCGCGGCTTCGACCTGCTGGGTGCCGAGCCCCCGGGTATCGAGGCCGCGCCCGGAGCACGCCGGGCACGCGTCCGGCACCGGCTCCCGGTGATCGCAGTAGTGGCAGAGGAGCCGTGGCGAGCCGCGATGGAACGTGAGCGAGATCCGACAGTTCGGACACGCCCCCACCCAACCGCAATCCACGCACTGGACGAACGACGCGAAGCCGCGGCGGTTGAGGAACAGAAGCGCCTGGTCGCCCGCGTCCAGTGCCTGCGCGAGCGCGCGCTCGAGGACGTCCGAAAGGCCGGGGCCGACGATCGCCCCCTCGCGCGCCAGGTCGACCACCTCGACCGCGGGCAGCGGACGACCGGCGATTCGATCGGGGAGCGAAAGCCGCCGATACTTCCCGGCGTCGGCGTTCGAGCGGGTTTCGAGGGACGGCGTAGCCGAGCCCAGGATGGCGACCCCGCCTTCGAGAGAAGCCCGGTAGACCGCCACATCGCGCGCCAGATAGCGCGGCGTCTCGTCCTGCTTGTAGGCTGTCTCGTGCTCCTCGTCGACGATCACGAGGGCCGCGCGACCGACGGGGGCGAAGAGCGCGGAGCGGGCGCCGACGACGACAGGAGCCTCTCCCGATCGCACGCGGTTCCATGCCGAAGCACGCTCGCCGCGCGAGAGACCGCTGTGGAGGACCGCCACCCGATCGCCGAAGCGGGCGCGGAAACGGGCCACGGTCGGGGCGGCGAGGCCGATCTCGGGGACGAGGACGATCGCGCGCCCGTTCCGCTCGAGCGCCGCGGCGACGGCCTCGACATAGACCCGTGTTTTCCCGCTCCCCGTGATCCCTTGGAGCAGGAAGGACGCGCCGTCGCCGGCGGCAAGCGACCCGCGGATCTCCCGGATCGCGGCCGCCTGCTCGGCCGTCGGCTCTCCTTCATCGGCGACCTCGGGCAGCGCTCCGCTCCGTCCATAGGGATCCAGCGTCACCTCCATCACCTCGACCCGGAGCAGGCCCTTCGCCACGAGCGCGGTCGCGACCGCGGATGAGACATCGAGCGTCTCGCAGAGCACCGCCTGCTCGATCGGCGCCTCCAGCTCGAGCGCGGCTCTCCACAACCGACGCTGCTGGGGCGCGCGCGCGAGCGCGGCCTCGGTCGCGGCGCGCTCCGCCTCCAGCGGGGGAGGCATGGGGAGGACGTGGAGCCGTCGCGGAGCGCCGTCCCCGCCTTCCTCTCGATCCGCTTCTCCGGCCGACCCCGCCGGGAAGAAGAGCCTGAGCACCAGCCCCAGGGGCGCCACGTAGTAGCGCGCCATCCACTCGGCCAGACCCCACTCCGTCTCCGATAGCACAGGCGCCTCGTCGACCACGCGCTGGATCCGCTTCAGGGTCACGCCTTGCGGCTCGAGATCGGTCGATTCCACGGCGAACCCGACGAGCCGGCGGCGACCGAAGGGGACGACGACACGCGTGCCCGACGCGGGAGCCGGGCCGTCGTCGAGCCGGTAGGTGAACAGCCGATGGAGCGGAAGCGGGAGGGCGACCCGGATCAGGGCCATGACGGCCGGCCGCCCGGGTCCTTCAGTAGAAGATGAGCGTCCCGGCTCCGGTGCCGGGAGTGTCCTTGTGGGCGAGGACGCGGATCGTGAAGCGGAACTCGAGCTCTCCCACGCCCGGAACCTGGGAGGTGGATACGAAGCGGATGTTCACCGCATCGCTCTGGGACGCCGTCACGAGCGGGTCGTCGGGCTCGGTCTGGACGACCGTGATCGACCGGGTCTCTCCCGGCTCGAGGTGGAGCCCGGTCGCGATCTCGCCGAACACGTTCGGATTGTTCGACGAAGCGGCCGAGATGTCCACGTCGACGGAGTTCTCCAGGTTCAGATTCGTGCCGGTCAGATTCAGGGTCGCGCTGTCGACCGTTTTGTCGGTCCCGAGCTTCGACGGCAAATCGATCCGTCCGGTTTCGATCGTGATCGCGTTGCGGCTGGATCGCGGCACCCGAACGAGCCGCTCGTTCGTCAGGATGTCGTAGACGACCTCCCTGCACGCCACGCCGAGCGCCGCCGTGGCCGCGACCGCGGCCAGAAACGCCGCGCGCCGGATCCGGATTCCTGGGCGAGCCATCAGAAGCGCCAGTGAAGGCTGAAGGCCGGCGTCACGACGAGATCGGTGGGCTCGGTGGCGAGATCGGTTTTCACCCCGGGGTACAGGACGCCGAGCAGGACCCGCACGTGCTGGGAGCCGGTATCGATCCCCAGCCCCAGCCGCCCCCGCTGGAGCGTCCAGGAGTAGCCCGCCTCCAGGAGCGCGACGAGTCGTGTGTCGAACACCTGGTGATCGACCCCCCAGACCGTGCTGACGTCATCGCCGTTCAGGAAGCGGATGCTGCCCCCGCCACCCGCGACGGAATCCGTAACGCCGAATTCGGATTCGATCGAGTAGTGTCCCTGCAGGCTGAGGTGGTACCGGGTACGGCCCCCGCTCGCCGCCCAGGTTCCAGTCGCCTGCCCGACGACACCGCGGACATCGGTCTCGGAGTCCGTGACATCGCTGAACGACTCCGCGATGTGTCTGACCCCGTAGTCGATCAGACCGCCGTACGACTCGTAGTAGAGGCCGCTCAGGGCGATCGAGGGAAATCCGCCGCTTTCTGGAACGGCGAGGACCTTGACTCCCAGGTTGGCGACCCCTGCGACGACTCCGATTGTATTCGTCAGGATCTCGACGCGCTCGAACGGCGCGTAGCGGGTGTTCCCGAACCCCACGAGACCGCGCCCCCGCTCGAGCACGCGGCCCGACTCGATCGTGAGAACCCGCGTCGGGTACGTGGCGTCGAAATCCCCGTTCTCGCCATACGCGGGAAGGTCCGAGCGCTCCGCCGGACGTGGGTCCTGGGCGCGCGCGTGTCCGGCGGTCAGAAAGATCCCGAGGACGAACGGGAGGATCCGGATCAGATGCAGAACGGGAATCGGAGCGGGATGCAATCTCGGGAGCCTGGGAAGGTGAGCCGCGCGGTCTCGCGCGAGAGCCGATGAGCGGTTAGTATAGATACGGCCCCATGCCAAGTCAACGCGCTGCCTGCGGGGGCCCTCGTGCGTCGTTTCGCCTGTCTCGTTTCCGCTCTCCTCGCGGTCGTCTGCAGCCCGGTCGGGCCGTCCGATCCCGTCCCCGATCCGGCGGACGCTCCGCGCCTGGCGACCGTCCTTCCGCACGAAGACGACGTCCGGGTCGTCGCTGGCGATCCGATCGAGTTCCACGTCGAAGCGACGAGCCCCCGCCAGAAGCCGCT
>JAICNR010000193.1 GCA_025931135.1 Gemmatimonadota bacterium | reverse complement strand
GTTGGCGCCGCCCCCCGCCGCCGGGCCGTTGATCGCGGCGATGACAGGCTTCTCGACCGCGCGGATCTCCTGCACGACGCGCTCGCCCGCCTCGAGGAGACGCTGGAAGTCGCGCGCGTTCTCCTCGGCGACGAGCTCGTTCAGATAGTCGATGTCGGCGCCCGTGCAGAACCCCCGGCCTTCGCCGGTGATCACGATCGCCCGGATCGAGGGATCCGCGCCGAGCGCCTCCACGGCGTCGCCGATCAGGTCGCGCATCTCGCCCGCGAACGCGTTGAGCTTCTGCGGTCGGTTCAGGAGCACCGTCCCCACATCCCCCTGTCGTCCCGCCATCACGAGCTCGCTCACGCTCCCTCCGCGCGCTCGACGAGGAGCGCCGTGCCCATTCCACCGCTCACGCAAAGCGTCGCGACGCCCAGGCGCGCTTCCCGCCGGGCCATTTCGTGGAGCAGCGTGACCGTGATCCGCGCGCCGGTCGCGCCGATCGGGTGCCCGAGCGCGATCGCGCCGCCGTTCGGGTTCACCTTCTCGAGGTCCAGCTCGAGGTCTCGCGCGACCGCGAGGACCTGCGCCGCGAACGCCTCGTTGAGCTCCACGACGTCGATCCGGTCGATCGAGAGAGCCTGCCGCTCGAGCACTTTCCGCACCGCGGGGACCGGTCCGATCCCCATGATCGCAGGGTCGACCCCTTCGTTGGCCCAATCGACGAGGCGCGCGGCGGGCTCGAGCCCGAGCCGCTCGAGTGCGTCTCCGGCGGCGACGACGACCGCCGCCGCCCCGTCGGTGATCCCGGAGGAGTTCCCCGCGTGAACGGTTCCGCCCTCGCGGAAGACGGGCGGGAGCTTGGCGAGTTTCTCGGAGGTGCTTCCGGGCCGCGGATGCTCGTCGGCCTCGAGACCCCCCGGAAACGGCGCGACCTCGGCCTTCCAGCGGCCGGCTTCGCGCGCGGCCTCGTAGCGCCGCTGGCTCTCCGCCGCGTAGGCGTCCTGTTCCGCCCGGGGGATCGAATAGCGCTCGGCGAGCGTCTCGGCGGTCGCGCCCATCAGCTCGCCACAGAGCGGGCATAGGAAACCATCCCGGTACATGCCGTCGACCAGCTCGCCGTGGCCGAGCCGGTACCCCCAGCGCGCGCGGGGCAGGAGGTATGGGGTGTTCGACATGGACTCCGAGCCGCCCGCGAGGACGACGTCGGCGTCCCCCAGCGCGATCGCCTGCCACGCCTGGAGGATCCCGACCAGGCTCGAGGCGCATGCCTGATTGATCGTGTACGCGGGCGAGGTGTCCGGCACGCCCGCGCGGTGCGCGATCTGTCGGGCGACGTTCGGTCCCACCCCCGCCTGCCGGGCGTTCCCCATGATCGTGAGGTCGACGCTCGCGGGATCGAGGCCCGCGCGCTCGAGACACGCCTTCGCCGCGTGGGTTCCGAGGTCCGCTGCCGTGGAACCGAGGAGCGCACCGCCGAACTTGCCGATCGGAGTCCGCACGGGGGCGCAGAGGTAGGTGGGACGATCGTAGCGGGGGCGCATCGCGGGCCGGAATATCGTCCCCGACCCCCCAAAAACAAGCCGCCCGGCTTTCACCGGGCGGCTCTCGACGCGCTGCACGAGACAGCAAAAAATGAGGACCGGACAACGCCTGCTTTCTGTTTCTCCTCCGAAGACTCCACCGGTTCCGGCTACGCGCGGCCGCTTCCGCGGTCGGCGTCTCCTCTCATGGGGTTGGCGTCCCTTTCAGAGGTCGTACCGGCGAAACGTAGCGCGTCATCGGTTTCGCGCTCCCCCTTCGCCGTTAGCCACCGAAGTGGCCCCGGCCATGGGGTTTTTCAGGATCGCCGGAGGCGCGTGAATGTCGAAGACGTTCGCGCACCGCCTCTCCGAGGGTTGGCTTCCCCTTCAGAGTATTACCGGGCCGGCTTGCCGAAGCCCTCTCGGGCACGGCGCCTCCCAGGAGTTCCTGCCCCTTCAGCGCATGCAGATGCGGGAGCCCACTCACCCGGGATTTGCCTCGTCCCGGTTCGGGTGCGGCTGCAGGGTTTCTCACCCTCTTGCCGCGTTTCGTCTCCCGCGTCCTTCCGACCCTTTCAGGCCGGTGACGCTCATGGGGTTCTCCCCTTCGAAGCTTCTCCCTCCGGGCGGAGCCGTAGCGCCTCTCGGCGCCCGCTGCCCTCTTGCCGTTGCCCGCACTCGGCGACGTAGCCGAAGCTACGTGCGGCCGCTTGGCAAACCCGGCTTCAGGGCCTTGCTCCCCGCCGGAGTCCGTCACGATCGAACGGGGGTTAGTCGTTCGACCGCTCGCTGCTCCCCTGGGGTTCCCTCGCTCTAGGGCATTCCCCGCGTGCGTTGCTGCCGGCTTCCCGGCCGCTCCCCTCTCAGGCTTGAGGGCGCTCGGCTCGCGCCAAGGCCGCTCGGCCTCTCAGGGTTTCGATCCGCTCGCGAGGTGCTGCGCTCCTCGGTCCGAAGACCGGTGGGAGCCGCAACCCTTCTGCGATTCCCGCACCTCGTTTCCGTTCCGCGTGCTTCGAACCACGTCGTCCCGGGCTCGCGCCGAACGGGTTCCGGACATCGCTGCCCGAAAGGTCCGTTCCAAGGGACGACCGTGAGCTCTCCCGGAGGGCTCGCGGGTGGAATGTCGGTGCCAGACGCGGGTCGTCATCCGACCCTCGACGTCATCATACGGGACCAGGTCCGCGGGTGTCAAACCATTGAGGGAAATAGAGTTACGGGGACAACTAATGGACCGTGCAACTCCCTGGACCGTGGCGATTTGGAGTCGACGAGCTAAACCGGCGGGTCATCAGATCGCTCCAAACCGGGCGCCGCCAGCCGCTTGTAAGATTCCCAACACGAGCCGAACGACGGGTCCACAGGTGGGATCGAATTGTCCACGATTTGTCCCCCGATTATCCACAGGTAATTCACACCTGATGAGCCCCGGACGAACATGGAGATCTACTCAGAGGAGGTTCGCGGCGAACTCCGCTAGCTTCGAGCGCTCGCCCTTCCGGAGCTCGACGTGCGCGGCCAGCGGGATGGTGCGGAAGTGACGGACCACGTGGTTGAACCCGTTCGTCGCGGAGTCGATGTACGGAGTGTCGATCTGCCACGGATCGCCGGTCAGGACGAGCTTCGTGTGCTCGCCCACGCGGGTCAGGATCGTCTTGACCTCGAGCGGGGTCAGG
>JAICNR010000088.1 GCA_025931135.1 Gemmatimonadota bacterium | reverse complement strand
TCGGCGGCCCGGCCGATCGCCTCGTCCCAGGAGGCCGGCCGGAGCCGGCCGTTCTCGCGGACGAGCGGTCGCGTGAGCCTCGCGTGGCGGTTCTTCATCGCGCCTCCTTTTCTTCGTCAGTGTACCGCGGCCCTCCGCGGGGAAGCAACACCGCGGCGGTTTGCTACCCCGGCTCTGGTTGGGGTACAATGGAACCGTCCCCGCCGTTCCAGAACTCCACCCGAATCAGGAGATTCGCAGGCCGAAGCTCGCGAAGCCGCTGTCGGCGGCCGCCCTCGCGCTCGTCCTCGTCGCCGGATGCCAGCAGGAGCCGGCGACGGAGACGGGGTCCACGGAAGAGACCCCCACCGTCGACGTGGCCGCCGTGCGGGAGGCGATCGACGCCTCCGGCGCGGCCTGGGAGACGGCCGCCCTTGCGGGCGACGCCGCCGCGCTGACGGCCCTCTACACCGAGGATGCGATCGTCATGCCCCCGAACGCTCCCAAGTCCGTGGGCAGCGCTGCGATCCAGAGCGCATTCACCGAGATGCTGGCGGCGGCGCCGTTCACGGCCATCGACATCGTGACCGAGGGCGTAGAAGTGTCGGCCTCGGGCGACATCGCGTGGGCGCACGGCACGTACACCAGCACGAATACCGTGGCCGGCGAGCCGTACGAGGACACCGGCAAGTGGATGAACGTGTCCGAGAACCATGACGGGCAGTGGTTGATGGTGATCGACACCTGGAACAGCGACACCCCGCTGCCGGGAACGGATGTGCCCGCGACCGAGGAGACCACGACCCCATAGGAACGCGTCCCTCCGAGAATCCGCAGGGAGCGGTGGAGCTGCCGGTCCAGTCGGAGGAGCGACCGGTCCGGTTCGAGCAGCCGCTCCTGCTGCGGTTCACCCACTGGCTGAACGTCGTTCTTCTCGCCGGCATGATCGCGAGCGGGCTCCAGATCTACGGCGCCTACCCCGCGTTCGCCGAGCGCGGGGCGGATTTCTGCTGCTGGCCGCTGGCCGGCAAGCGGTTCCCCGAAGCCGTGCGCCTCGGGGGCTGGCTGGCGGGCGGCCTCAAGTGGCACCTGTTCCTGATGTGGGGTTTCGTCCTGAACGGGCTCGTGTGGCTCGGCTGGCAGATCGGAAGCGGCGAGTGGCGCCGGCGCGTCTTCCGACCGCGCGACGCGCGCGGCGCGTGGGAGATGGCGCTCTGGTACGTGCGGCTGCGCGACCAGAAGCCGGCGTACGAGGTCTACAACGGGCTGCAGAAGCTCGCCTATACGGGCACCTTCAAGCTCGGTGTCCTCGCGGTGGCGACCGGCTTCGCGATCTGGAAGCCGGTCTCGCTCCCGCTCGCGGAGTGGATGGGCGGATACGTGTGGGCTCGCTTCTGGCACTTCCTGATCGTCTGGGCCTTCGTCGGATTCACGATCGGACACCTGTTCATGACGCTCGTCGTGGACCGCGAGGCGACACGGTCGATGATCCTCGGCGAGTATCGCGACCCGGCGCCGGCGAATCGGCGCGCGTCCGTCATGGCGACGCCGGAAGTGAAACAGGATGCCTGAGCGGCGGGAGTTCCTGAAGCGCGCCGCCTCGATGGCGGCGCTGGCGGTCACCGGATGCGGCTGGAACGGCGGCCCGCTCTGGCCGCTCCTGCGCGCGTGGGACCGCCCGAACCAGTGGCTCCAGAGAGCGCTCGCGCCCCCCGGCGGCCCGCGCGCGCGGATCGAGCCACCCGGGAGCGAGAGCGCGGCGTTCCCTCAGTACTACGTGAGCCCGGCGATGCCCCGCGTCGACCCCCGGATCTGGCGGCTCGAGGTGGGCGGGATGGTGCAACGCCCGCTGTCGCTCTCGCTCTCCGATCTCGCGGCAATGCCGCGGGTGACGCTCCGGCTCCGGCACTACTGCATCGAGGGGTGGACGGCGGTGGCCTCCTGGACGGGGGTTCGCGTGAGCGAGATCGCGCGCGCGGCGGGCGCCGATCCGGCCGCGGGCTTCGTCGACTTCCGGTCGTTCGACGCGGGCTACTGGTCGAGCTGGGATCGGGAGAGCGCGCTCCACCCCCAGAGCATGATCGCCATCGGGATGAACGGCTCGTGGCTGACGCCGGGTCACGGCGCGCCCGCGCGGCTGTACTCGAACCTCAAGTACGGGTACAAGAGCGTGAAGTACCTGACCGGAGTGCGATTCGTCCCCGAGAGGACGGGGGGGTATTGGGAGGACAGGGGATACGACTGGTACGCCTCGTTGTAAGTCGGTCGCCGATAGCGGCCCGTCTGCTGCGTTGCGCTCCTCGTTCTTGCGGCGTGGGAATCACCCCGCCTCGGGACCCACCTTCGGTGGGTGCCCCCCTCGTCGCGCGCCTTGCATCCGGACCACTCTCGACGACCTCCGGATTGTAAGTCGGTCGCCGAGTCTCCTGGAGGCGGGTCGGCTGCTCCAGCCCCCGTTAGCTTGCCTCCATGCGCGACATCGACCGCCGCCTCGCCGCTGTCTGGTTCGCCGACATCGTCGGCTTCACGACGCTGGCGGAGCGGGACGAGGACGCCGCGCTGGAGACGGTGGCCGAGTTCCAGACGGTCGCGCGGAAGGCGGTCGAGAGTCGGGGCGGGCGGATCGTGAAATTCCTCGGTGA
The DNA here is from genome assembly GCA_025931135.1 of Gemmatimonadota bacterium. Lineage (GTDB taxonomy): Bacteria > Gemmatimonadota > Gemmatimonadetes > JACCXV01 > JAHWKZ01 > JAICNR01. The sequence goes on along the minus strand of JAICNR010000088.1, from coordinate 7,526 downwards.
CGGTGCGCTGGCCGAGTTCGTCAGCGCGCGGACGGCGCTCGAGGCCGCGCTCGAGCTCTGCAAGTCGCTCCCGCTCCGCGAGTCACGGCCCGCCACGTTGATCCGGGTAGGCATTCATGTCGGGGAGGTGGCGTCCGCCGCGGACGGCGATCTGTACGGCGACGGGGTGAATCTGGCGGCTCGGATCCAATCGGCCGCCGGCCCCGGAGAGGTCGTCCTCAGCGAAGACGCCGCGCGCGCACTGAGACACTCCCGGGGCTTCTCCTTTCACGCCCTCGGGGCGCAGGCGATCAAGGGCTACCCACAGCCGATCCCCCTGTTCCGCGCGGAGGCCCGGGACTCGGCTGACCGAGAGACACCTTCTTCCACGGCGCCGGGGATTGCGGCCTCCCTGCCGGCCGTGGCTCCCGAGCGCTCGATTGCGGTCCTGCCGTTCGCGAACCTGTCGCCCGATCCGGGGCAGGACTACTTCTCCGACGGCGTGACGGAGGAGATCCTCACCTCGCTCGCGAGGATCGAGGGCCTGAAGGTGATCAGCCGCACGTCGATTATGCGCTACAAGGGGTCGAGCGCGAGCCTGCGCGAGATCGGGCGCGAGCTCGGAGTCGCTACGGTCCTCGAGGGGAGTGTGCGTCACGCGAACACCCGTGTCAGGATCACCGCTCAGCTGATCGACGCGGAAACGGACGCCCACCTCTGGGCGGAGCGGTACGACCGCGACCTCGAGGACATCTTCGCGATTCAAACCGACGTCGCCGAACGGATCGTCGAGGCGCTGCAGGGCCGCCTGTCGCCCCGCGACCGGACCCGGCTCACCGGTCCGGTCTCCGCAGACCGCACGGCGTATGAGGAGACCCTCAAAGGCCGCTGGTTCGCCAACCGCCGCTCCCCGGACGACCTGGCCCGCGCGATCGGGCATTTCGAGCGCGCGATCGCCGCAGATCCCGCGCACGCACCGGCGCACGCGGGCCTGTCGACCGCCTGCGTGCTGCTGCTCCACTGGCAGCGGTCGGGCTCGCGCGAGGTGCGCGACCGCGCGGTGTCCGCGGCCGAGCGCGCGATGGAGATCGATCATGGCGACCCGGAGCCGTGGGCCGCGCGGGCGATGGCGCGCATCTTCGACCGCGCCTGGTCGGCCGCGGAGTCCGACTTCCGGCGCGCGATCGAGCTCGCCCCGGGAGACGCGCAGGCGCGGCAGTGGTTCGCGCATCTCCTCGTCTGCCTCGGCCGATACGACGAGGCGATCGACGAGATCGACCGCGCGCTCGAGCTCGACCCTCTCTCCCTGGCCGTGCTGACGGAAGCGGGGAACGTCCGCTTCCTGGCCCGGCGGTACCACGAGGCGCTCGCGTACTACGACCAGGTGCTCGATCTCGACCCCGGTTTCCAGCCGGCGCGCTACAAGCGGTTCGAGGCGTACCTGCCGATGGGTCGGCTCGAGGACGCGATGCGCGACGCCGCCCGTCTCGAGCTCGTCGAGCCGGCACCGCCCGACGGCACGGCCGGCCCGGGCGCCGAACGCGATTTCCTCGAGGCGCTCGTGGAATATGCCCGGAACGACTTCTGGCCGCTGTTCCACGTCGCCACGACGAAGGCCGCGCTGGGGCGGATCGACGAGGCGCTGGCGGACCTGGCGACCGCGCGCGACGAGGGCGACTGGTATCTCGTCCGCGCGGCTGTCTCGCCGCACTGCGATCCGCTACGCGCCGACCCGCGGTTCGCCGAGTTCCTGGCTTCGATCGGGCTCGCGGGCGTGCCTCTCCCCATCGAGGAGCACGCTCGATGAGCCGCACGACGCTCCGCATCGCCTGCGGCCAGGGCTTCTGGGGCGACCGCCTCGATGCGCCCGTCGAGCAGGTCCGCCGCGGCCCGATCGACGTCCTCATGCTCGACTACCTGGCCGAGGTGACGATGTCGATCCTCCAGAAGCAGAAGAGCCGCGATCCCTCCCAGGGATACGCGCGCGACTTCGTCCCGCTCCTCCAGGAGATCTTCCCCGACGTGGTAGCAAAGGGGATCCGCGTGATCTCGAACGCGGGCGGAGTGAACGTGGCCGGTTGTCGCGACGGCCTGATCGAGGCGGCGCGCGCCGCGGGTGTGTCCGGACGGGCGCGGATCGGCACGGTCACCGGTGACGACATCCTCGAGCGGCTGCCGGACCTGATCGCGGCCGGCCACGAGCTCGCGAACATGGACGACGGCCGGCCCCTCTCCGAGGTGCTCGATCTCGTGGAGAGCGCGAACGCGTACATCGGTGCCGTGCCGATCGTGGCGGCGCTCGAACGGCGCGCGACCGTGATCGTCACCGGCCGCTCGACCGACACGGCGCTTACCTACGCGCCGATGATCCACGCCTTCGGCTGGGCGTGGGACGACTGGGACCGGATCGCGCACGGAATCGTCGCCGGCCACGTGAACGAGTGCGGCGCGCAGGCTTCCGGCGGGAACTGCCTCGTCGACTGGGAGTCGATCCCCGACCTCGCCGACGTCGGCTACCCGATCGTCGAGGCCACGGCGGACGGTCCCTTCGTCCTCACCAAGCACAGCGGGACCGGCGGCCGGATCTCGCCCGCGATCGTCAAGGAGCAGATCCTCTACGAGATGGGGAACCCGGCGGAGTACATCACCCCGGACGGAATCGCGGACTTCACCTCGATCCGCCTCGAGGCCGACGGCGAGAACCGGGTGCGGGTCCACGGCGTGAGGGGCCGGCCGCGCACGGACATGCTCAAGGTGTCGATCGCGTATCGCGCCGGGTTCAAGGCCGTGGGGACACTCGTCTACGCGTGGCCCGACGCCGTGGCAAAGGCCCAACGGGCGGACGCCGTCCTGCGCGAACGGCTGGAGCGCCTGGGCCTCGCGTTCGGCGAGATCCGGACCGAGTACGTGGGCTGGAACGCGACCCACGGCCCGCTCGCCGGCCCTCCCCCCGCGGATCTGCCCGAGGTCGAGCTCCGCGTGGCGGTCAAGAGCGAGGATCGTGCGCGGGTCGAGCGGTTCACGCGCGAGATCGCGCCCCTCATCCTGTCGGGCCCGCCGAGCGTTACCGGCTTCGCGGGCGGACGGCCGCGCGTGCAGGACATCGTCGCCTACTGGCCGGCGCTGATCGACCGCGCGGCGATCGAGCCGGGTCTCGAGGTCGACGTCGTCGAAGCGTGATCCGGCTCGCCGACTTCCACCCCACCCGCTACCGTTGAGGTCGATGGCCGCGCGCATCCAGCTCCGTCGGCTCGCCCATGCCCGCTCGGGAGACAAGGGCGACACCGCGAACGTAGGCGTGATCGCCTATTCCCGCGCGGCCTACGATTTCCTCGTGCGCGAGCTGACGGCTGAGCGGGTGGCTGCGCATTTCGCGGGGACGATCGAGGGTCCGGTCGAGCGCTTCGAGCTCGACAATCTGGACGCGCTGAACTTCCTGCTTCATGGCGCGCTCGGCGGGGGCGGGACGGTCAGTCTCATGACCGACGCCCAGGGCAAGGTGTACTCGACGGCGCTGCTGCGAGTCGAGCTCGACGTTCCGGAAGACGTCCTGGCCTCCCTGCCGGAGCGCGCCGGACCGCCGGAGGGAACGTGAGCGAACGGGTCCGCTACGAGGTGCGCGCGGTCGAACGGGTCGCGGTCGTGACGCTTGCGCGACCCGAGAAGCGGAACGCTCTCGACCCCGAGACGGTGTCCGAGCTCGACGCCGCGCTGGCCGCGGCGGAGTCGGACGAAGGCGTGCGGGCGATCCTGATCGCAGGCGAGGGCAAGGATTTCTGCGCGGGTGCGGACATCGCCCACGTCGAGCGCACGGTCGAGATGTCGCGCGCCGAACTCGAGGAGGACGCGATGGCGCTCGGCCGCGTGTTCCTCCGAATGCGCGTGCTCCCCAAGCCGATCGTGGCGGCCGTTCAGGGGAACGCGCTGGCGGGCGGAGCCGGGCTCGCCACCGCGTGCGACCTCGTCGTCGCCTCCGACGACGCGCACTTCGGCTATCCCGAGGTCCACATTGGCTTCGTCCCCGCGATGGTCCTAACGATGCTCGTCCGCGCGGTCGGCGAGAAGCGCGCGTTCGCGCTCGCCGCGCTCGGTCAGCGGATCGGCGCGCGCGAAGCGCTCGAGCAGGGGATCGTCCATGCGGTGTTCTCGCGCCACACGTTCGCCGACGACGCGTTCGCCCTGGCGGCCGATCTGGCGACCCGCTCCACGACGTCGATCGCATTCTCCAAGCGCCTCCTGCACGAGCTGGGCGAGCTGACGTTCGAGGAGGGGATCGTGCGCGGGGCGGCGGTGAACGCGGAGGCCCGGGTGACCGAGGACTGCCGCGCCGGTCTGCGTGCCTTCCTCGCGCGCCGCGAGCCTCCGGCCGACGCGCCTCAGGGGTGATCGCGATGCGACTCTACGACTCGCTGGTATTGCCCCGCCTGGTGGACTGGGGGTGCGGCGCGGAGACGGTGACGGAGCAGCGCGAGCGCATCGTCCCGCGGGCGCGGGGCCGGGTGCTCGAGCTCGGGATCGGCTCCGGCCGGAATCTGCCACTCTACGATCCCGGGAAGGTGAAAGCGGTGTGGGGAGTCGACCCGTCGCCCGAGCTCTACCGGATGGCGGAGCGCCGCGCCGCCGAGCTTTCCTTCCCGGTGCGATTCTTCGTCCGGCCCGCGGACCGGCCCGGTCTCGCGATGGGCGCGGGGTCGGTGGACACCGTCGTCGTCACGTACGCCCTGTGCACGATCCCGGATCCGGCAGCCGCGCTCGCCGAGGCCCGGCGAGTCCTGACTCCGGACGGCGAGCTCCTGTTCGCGGAGCACGGCCGCTCGCCGGATCCCGCGGTGCGCCGCTGGCAGGAGCGGGTCACGCCGGCCTGGCGGCGGATGGCGGGAGGCTGCCGGCTGGACCGGGACCCGGTCGGGTTCCTGACCGCGGCGGGGTTTCGCGTGACCGAGCTGGACACGGGTTATCTCCCAGGCTGGAAGCCGGCCTCCTGGCACTACCTGGGCGTGGCGGTCCCGGCCGCTCCCTAGCCCGCGATCTCGCGCACCGCCGCGATCGCGGCGTCGATCTCCTCCGGCAGGTTCAACACGCTGGGCGCGAGGCGGGCGTGGGTCGTCGCGTACGGCGTCACCGTGGCGACGACGCCGAGGGCGTCGAGGCGATCCACGGCCTCGCCCGCCGACATCCCGTCCACGTCGAAGCAGACGATCCCGGACGACGTCGACGCGGACAGTGGCGTCACGAGCCGCACGCCTGGTGTCTCCACCAGCCCTTCCTTCAGCCGGCGGGCGAGCGCGTGCGTTCGCTCGGCGACGCGCTCGCGGCCGATCTCCCGCAGGAAGTCGAACGCCTGCGCGAGCGCCCAGCGGTGCTCGAACGGTTTGAACCCCCCCGGCGTGGCCCGGCGGGCGGTCGTCTCGCCGGGCGGAACGACGCCGCGTGCCCACGCCACCCATGGACCGGAGTCGAGGAAGCTCGGGATCGTCGGGCGCAGGAGCGACCACGCGTCCTGACCGCGCCCCCATACCACCCCGGTCCCGCGGGGCCCGAACAGCCATTTGTGGCAACCGGCGGCGAAGAAGTCGAAGCCCAGCTCCTCCATCCCCGCGTCCTCTACGCCGAACCCGTGCACGCCGTCCACGCAGAGGAGCACGCGCCCCTCGGGCGGCCGCTCCCCCGCGCGCTCGCGCACGGCCTCGGCGATCCGCGCGAGCGGGAGCTTGAGGCCGGTCCCGGAATGAACCCATGTCAGGGCCACGACCCGCGTCCGCGGCCCCACCTCGGCGGCGATCCGCTCAGCGATCGCGTCGGGCTCGAGCGCGATCCCGTCGCGGCCGAAATTTCCCCGCTCGTGGAGCCGGATCCTCCGCACCGCTGCTCCGGAGCGCTCGGCCGCCAGCCGGATCGCCTCGTGGGTGACGTAGTAGTCGTGCTCGGTGGTGAGGATCTCCTGCCCGGCCGAGAGGGGGAGACCGGAGTAGAGGAGCCCGAGGCCCATCGTCGTCGAATCGGTCAGCGCGATGTCCCGCGGATCCGCTTGCATGTAGCGGCCGGCCGCTTCGATCGCGCCGAACGTGAGCGAGCGCTCGTTCCGCTGGAGATAGCCCACCGGGTCCCGATCCAGCGCGCGCCGGTGTTCGTCGATGGCCTGTCGAACGGGAGCCGGATGGCTCGCGATATAGAGGGCGCTCATGTGGATCCTGCCGGGCGAGAGGGAGAACGCGTCGCGCACCGACGACCAGTCCGCCGTGTCGACGGCGAGGCCCCCGGCCGCCATTGTGATCCCGGTCAGCCGGCGCGCGCCCTGCGCCACGTCGAATCCCACGCCGGCCCCACCGGCGAGCGCTCCTGCGGCCGCCGCGCCCGCTCCGGCCAGAAACCGTCTGCGATCCATCCGCTGCATCCGAAACACCTCCTCGTAACGAAGCCCATATCGATGACGAGAACGACGTCGGGAATGTCCAACGTCGGACGAATCAGGTGGAAGCGAGCCGCTGGCGGAGGGTCAGCACGTCGGGGCGTGACTCGAAGATCTCCCGCAGATCGTCGGGCAAGCTCGCCGCCAGCCGCTCGGTTGCCGCCGCGGCCCGCTCGAACGCGACCCGCGCGCCGTCGGAGTCGCCGAGCGCCTCGCGCACCGCGCCCAGCCGCGCCGCCGCCGACTGTTCGAGCGGGAGCATGTCGAGCCTCGCGGAGAGCTCGAGCACCTCCGCCATCTCCGCTTCCAGCTCCGCCGTCGGCCCGCGCTCGATCGCGCCATCCGCCAGCAGGTAGCGGATGAGGACAACGAGCGGCTGATTCGTCCCGGCGCGGGACACGTCGCATGGTTCGAGCGGGGACAAGCCGGCCTTCGCCCGGGCACGCAGCCCGTGGGCGCGCGCGATCAGCTCGACTGCGAGGGCCTTGTGACGGGCAGCCTCCTCCTCCGTCCGGGCGAACCCCTCGGCGGCTTCCTCCCAGCGACCGCTCTCCGCGAGCCAGCGCGACTCCCGGAGACGGACCTCCTCCTTGTCTTCCCCCTCGAGACACAGCTCGTCGACCAGCGCGCGGGCTTCCTCAATCACTGTTCTCGCCCGATCCAACGCGCCGACGTGGAGCCAGGCGTCGAACAGGTAAGAGCGGATGTTCACGCGGTTCACCGGCTCGAGCACGGCCTCGCCCTTCTCGTAGCACAGCTCGAGGTGGCGGATCGCGTCTCCCAGCCGGCCGAGCTCGATCTCGCACCAGGCCCGGTTCTGGAGCGTCACGAAGCGCGCGAACGACCAGCCGATCTCCGCGAGGAGCGACATCGCGCGGTCGAGGCTCTCGAGTGCCTCGTCCCATTGTCCGAGCGCCATCTTGACGAGCCCCAGGTTGTTCAGGGCCGAGTACTGCATCTGGCGATCGCCGATCTCCACGGCATGCTCGAACGCATTCCGATAATGCTCTTCGGCCCCCGCGTAGTCGTTCTTCAGGTGGAGGAGCAGGTTCCCGATGTTCGAGAGGCTCTTGGCGATCCCCAGCCGGTCGTCGAGCTCACGCCGGAGCTCCAGCGCCCGGGAGTGGCACGCGTACGC
>JAICNR010000129.1 GCA_025931135.1 Gemmatimonadota bacterium | reverse complement strand
TCGGCTACGACGGCCTGATAGAGGAGCTCCGTGCGGCCGGCGATCCCTGATCCCGACGAGGGGATCTCGACCGTGACATCGTACTGGAGAACGTCGAGCGTGGGCTGTCGCTCGTAGGAATCGGCGGGGAGGGAGGGCACGCCTTCTGCCGCAGGAGTCTGCGCCAGCGCCGGCGGAGCGAGCCCGACGAGCGCCAAAAGGATTGCCGCGGTGCGTGCGGTTCGCCGGCGATCACGCGGCGGCGGTGTCAATCCGCGTAGTACTCCAGTCCGAGATGCGTGATCTGCTCCTCGCCCATCATATGGCGCAGCGTGTTCTTCAGCTTCATCTGCTGGATGAACAGGTCGTGCTCGGGATAGAGGTTCGGTGCCGTCATCGGGCTCTTCCAGTAGAACGAGAGCCATTCCTGGATACCGCTCATCCCGGCGCGCGACGCGAGGTCGAGGAAGAGGGCCAGGTCGAGGACGATCGGCGCCGCCAGGATCGAGTCCCGGCACAGGAAGTCGATCTTGATCTGCATCGGGTATCCGAGCCACCCGAAGATATCGATGTTGTCCCAGCCCTCCTTGTTGTCTCCGCGCGGCGGGTAGTAGTTGATTCGCACGACATGCGAGATGTCCCCGTAGAGGTCCGGATAGAGCTCGGGCTGGAGGATGTAGTCGAGAACACCCAGCTTCGACTCCTCCTTGGTCCTGAACGATTCGGGGTCGTCCAGCACCTCCCCGTCGCGGTTCCCGAGGATGTTCGTCGAGTACCAGCCCCGGATGCCGAGCAGCCGCGCCTTGAAACCGGGGGCGAGGATCGTCTTCATCAGGGTCTGGCCGGTCTTGAAGTCCTTCCCCGTGATCGGAACGCCGTTTCGGTCGGCGAGATCGAGCAGCGCGGGTACGTCCGCCGAAAGGTTCGGGGCACCGTTGGCGTACGGTATCCCGCTCTTGATCGCGGCGTAGGCATAGACCATCGACGGGGGAATCGCGTCGTCGCTCTGGTCCAGTCCCTTCTCGAAGGCTTCGATCGACGCGTGGACCGCGGTCTTCTCCATGAACACCTCGGTCGATCCGCACCAGACCATCACCAGCCGGTCACAGCTGTTCTCTTCCTTGAAGCGTGCGATGTCGTCGATCAGGCGGTTCGCCCACTCGCGCTTCGATCGGCTTTCGATCACGTGCGTGCCGTGCAGCTTCTTGACGTACCGCTGGTCGAAGGCGCCCTTCATCGGCCGGATGCCGCTCAGGAAATCCTCGAGCCCGTCGACCTGGGCGCGCTCCAGTACGCCCGCATGCGCTGCGGACTCGTACGCGCTGTCGGGGAACACGTCCCAGCCGCCGAAGACGAGCTGATCCAGTCCGGCCACCGGAACGAAATCCCGGATCTTCGGGACCCGCTTCTCCGGTCGCCCACCTAGCCGGATGGTTCCCATCTGAGTGAGTGAGCCGAACGGCTGGGCCGTCCCGCGCCGCACCGCTTCCACGCCCGCCATGAACGTCGTCGCCACGGCGCCCATCCCGGGAAGCAGGATCCCGAGCTTGCCGGCGGCCGGAGCGATCCGGGTAGGCTCCGGCTTGACCTGCTGCAAGGGCTGCGGTCCGGCCTTCTTCGTGCCTTCCGCTGTCATCCTCTATCGTCCTTTCTCAGCCTGCCGATGCGGGGCCGGGAGCGGCGCGTCCAACGGGACACCACGGGCCACTTTGTACACGGAGTAGATGCGCTCGATGGCCGTGATATTCGCCAGGGCGGCGATCAGAGCGAGCGCGAGCAGAAGCGGCGCGTAGCGCCACTCCGGAGCGATGACATCGAACACGGGGATCAACAGGCCTCCCACCCCGAGCAAGACCACGCGCTCCGGGCGCTGCATCGTCCCCACCTTGCAATCCACACCCAGCGCTTCGGCCTTGGCACGCGTGTAGGACACCATCAGCGAACCGACCATCGCCAGGATCACGACATATCCCACCCACCAGAAGCTCGGAAGCGGACGGAAATACGCGTAGAGCGAGAAGTACACGACGATCTCCGACACCCGGTCCAGCGTGGAGTCGTAGAACGAGCCGAACTTCGAGGCCAGCCCCGTCTCTCGCGCCACCCGCCCGTCCAGGATGTCCATCATCCCGCCCAGCAGGAACACCACCATACCCGCGACGATCGAGCGCCGGAAGATCAGGATCGCGCCCGCGAGCGTGACGAGGAATCCGAACGAGCTGATGAGGTTCGGGTGAACGCGATGGCGGACTAGCGCTCCGACGACCGGATTCAGCAACCGGACGAAGCCGTTCTTGAACCAGTCGGGCATGGGGCCCTCCGCAGCGAGAGGGCCCGCGGTCACCGGGGCGACTGCGGGCCCTCCGCCTGACGATCGTGCGCGCTCGATCGACCCGAGCTACAGGTGGGCTTCGATCACCTCTTCGAGCCGCTGCTTCCGCACAGCTCCGACCACCGTCTCCACGACCTTCCCGTCCTTGAAGAACAGGAGGCTCGGGATCGAGCGGACGGCGTACTGCTGAGCGGTGCGTTGGTTCTCGTCGACGTCGAGCTTGCACACCTTGAGGCGCCCCTCGTACTCGTCGGCGAGCTCTTCGACGGTGGGAGCGATCATCTTGCAGGGGCCGCACCATTCGGCCCAGAAGTCGACCAGCGTAAGCGTTGCCGACGCCTTGACTTGCGTATCGAAATCGGCGTCGGTCACCGTATGGATGTTGCCGTTCGAAGCCATCGAGAACCGTCCCGGATGTAATGCCTCTTCGCTGCTCGACGCAGGCCCGCGCGAGTGGCTATACTAACGGCCGCGCGTTCGGAGTGTCAACCGCTCGCGCACCGTCTTGTCGACCCTTTCTTCCACACTCGGAGGCAGCCTCGGATGACCGTTCGTCTGGCCCACGTCGGGATCGCCGTCCGGTCGATCGTCGACGCCCGGATCTTCTACGAGGAAGTACTGGGCTTGGAGGTCGAAAAGGTCGAAGAGATCGAGAGCGAGGGCGTGAAGGTCGCGCTGTTGCCGTTTCCGGGGGGGGAGATCGAGCTCCTCGAACCGCTCGCCGAGGATACCCCGGTGGGCCGGTTCCTCGAGCGCCACGGCGAGGGGCTGCACCACCTGTCCTTCGAGGTGCCCGACGTCCACCGCTCGATCGTCGCGGGAATCGAGCACGGCGTCGAGACGGTCGGCGAGGCGCCCCGGAAGGGTGCCGAGGGCCGCGAGATCGCCTTCTTCCACCCGCTGTTCACGCATGGGGTGCTGGTGGAGGTGTGCGGTAAGGCCATGGAGGGCGCCCGCCATCGACCCGGGGACGAAACCGGTTAATCCGAAGAAAGGCGATCATTCTCGTTCTAGCCTAAGCGTGCGCTGGTGCGCTTCGGTGACGATCGGCTGAAGGGCAGGGTCTGCGTCACGCCAGTAATTCACGACGAAGTCGTACATCTCGCGCGCCTTTCCGTGATTGTCCAACCCCTCATACACCTTGCCAAGCTGGTAAGCCCCCAAAGGCTCGGGCCAGAACTTCTCGAAGTGGGGGAGCGCATCTCGGGGACGATCCATCTCCAGGTACAGCGCCCCCAGCCACCAGCTGACAGCCCGGTCAGCCGCCCACCCTCCTCCGGCTGGTACGCCGTAGGGCAGAGAGAGCCCTTGACCTTCTTCGATACGCTGCAGACCTGCTTCCCGCCGCCCGCGTCGAAGAAGGCCGTACCCCTCGAGACTCCGCGCCATGCTCTCGATCTGGAGCGAATTCGAATCGTTCAAAGCGCTCCCAAACGCGCGGATCCGTGAGACCGCTTCCGCGTGGTCGTCCCATCGGCCTTGCTCGGCCGCATAGGCTCCGGCGAAGAAGGCTCGTTCCCAGTCGATGTCCGGGTCGGGTGGGCCAAGGGCGAGACCCTTCTCCAGGCGATCCGACGTGACCGGAAATCCCCACAGATGGAAGAAATAGAGGCCGCGGGCCCGCAATCCTTCCTCTGTGGAAGAGTCTTCCAGGATCGCGCCCGCGGTCGCGAGGTCACCCCAGACCACGCCTTCGTGAAAGCCCAATCGCACGCCGAATGGGTCGTCCCGAAGCCGGACCAGGATCTCCCGCTGCGTTGCCTCGAAACGTGGGTGAAGGAGAAACCACATGGGCCAGCCGAGGTCCGGCAAGGAATCCAAGAGCGCTTCTCTGAGCGCAGGATTCGAGGATGGCTCGCCGAAGCCCAATCGGTACGGGATTTTGAATGGGTTGATGCTGTCCGGCACGATCCGCGCATAAACGGGCAGGAGCTCGGCGCACCGCACGCTGTCACCGCGGCCGAGTGCGCTCTCGATCAGGTGGTGATAGGCCGGCCCGAATGTCCGGTCGAGGGCAATCGCGCGAGAGAAAGCCTCCTCGCCTTCCATCGGGGTGATTGGCGTCCAGGAGCGTCCGTGATGGATGGCCTCTCCGAGCATGTACCAGATGTCGGGATCATCGGGGTACTTTCGCGTGGCCTCCCGCAGCATCTCGATTCCGCGATGCTTGGTTCGCAAGCTGTCGCCGTTGAGCAGAAGGTTCGCCTGCACGATCAGGGCCTCGCGCTCGGGAAGTCGGTCGACCAGGGCTGCGAGACGGGGCGAGAACTCGATGTCGCCCCCCCAGGCTTTCGCCGCTCCCAGCTGTATGAGAGCCCCCGCGAAGAGCGAATCCGCCTCGACCGCACGCTGGAAAGCGGCGACCGCCCGCCCGTACTCCGTCCGCCTGTAGGCGCTCTCGCCTTCAAGAAACGACTTGAGGGCGGGCAGCGAGGTTGTCGTGAGGCTTGCCAGATCGAGCTTGGGGAGCACGCCCTCTTCGCCCTGAGGGAGCGCGCGTACTATCTCGATCGACAAGCGATCCACGAGCGCGAACACGCTATCGGGAGAGCCCTGAGCGCCGGCCGAGCCGAGATGCTCTCCCGTACGCGCGTCGTAGATCTCGGCCGCGAAGCGAACCTCGGGGCCGATCGCGACCGCGTTCCCGATCAGCGCGTAGCGGGCTCCGGTCCGACGCGCCACCTGCAGCGTCGCGGCTAGATCCGGAATCCCCTCCACCTCCTCGCGCCAACGGGCCATGACCGTACGGCTCGCAATCGGGCGAAGACCAGGCACGCCGTCCAGGTTGATCGACAGGAGGTCTACCATGCCCTCCCGCCACGTGTCGAGAGCGGGGTCGTTGACCGTGAACGGAAGGACCGCGATCCCGGGCGCCGCGTCGGAGGCCAACACCTCCTCCGGGGTGAGCGCGCGAACTCCATCGCGGCGGCTCACGTAGAAAGCGGCCAGGCCGACAAGGAGTGCGCAGACGACCGCGCCAACCCCGAGCGTCCGACCTTGGAGGATCATCCGCGACCACGGGATCGACACCTCGGATCCCACCTCGGGGACGCCGGTGACCGCGAACAGCCGCCATTCGCCGGGCACGCCCTTGAGCGCCCGCACGCCCCGATCCTCGAAGTCGAATTGCGAGCCGGTCAGCGCATCGTGCACCGAGCGCGAAACCAGGATCTCTCCCGGACCGGCCTCGGCCGCCACCCGCGCGCCGATGTTGAGCGCCATGCCCCCCAACTCGCGGCCCGCGCCCTCCAGCTCGCCCATATGGAGGCCGGCGCGAACCTCGAGGCCCAGCTCGCGAACGGCCGCACGAATCGCGGCGGCGCAGACGATCGCCTGTGCGGGGCGCTGAAACGTGGCCAGGAAGCTGTCCCCCGCTGTGTTGATCTCGCGACCTCTGAAGCGCTTCAGCTCCCGACGAACGCACCGGTCGTGCTGCTGCCTGAGCTCGCGCCAGGCCGCGTCGCGGAGCTCCGACGCGCGCTCCGTAGAGCCGACGATGTCGGTGAAAAGGACCGTGGCGAGAGAACGCTCCGGCGGGCTCATTCGCCTGGAAAGCGCTCAGCCGAACGCTCTTTCGGAACGCCGTCGCTCAGCGTATACCAGGCGCGTGCAAGGATGGAGCTGGCTTCCTGCCAGGAGGGCGATACTCTCCCCAGAGCCGGACCTGGGGGCACCGGGGGGCACGCAGGTTGAACATTTTCCTCGAGTCCGTGAAGTACGGCCCTCGGATGATCGCGGGCCATTCTTCAACATACCATCTGGGGCTTGGGCCCGCCGGAGGTGCCCGGGGGGCAACTCTCTGCGATGCGGCGTTCAGGAGGCGGTGGCCGGCTCTCCGGCACGCTCGAAGGTCAGCTCCTCCTCGCTCGGCGCCACGTCGACCAGAACGTGGTCGCCTTCTCCGAGCTTCCCTTCCAGTAGCGAAACCGCCAGTGGGTTCTGCAACCAGGTCTGGATGGCGCGTTTCAGCGGCCGCGCGCCGTAGACCGGATCCCATCCGCGGCTCGCGAGGAACTCCTTCGCGTCGTCGGTCAGCTCGACCGTCAGACCCTTGTCGGCCAGGATGCGGCCCAGCCGCTCGAGCTGGATCTCGACGATCTTCCTCAAGTCCTCTTCCTTCAGACGCTGGAAGATCACGACCTCGTCGATCCGGTTCAGGAACTCGGGGCGGAAATGGCTGCGGAGCGCGTCCATCACGCGGGTCTCTATGATCGCCTCGTCGTCCTCCTCGGTGATATACTGACTCCCAACGTTCGAGGTCATGATCAGGACCGTGTTCGTGAAATCGACGGTGTGGCCCTGCCCGTCCGTCAGCCGTCCGTCGTCGAGGACCTGGAGGAGCACGTTGAAGACCTCGGGATGCGCTTTCTCGGTCTCGTCGAGGAGGATCACGGCGTAGGGCCGCCGGCGCACAGCTTCGGTGAGCTGGCCACCCTCTTCGTACCCGACGTACCCCGGTGGGGCGCCGATCAGCCTCGCCACCGTGTGGCGCTCGCCGTACTCCGACATGTCGATCCGCACCATCGCGTCCTCGTCGTCGAACAGGAACTCGGCTAGCGCGCGGGCGAGCTCCGTCTTGCCGACGCCGGTCGGGCCGAGGAACAGAAACGAGCCGATCGGGCGGTTCGGGTCCTGGAGCCCGGCGCGCGCGCGGCGCACGGCGTCGGCGACGGCCTTGATCGCCTCGTCCTGGCTGACGACGCGGCGGTGGAGCCGCTCCTCCATGCGCAGGAGCTTGTCTCTCTCGCCCTCGACGAGGCGCGAGACCGGAATCCCCGTCCAGCGTGAGACGACGTCGGCGATGTCCTCCTCGTCGACCTCCTCCTTGAGGATCCGCATGTCCTCCTGCATCGCGTGCAGCGCCTCCTCCTTATCCGCCAGCTCCTCGCGCAGCTCGGCGGTGCGTCCGTACTGGAGCTCGGCCGCCTTCTCCAGGTCGCCCACGCGCTGC
>JAICNR010000211.1 GCA_025931135.1 Gemmatimonadota bacterium | reverse complement strand
GCGGTACTCCTGGGTGCTTTCCAGGAACGTGACGAAGTTGCTGATGCCCACGATGTCGACGCCGGCGGCCAGGCGGTCGCTGTAGTGGGTCAGCGACGCCAGCACCATGTACCCGCCGTAGCTGCCGCCGTACACCGCGACCCGGCTCGCGTCGAGGTCCGGCCGGGTCGCGATCCAGTCGATGAGCGCGCCGATGTCGCGGACGCTGTCCTCGCGCAGCCGTCCGTCGTCGAGCTGGAGGTACTCCCTGCCGTAGCCCGACGAGCCTCGAACGTTCGGCGCGATCACCGCCACGCCCAGGTTCGCGACCCAGAGCTGGAGCGTGCTCGAGAACCCGGGTCGGTACTGGGCCTCCGGACCGCCATGGATGCTGACGACGACCGGGTGCGGGCCCGGACCTTCGGGCAGATAGACGAAGGCCGGGATCTCGCGGGGTGCTCCCGCGAGCGAGTCGAACGTCGGGTAGTGAACGAGCTCGGGTGAGACGAACGAGCCGGTGTCCAGACCGCCGACCTCGCTGAACGTCCAGCGCGTGAGCTCGCCCGCCGCGGTCGGGGCGCTCCCGAGGTCGAGCACGAACACGTCGCTCGGCGTCGTCGCGGTGTTCAGCGTCATTCCCAGGCGGCGTCCGTCAGGGCTGAACTCCATCCCCCCGATCAGGCCGGTGGGGATCGACGGCACCGGCGCTCGATCGCCCGTCACCGGATCGAGGAGGTACAGCCGGCTGATCCCGTCCTCGTTCACCACGAAGGCGGCGCGGCTCTTCGCCGAGTCGATCGCGAACCCCTCCACGTCCCAGTCGATGTCGCCGCTCAGGGGCGAGAACTCGCCACTGTCGAGATCCAGCCGTCCGAGCCGGCGAACTCCGTCGATCGCGTCCGTCACGACGAACAGGGCCTCGCCGTCGGGGGTGACCTCGGGTTCGATTCCCGTCCAGGACGCCGGCCGTTCCGCCCCGCCGGCCAGGAGCCGGAGCTCCCCCGTCGCCGGGTCGAGCAGATGGAGCCGGCTGTCGGTCACGCTCACGTACTGTCCGATCACGATGGCGCCGCCGTCGGGCATCCACGTTGCGGCCGACCAGGACGCCCCGTCGGGCGCCTCCACCGCGACCCGCGCGGACGCCGTGTCGTCGACGCTCATGACCCATACGTCGTTCGAGCGGCCGTTCCTGCGCGTGCTCGTCCACGCGATCCGCGCACCGTCGTCGCTCCACTCCGCGCCACCGTTCCGCGACTCTCCGTCGGTCAGCCTGCGCGCCTCGCCCGTGGCGGGGTCCAGCAGCCAGAGCTGGTTCTGCTCGTTCCCCCCGACGTCCATCGAGAAGAGGACCTCGTCGGTCCCCGGCCGGCGGGAGCTCCCCGCCACGGGCTCGTCGTAGAACGTGAGCTGGCGGCGGGCGCCGCCCGGCATGTCCACCCGGTGGACCTGGGTCACATCGCCGAATCGTGTGCCGATCGTGATTCCCCTGCCGTCTGCGGTCCAGTCGACGAAGCCCGCGCTCCGGACGTTCTGGTACCGACGGAGGGCTTCGCGGACCTCCGGCGGCACCTCGGGGACGTCTTCGAGCGTCACGGTTCCGTCGAGGACGATCCGGCGCTCGACCGCGGTCTGAGGGAATACGCGCCCGGCGGCGATCAGGACGACGGCGAGGCCGAGCGCAGCTGTCTTGACCGCCCGCGCGCACTTCGGATAGAGTCGGCGGATGCTTCGGGTTCTCAGCCCGTATCCGGTCACTGTCCTCATCGTCCTCCTCCTGTCGGCGTGCGAGAGCGAGCCCGTCCAAGATACGACGCCCGAGGCCGCCGACACGCTCGCAGCGACCGCGCTCCCGCCTGAGCCCACGGTCACGTACACCGGGTCCACCGCGGAGAACGCGCGGGTCGAGCACGGCGAGGCGATCGAAGACGTCGACGAAGCGCGCCGCGCGCTCCACGCCCAGCACCACCCCCACACGCCGATCGAGAGCCGGAGCCTGCCGGGCCCGTTCGAGTTGCCCGAGATGACTTCCATCCGGGACTTCGCGCTCCTCAAGGACGATCTCGTCGTGATCAACCCCGGGCCTGGCGAGTACGTGCATGTCATGGAGGGGCAGCGCCACGGCTACCGGAACCTGACGATCGGGATCACGTACACGGCGCCGGGCGGCGCTCCGCCCATGCACACGCACGCGGGCGAGGAGTCGCATGTCCTGCTGGAGGGGAAGATCCTCTACGCGCTGGGCGACGAGGTCTTCACGATCGAGGGTCCGTACATCGTGAACATCCCGCCCATGGTTCCGCACTCGTTCATGAACCTCGGGGACGGCCTGGCCGAGCTGGTCGTCATCTTCCCCGCGAACGTCTGGGAGTACGACGTCCTCGACACCTTCCCGTTCCGGAACATGGACATGGAGGCGATGCGGCAGGCTCCCACGCGACAGCCCCTGTCGCGCGAGTGAAGCTCCGGGGCGGCCGGCCGGGGGGAGACGGCCGCCGGCCCCAGAGCTCCCGTCAATTCGTCAGGAGAAGGAG
>JAICNR010000028.1 GCA_025931135.1 Gemmatimonadota bacterium | reverse complement strand
CGATCATGGGGATCATGACGGGCGGCGAGGAGTCGTTCGGCGTGGCGTTCGAAGCCACCTGGATCGCCGGCGACCTGTTCGAGATGGACGAGGGCTACGTCTCCACGGCCATTAAGATCTTCGAGTGGCTGACGGATCCGGACGGCGATCCGGCGACACTGACCGATGTGCCGGACGTCGTGAACAACTCCTGGGGGATCGACACCGACCTCGACAACCAGGGCCGGCTCCGCTGCGACCCCATCTTCGACCAGGCGATCGACGCGATGGAGGCGGCGGGGACGATCGTCATCAATTCGGCCGGGAACGCAGGGACGGCGGGGGTCACTCCTCCCGCGAGTCGTTCGACGACCGCGGTCAACGCATTCGCAGTCGGCGCGGTGGATGGCCAGAACGAGATCTTCGGCCCCAGTGGTCGCGGCCCGTCGGCGTGCGGCGGATCGTTCTCGACGAAGCCGGAGGTGGTGGCGCCCGGTGTCACGGTGACGAGCCGCACGCGATTCAACACGACGACGGCGCGGTTCACCGGAACATCGTTCGCATCTCCGCTCGTCGCTGGCGTAGCGGCGCTGATGCGGTCCAAGGATCCGACGATCACTCCGGAGGAGGCGAAGACGATACTGATCGAGACCGCGACGGACCTCGGCACCGGCGGGGAGGACAACACGTTCGGACACGGGATCGTCGATGCCGAGGCCGCACTGGCCAGAGTCGAGCGGCCGACACAGCCTCTGGCGCGACTTGTCGGGTATCGGCCCGCGGGGGTGGCTCCCGCCGGCAAGCTCGGGATTGCGGGGATCGAGGACGCGCTGGTGCTTCGACCGGGCCAGTCCGTCGACCTGGTCCCGCTCCTCTCGAACCACGGGCCGGCGCTTCCGGGGAGCACGGGTGTTCTGTCGAGCTCGACCGCCGGCGTGACCGTGACGCGCGCGAGTGTGCCGCTCGCAGCCGCTCCCACGGGTGAGTTCTTCGGCCCCACGGGAGCAGAGTCGTTCGGCATCGAAATCGCGCCCTCGATCGCGCCCGGCAGCGACATCTCATTGACACTGACGGTCCAGGGAGTCGCGGTGGGCCCGTTCCGGATGGTGGTCAAGGCGGGAGAACCTGTAGAAGGAACGTTCGCGACCCACGATGTCGGGCGCGTGCGGCTCAGCGTCACGAACTTCGGCGGCCTGGGCTACTACACCGGCCTCCACGCCTTCGACTTCGAACTTCGCGGGGAGGGCTTCCGCTTTCCGCCGTCGGGCCCGAACTGGCTCTTCCACGCGGGACTCCTGGCCGGCACGGGTCCGACGCGCCTGTCCGATGACATCCCGTACGGCGAGGACACAGAGAGCTCGACCGACTGGATCCCGCTCTTCGGCGCACCGATCGAGGTCGACGAGGCGGCCGGTGGCCAGCGGATCACGGCCGCGTACGATGACCGGCGCGCGCTCTCGCCGCTGGATCTCGAGGTGACCCAGTTGTCTTATGCGTTCGACGAGTCCGGCGAGGACGCGTTCGTACTCGTTCAGTACGTGGTGCGGAACACGTCCGGCCAGGCCCTGACCGGTCTTCGCCTGGGACTCTTCGCGGACTGGGACTTCCCCGGTACCGGTGCGGAGCCGCAGGAGACGGCGGGCTGGGATCCGGGCCGCCGCCTCGGGTTCGTCGAAGGGACGATCGCGGGCCAGCCCGCCGTCGGAGTCGCATGGCTCGACGACGTGGCGCTGGGTCAATTGACCTATGCGGTCCTCCGCAAGGACCAGGTGATCTCGAGCACGGTCGGGAACCCTCCTTCGCCGGGACGCGCTCCGTCCCTGGCGGAGGCACCGGAGGTCGGAGAGTTCTCGGACACGGAGAAGTGGAATGCGCTCTCGAGCGGGCAGACGAACACGTCGGAGACGACCCCGCAGGACCTCTACCAGGTGATCGGGGTTGGTCCGCTCGCGATCGCAGCCGGCGCGGTCGATACATTCGCGGTAGCGCTGGTCGCGGGGGAGAACCGCGCCGCGCTCCAGGCCAACGCCGAAGCCGCCCGCGAGGCGTACTTCGTTCGGGTCCTCGGCACGGAGCCGCCTCCTCCGCCCCCGCCGCCCGCCGAGCTCGCGCTCGAGCAGAACTTCCCGAACCCCTTCCGGCTGGGGCAGCAGACGACGATCCTATTCGGCGTGCCGGAGCCCGAAACGGGAACGCCGAGCGCGACGCTGGTCGTCTACGACGTGCTGGGGCGCCGGGTGCGGACGCTCGTCGACGGCGATGTGATCGCGGGGGACCAGGCGGTGACCTGGGACGGCTCGACCGATGCCGGTGGGTCCGTCCCGAGCGGCGTGTACGTCGCGCGGCTCGAATCGGCTGGGGACGCGAAGACGATCCGCATCCTGTTCGTGCGCTGAGCCGCGTGACGACCGACACGATCCGCCTGCTCGACCTCCAGTTCTTCACCCTCGTGGGAGACCTCCCTCACGAGCGGACGACGCCGCAGCCGCTCGAAATCGACGTCGAGGTGCGGGTCGACCTCGCGGGTGCCGGTCGGTCCGATCGTCTGGCCGACGGGCTCGACTACCGCGAGCTGTACGAGCGAGTCGCCGAGGCGGTGAGCGCGGATCCCCGGAACCCCCCGCGCCTGCTCGAGACGGTGGCCGAACGCGTGGCCGAGCGGCTCCTGGCGCTCGATGCGGTGGAGGGCGTGCGCGTGCGCTGCCGGAAGCCCCGCGTCGTGCTGCCGGGGCCGTCCGGGAAGGTGGAGATCGAGATCGAGCGACCATGAGCCGCCGCGCGTATCTCAGCCTGGGGTCGAATCTCGGCGATCGCTCCGCCCGACTGGGAGCGGCCCGCGCCGCGCTGATCGCGCGAACCGACTTGAGGCTCGTAGCTCTGTCACCGGTCGTCGAGACCGACCCGGTGGACGTGACCGACCAGCCGCGCTTCCTGAACCAGGTGCTCGCGGTCGACACCAGCCTCGAACCGCGCTCTCTCCTCGACGTCTGTCTCGCGATCGAGCACGGTCTGGGGCGGGATCGGAACGCCGGACCCCGCCGCGGGCCCCGGACGATCGACATCGATCTCCTACTGTATGGGGGCGAGACCTTGGACGAGCCGGGCCTGACGTTGCCCCACGCGAGGCTCGCCGAGCGCGAGTTCTTCCTCGCCCTCTGCCGTGCCGCCGGTGCCCCCGAGGTGTGGCTCCCGAAGGCGGTTGTCGCATGAGCCGCACGGTCACGACCCGCACCTTTCGCCGCATGAAGGCCGAGGGGCGGAAGATCGTCGTGCTCACGGCCTACGACTGGATGCTCGCCCGTTATCTGGACGCAGCGGACGTCGACGCGATCCTGGTCGGTGACTCCGCGGGCCAGGTGTTCGCAGGGCACCGCACCACCCTCCCGGTGACGCTCGACGACATGATCTACCACGCGCGGGCCGTCCGCCGTGGAGCCCCGGACCGATTCCTCATCGTCGACATGCCGTTCCTCTCGTTCCAGGTGAGCCCCGAGGAGACGCTCCGGAACGCAGGGCGGATCATGAAGGAGACCGACGCGCAGGCGGTAAAAGTCGAGGGTGGGGCCGCCTTGGCCGAGACGGTGGAGCGTCTGACCGGCTGCGGGATCCCCGTAATGGGGCATCTGGGGCTGACGCCCCAATCCGTGCACGCGTTCGGCGGCTACGGGCTACGGGCGTCGGAGGCCGACGAAGCCGAGCGTTTGCGCACCGACGCTCTGGCGCTCGAGGGCGCGGGCGCTTTCTCTCTCGTCCTCGAGAAGATCCCGAGCTCGCTCGCTTCCGAGGTCTCGCTTGGGCTCCAGATCCCCACGATCGGGATCGGAGCCGGCCCGGGCACGGACGGTCAGGTGCTCGTGACCCCCGACCTCCTGGGGATGACGCCCGACTTCCGCCCCCGCTTCGTCCGTCGCTACGCCGACCTGGACGAGATCGTGCGGGCCGCGCTCGCTCGGTTCGCGGCCGATGTTCGGGAGGGGTCGTTCCCCGGGGAGGAGGAGTCCTACCCGTGAGCCCTCGGGTCGTGCGCACGATCACGGATTGCCGGGCGGCACTCGCCGGCCTGCGCGCCGGTCGCCGAGTGGCCTTCGTTCCCACGATGGGCGCGCTCCACGAGGGCCACCTCTCACTCGTGGACCTCGCACGGACGAAGGCCGACGTGGTCGTCGTCTCGGTGTTCGTGAATCCGGCGCAGTTCGCTCCGGGCGAGGACTTCGAGCGCTATCCCCGGGACCTCGAACGCGATGTGCGCCTGCTGGCCCGGCGCGGCGCGACGCTGGTGTTCGCACCCGAGGTCGAAGAGATGTATCCCGAGCCGCTGCTCACTCGGGTCGCGATGCACGGGATCACCGACGATCTCGAGGGCGCACGGAGACCGGGGCACTTCGACGGCGTCCTAACCGTGGTGGCGAAGCTGTTCCACATCATCGAGCCGGAGGTGGCGGTCTTCGGGCAGAAGGACGCCCAGCAGGCGGCGGCGATCCGGCGCATGGTCGCGGACCTTGATTTTCCGGTGGAGATCGTGGTCGGGGCGACCGCACGCGACCCGGACGGCCTGGCGCTGTCGAGCCGGAACGCGTACCTGAGCGAGGCCGAACGCCGCGAAGCGCTGGCGCTGCGCTCCGCCCTCGGACGCGCGGAGAGCCTGGCGGCGGAAGGTGTCGCGGACGCGGCGCCGCTCCTGGCGGCGATGCGGGAGGAGCTCTCGCGCCACCCGGGGATCGACGTCGATTACGTGGCGCTCGTCGAGCGCGACACGTTCCGTCCGGTTGACCGACTGACGTCGCCCGCGGTGGCTGCCGTCGCCGCGCGGATCGGCGGAACGCGGCTCATCGACAACGTGGTGATCGAGCCTCATGCCGGCTGAGCGTTCGCGCCAGCTCGCCGCGGTGATCCTCGCAGCGGGTCAGGGGACGCGGATGAAGTCCGCCCTCATCAAGGTGCTTCACCCGCTCGCGGGGAGGCAGATGATCCGCCACGTGCTGCTGGCGGTGGAGGAGATCGGGGCGGACCGGATCGTGTGCGTGGTCGGCTACCAGCGCGAGCAGGTGCAGGACGCGCTCGCGTCCCTCCCCGGGATCGATTTCGCGGTCCAGGAGGATCAGTTGGGAACGGGCCACGCGCTTCTCTGCGCGGCCGAATCCCTGGCGGGCTTCGAGGGCGACGTCCTTGTGTGCTACGGCGACACTCCGCTCCTGACACGCGAGACGCTGCATGAAGTGGTCCGCGTGCATCGCGCCCACGGAACGCCGGCCACGCTGCTGGTCGCGGAGCTCGAGGACCCGACGGGCTACGGCCGCGTGGTGCTGGACGAGGCGGGAAGCGTCCTGCAGATCGTCGAGCAGAGGGACGCCGACGAGCCCACCCGCGCGATCCGGCTGATCAACACCGGAGTGTATTGTTTTTCGTGGACGACCGTGGGACCCCTTCTCGACCGGCTATCGACCGACAACGCGCAGGGAGAGTGGTACCTGACCGACGTGATGGAGATGCTGGCCGAGATCGGCACACCGGCGCGCTCGGTCCTGCTCGAGGACCCGCAGGAACTGATGGGCGTGAACGATCGCGCCCAGCTGGCGGAGGCCGAGGCTGTGCTGCGCGACCGGATCCGGCGGCGACTGATGCGAGAAGGGGTCACGTTCCTGTCTCCCGAGACTACGCTCGTCGACGCCGACGTTCAGATCGGTCCGGATACCGTGATTTATCCCGGCGTAATCATCGAGGGCGTGTCGAGCGTGGGACGGGAGTCCGTGATCGGTCCGTTTACCCGGATCGCGGACGCGCACGTCGGTCGGGGGGTGGAGCTCAAGGGATGGAATCTGATCGCGCACACGACGGTACCGAACGGCTCGATCGTCCCCCCGTACGTGCGCCAGGGAGCCGACTGACTCCCGAAGCGCTGCGGGCCCTGGTGGAGCCGCGACTGAGCGGCAAGCGACTGGGCCACGTTGCCTCGGTGGCGGAGACGATCGGCCGGATCGCGAGATCGTGGGACGCGGAGGACCGGGACGCCGCACTCCGAGCCGCGTGGCTCCACGACGCGTGGAGATCGGAGAGCCCGGCGGCGGTGCGCGCGGCGATCCTGGCTGCGGGCGAGGAGCCCGACCCTTGGGCGGCTCGTCACGCGCCGGTGCTGCTCCATGCCCAGGCAGCGGCAGCTTGGGGGCGGGTGGAGGCGGGGGAACTCGATCCGCGTGTCATCCTCGCCGTGAGACACCACCCGACCGGCCACCCGAGCTGGGACGATCTCGGTCGCGCCCTTTACGTCGCCGACTTCTGCGAGCCGCACCGTCCCTTCGCGGCGTCGGTCGGCGCCGAGCGCCTGGTCACCCGGGCCGCAGACAGCTCCGCCGCCCTGCCGGCCGTCGCGTTCGAGGTCCTCGCGCTCCGGCTCGCCCGCTCCGTTCGCGACGGGCGGCCGGTCCATCCCGACACGTGGCGGACGTGGAATGCATGGGCGGGGGCACCCGAATCCCCGTGACCGCGAAGCGAGAGAAGCGAAGCGGCGGCGGCGGTCGCATCGAGACCGCGGCGATCGTGATATTCGCCTTGGTGCTCGGGGCGTTCGGCGCCTCCACCTGGATGCGCCACGTGGGGCCGCAGGCGCGGTCCCCATTGGTTTCCGCCGGGGACTCGCTGGCCCCTCCGCCCGTCGAGCGAGCGCGGATCCGGGTCCAGGTCCGGAACGGCTCCGGGATCCCCGGTGCCGCCGCGGAGGTGACGGAGTTCCTGCGGGAAGCGGGCTTCGACGTAGTGGACTTCGGGAACGCCGAGGAGTTCGACGAGCCGCGGACGGTGGTGATCGACCGGGTCGGCGCGCCGGACCGTGCCCGGGAGGTGGCTGCCGCGCTTCGGGGAGTCCCGATCCGCTCCGCGGTCGACACCACCCTCTACCTCGACGTGACCGTGCTGGTGGGGCGGGACGCACCGGGCTTGCTGTCCGTCGGCGACGTGGAGGAGGACCGAGGATGGTGGGGGTGGCTCGGTCGCCTGCGCGGGGTCTGGCGATAGCAGGGAGGGGCCGCTATCATAGCCGCCCGTTTTTTCCTCTGTCATTAGCGGGAGTCGGATATGGCGCGGAAGAAGAAGGGCTCCGGGAAGTCTCGGAAGAAGTCCGCCGGCGGGAAGGCGGGCGCCCGTACCAAGCGCGCGTCCGGCTCGAACTCGAGGCGAGCTGGGGCGGGCCGGAAATCGGCCGCTCGCGGCGGTAAGAAGAAGGCTGTGAAGAAGGTCAAGAAGAGTGCGCGCGGGAAGGCCCCGGAGAAGAAGACGCGCAGGAAGGCCGCCGCCAAGCGCCCGCCCGCGCGGAAGAAGGCCGCGAAGAAGAAAGCCCCGGCCCGCAAGCCCGCCCGGAAAACACCAGTCCGCGCGAAGGCGGCCGTGAAACCCACCCGCAAGACCGCCCCGGCCCGCAAGACGCGCGCGCCCGGCAGGGACGCCGCCTTCTTCGACCACTTCCGTCGCAAGCTCCTCGAGCAGCGCGAGAACATCACCCGCCGACTCGACGATCTGCGGGGGGAGCTACGCGGCCTGGAGGAGACCCCACGGGAGCTCGAGGAGTGGGCGCAGGAGGAAAAGGACCGGGACATCCTCATCCGACTCGAGGATCGCGAGACGGACGAGCTGAGGAAGATTCAGGCCGCGCTCCAACTGATCGACCAGCGGGAGTACGGCCTGTGCCAGATCTGCGGGAAGCCGATCCCGCGCGCGCGCCTGGAGGAGCTCCCGACCGCCTTCCGTTGCGTGGACTGCACACCCTAGCGCGAGGTCTCCCCAAGCTCGGGGAGTAGATCGGCGGCTGCTTGATCACGGTCACGCGATTCGATCCGGGGGCTCCCGCTCGACGCTACTCCGATCTCGCGGCCTCTGGCTGGACCCGCGACTCTTCGGCGACGGTGTGGGTCGACCTCGAAGAGCCCACCACGTCGGAGCTCCAGATCCTCGAGGATCCGTTCGCGTTCCATCCGCTGGCGATCGAAGACTGCCTCACGCCGGAGCACCAGCCGAAGATCGAGGACTTCGGCCCCAACCTGTTCCTGATCTTCCGCGGAATCGATTTCAACCCGCCGGTTTCCAGGTTCCAGACGATCAAGCTGGCCGCGTTCCTGGGCCCGAACTTCCTCGTCACGTATCACCGGCTGCCGATGCGGAGCATCGCAGCAGTGAGGGACAAGTACTCCCGTGACGACAGCGGGCACCTGTTCCGCGGCGTCGATTATCTGCTGTACGAGATCCTCGATCACCTGATCGAGTTCTACTTTCCGATCCTGGAGGCTCTCGAGGACGAGATCGAAGCCGTGGAGGATCGCATCTTCACGCACGACGACGAGCAGACGCTGGATACGATCCTGTCGCTGAAGCGCCGGGTGCTCGAGATCAAGCGAACGCTCGCCCCCCACCGCGAGCTCTTCGGGCGGATCGCCCGCAACGAGTTCGAAGAGATTACGCCTCAGACCGTCGTGTTCTATCGCGATCTCTACGACTCGACCTACCGGCTGACCGAGGTCGCCGACTCGTACCGGGACCTGCTGAGCGGGACGCTGGACGCGCACATCTCGATGGTGAGCCACCGGCTGAATCAGGTAATGAAGGTGCTTACGATCTTCTCCACGATCCTTCTGCCGCTGACGTTCATCGCGGGCGTTTACGGGATGAACTTCGACTTCATGCCCGAGCTGCACTGGAAGTACGGCTATTTCCTCGTCTGGGGGGTCATGCTCTCGGTGGCTCTCACCCTGCTCTGGATTTTCCGCAGGCGCGGATGGCTCTAGCGCGAGGTCCTCGGGCCCGCGTCCTCCGCCTCCTCCCGGAGCTCGCGCTCCTACTGTTCGCGGGATCGGCCGCGGCACAAACGCCGTTCCGTCCGGAATCCGGCCCCCGCGATCCTGCAGTTCCCAGCGTCGCCGCCCTGCGCGGATTCGAAACGGGAACCGGTTTTTCGCTCCACTCGGAGGTCGAACGCGTTCTTCATGGGATCGCCGCGGCCTCGGATCGCGTGCGGATCGAGTCGTACGGAAGCTCGGTCGAAGGCCGCGGGCTCTGGCTCGCGTGGATCTCCTCCGCGTCGAACCTGGCCATGCTCGACGCCCATCGGGCGGCGAATCTGGAGGCGCTCGCGGCCCGTCGGTCGGAGCCGGATTCCGAGCGGCCGATCTTCGTCTGGCTGTCGTTCGGTGCCCACGGAGACGAGGCCTCGTCCACCGAAGCGGCGCTCGAACTCCTCTATCACCTGGCCTCGTCACGCGATCCGGCCGTGACCGGGTGGCTGGACGACGCCGTCGTGGTCATCGATCCGCTCCTGAACCCGGACGGGCACGAGCGGTACGTCGCCTGGTTCCGGTCCGTCGTCGGGCCCGTGCCGGATCCCGATCCCGAGGCGCGGGAGCACCGCCCCCCGTGGCCCGCCGGACGGACGAATCACTGGTACTTCGATCTGAACCGCGACTGGGCATGGGGCGTCCAGCCCGAGACCCGGGCGCGGATCGCGGCGTACCTGGCCACCATGCCCCAGATCCATGTCGACTTCCACGAGATGGATCCCGGCTCGACCTATTTCTTTTTTCCGGCCGCCCCGCCGATCCACGGCTACTACCCCCCGAGCACGGGGGAGTGGGGGAGGATCTTCGGGAACGCGAACGCGGCCGCCTTCGACCTGGCAGGATGGCCGTACTTCACCGGCGAGGACTTCGACCTCTATTACCCGGGCTACGGGGACTCGTGGCCCAGCTTCTTCGGGGCGACCGGCATGACGTACGAGCAGGCGGGGGGTGGGGAGGCGGGCGTCGTCCTCCATCGCGCGGGAGACGCACAGCTGACCCTCGGCGACCGGGTGGCCCGGCACCTGCGCGCGGCATTGACGACGATCGCCACTGCGGTCGAGAACCGCCCGGCGCGGCTGGCGGACTTCGACGCCTTCTGGGGTGCCGACGTACGCCGTGCTCCGGGGACGCCCGCCGCCTGGGCCATCGCCGGGGGCGGAGTGGCGTCGGAGGCCCTGGCGGAGCTCCTCGTCCGGCAGGGTATCCGGGTCGACGTACTGGCGGAGGGTTCCGCGGGCCGGAGTCTGACCCCGTTCGCGGGTTCGGGCGCTCCCGACTCGCTCCCGGAAGGGACTCTGCTGGTGCCGGCGGACCAGCCCCTGGGGCGGTACGCCGCCGCGCTGCTCGAGCCCGATACGATGCTCCCCGATACGTCGCTGTTCTTCGACATCACGGGATGGTCGCTGCCGTACCTCTACGACCTCGACGCGTGGCGGGTGGAATCGATGCCCGCGCGACGCGAGGCCTGGAGCCCGCGCGCTCCCGCGGCTCGAAGACAGGGGGATGCTGGGGTGGCGCTCGCCTGGACGTACGAGTCCGCCACGGACGCGATCGCTGCCGGCCGAATGGCGGCGCGCGGTGTTCGGGTCCGCGTTTCCGACCGGCCGTTCTCGGTCGCGGGCCGCCGGTTCCCGCGCGGATCGTTCGTGGTTTCGACCGGCGGGCAACCCGCGGAAGCGGGGGATGCCGCCGCGCTCGAGATGGCGGTGATCGAGGCAGGCGCTTCGCCGGTCTCGTTGCCGAGCTTCCTGAGCGACGAGGGGATCGACCTGGGCTCCGGCAACCTGCGGCTCCTCCGCGTGCCCCGGATCGCGCTCGCCTCCGGTCCCGGTACGGAGCCCACGTCCGTCGGGAGCGCGTGGCACCTGCTGGGCGTCGAGGCGGGGCTCCCGCTCGATGTCGTTCGGCTCGGAGACATCTCGGCGGAGCGGGGCTCGGACGAGGATTCGCTCGCGGCCCTGGGTCGCGCTCCCCTCGATCTGTCGGCGTACACCGCGATCGTGCTTCCCGACGCCGAAGACCCGGCGGCGTACGCGGCCGCGCTCGGGCCCGAAGGGGCGCGAAGGCTCGAGTCCTGGGTCCGAGCCGGCGGGACGCTCGTAGCGGTCCGCGCCGCGGCGGCCTGGTTGGCGGACTCGACCACGGGGATCGCCGACGTGACGCTCGCGTCGCCGCCGCCCCCTCCCGACGAGGAGCGCCGGCGTGCGCCCCAGCGGGACCGGGAGGTGGAAGAGACGCGCTCGCGGATCCCCGGGACGCTGCTGGCGGCGGTGGTGGACACGACCGCGGTGCTGGGCTACGGCTACGCGGACGGCGGCGCGACCGTGCTCGTGCGAGACCCCACCGAGCTCGAGCTAGCCGAGGAGGGAAACGCGTGGGTATTCGCCGACGCCGGCGCTCGCGCCGGGTACCTCCCGTCCGACGCCCGACGGCGGCTGGCGGGCCAGCCGTACGCGATCGTCCGGGAGGCGGGGAAAGGGCGGGTGATCGCGTTCGCCGACGACCCCGCCTTCCGCGGGATCCTCTACGGATTGAAGAAACTGTACCTGAACGCCGCCCTTCTCTTCTAGTGGCGAGCGGTTCCCGGATCATCGCGATCGACGGGCCAGCGGGGACCGGCAAATCGACGACCGCGCGCGAGGTCGCGAGCCGGCTGGGCTGGCGCTACGTGGACAGCGGAGCGTTCTACCGCGTCGCGGCGCTCCTCGCTTTGCGGCACGACCTCGACCTGACCGTGCCGGCCGACCGTGGCCGCTTGCGGGAGGCGCTCGAGGCCGCCGACGTCGGGCAGGAGGTCGTGGGCGGGACATCCCACGTGCGACTCGAGGGAGAGGACGTCACGGTCGAGATCCGTACACCGGCGGTCACGGCGATCGTCTCGCGCGTCGCCGACGACCCGGATCTTCGCGAGATCGTCAATGTCGGGTTGCGCGGGCAGGTGGGCAAAGAGCCGGCGGTGATCGACGGCCGCGACATCGGTACGGTGGTTTTCCCGGACGCGTTTCTCAAGGTGTTCCTCCTCGCCTCGCTGGAGGAACGGGCCCGCCGGCGCGTGGCCGAGGCCGAGCCGGGGCGTGAGGACGACCCCACCGTCCTGGCTAGCTACGCCCAGAGCCTGGCCGAGCGGGATCGCCGGGATCGAGAGCGTTCCGTGGCGCCGCTCCGGCCCGCGGACGACGCGCTCTACCTCGATACGAGCGGCCTCGACTTCGACACCCAGGTCGCACGGGTCGTCCGCGCGGCCCGCGAGCGATTGCGGATGGACGCGTAAGAAGGGGATTCTTCATCTCGGGAGCCGGCCGCGGCCTTGACACGATGGGCCGGCTGCGGGTAGGTTTGGCATTCTCGAAACAGTGCGCGAGCTTGCTGGCCGAGCCACGCCCGGCCGGGGGCTTCTTTTTGACTTAAACCCTTTGGACCCCCACTCGATGACCGAAGACAAGCATACCGCCTCGCCCGCGGCCCCGACCGCGGAGGAGGCGACCCCCGCGATCGAACGCAACGACCAGACCCCGGAAACCGAAGAGCTCCTCGAGCACGAGATTCAGCGCTCGGCGCAGTCCATGAACATCCGCGCCGACCTGTTCGACGAGGACGAGTACTCGCTCGACGAGTACGAGGAGCTCCTCGGCATGTACGAGGAGTCCATCCAGGACATCCAGGAAGGCCAGATCGTCACCGGCCACATCCTGCGGGTGGACGAGAACGTGGTAGTGCTCGACGTCGGGTTCAAGAGCGAGGGCGCGGTTCCGCTGGACGAGTTCAAGCCCACGGACTCGCTCGAGGTGGGCGCCGAAGTCGACGTGTTCCTCGAGAACCTGGAGGACGCGGAGGGCCGCGTCGTTCTCTCGAAGAAGAAGGCGGACTTCTTCAAGGTCTGGGACAAGATCCGGATCGCGTACGACAACGGCACGATCGTCCAGGGCCGTCTCGCCCGGAAGATCAAGGGCGGCGTCATCGTCGACCTGTTCGGCGTCGACGCCTTCCTGCCGGGCTCGCAGATCGCCCTCCGCCGCGTGCCGGACATCGACGCGCTGATCGGTCAGACGATGGAGTTCCGGATCATCAAGCTCAACAAGCGGCGTCGCAACATCGTCGTCAGCCGCCGCATGATCCTCGAGCAGATCCGCGAGCAAAAGCGCGGCAAGCTGCTGGAGGAGATCGCGGTCAGTCAGGTGCGCAAAGGCGTCGTGAAGAACATCACGGACTTCGGCGCGTTCATCGACCTGGGCGGCGCCGATGGCCTCCTGCACATCACCGACATGTCGTGGGGCCGGGTCGGCCATCCGTCCGAGCTGGTCACGATCGGCGACGAGCTCGAGATCAAGATCCTGGACCTCGACTTGCAGAACAACCGCATCTCTCTCGGGCTCAAGCAGCTTCAGCCCTATCCGTGGGAGAATGTAGGACAGAAGTACCCGGTGGGAACGCGCGTCCAGGGAAAGGTGGTGTCGATCACCAACTACGGCGCGTTCGTGGAGCTGGAGAAGGGTGTCGAGGGTCTGGTGCACATCTCGGAGATGTCGTGGACCCGACACATCAAGCACCCGTCCAAGGTCGTGTCGATCGGGGACATCATCGAGGCCGTTGTCCTCAACGTGAACGAAGAGGAGGAAAAGATCTCCCTGGGGATGAAGCAGATCGAGGAAGATCCCTGGGACGGTCTGGCCGAGAAGTACCCCGCGGGCACGGTGATCGCCGGAAAGGTCCGGAACCTCACGTCTTTCGGCGCGTTCGTGGAGATCGAGGAGGGGATCGACGGGCTCGTCCACATCAGCGACATGTCGTGGACGCGCCGCATTCACCACCCCTCGGAGGTCGTCCGCAAGGGTGAGACGGTGAAGGTCCAGATCCTCAACATCGACACGGAAAACAAGCGCATCTCGCTCTCGATCAAGGACCTGCACGAAAACCCCTGGCCCGTCCTCGGACAGAAATACTCCGTCGGAGTGGAGAGCGAGGGCAAGGTCGTGCGGCTCCTCGACAAGGGCGTCGTGGTGGACCTCGGCGGCGACGTCGAGGGCTTCGTCCCGATCTCCCAGCTGGGCTACCGGAATCTCGAGAACCCGGCCGACAAGTTCCGCGAGGGCGACCTGCTCGTGCTCAAGGTCATCGAGTCGGATCCGGACAGCCGGCGGATCGTACTCTCGGTGATCGACATCCCAAGCCACCGCGACCGGGGCGAAGAGGACGTGGTGCCCGTCGCGACGGAGCCCGACGTCGAGGAGCCAGCCGAAGAGCCGCGGAGGGAAGGGAAGTCGACGCAGATGGCCGACGCGATGGCGGAGGCCCAGATCGAGGTCGGCGCCGGCTCGACCGAGGCCGCGGAGGAAGCGGCGGACCGCGAATCCCTGGAGTAAGGCGCCGCGACCGGGCCGGCGCGTGATGCTCCTCCCCCCGAGTTCCGGGCGACGCACGGCTGCCTGCCGTGGCGCCGCCTTCCTGGTCGCGATCGCCGCTTCGCTCTGGCTCCTCGCCTGTGCGGCGGCCGAGCGCCTGCCGCCCCCCCTCGGAACGGAACGGATCAGCCGCGCGGACCAGGAAGTCGCGCAGAACGCGTACGAGCGGGGTCTCGCCGCCTTTTCGCAGGGCTCCTACGAGCCTGCCCTCTCCGACTTCTCGCTGGTCGTCGATCGGTATCCCTCGAGCCGTTACGCAGGCCTCGCCCTCTACTGGCAGGGCCGGACGGCCTATCAGCTCGGGCGCGACCAGGCTGCGTCGGCGGCGCTCGACCGGTACCTGCGGCTCGCCCCCGACGTCCCCTACTTCGAGCACGCTTCGCTCCTGCTCGCCAACGCGCTCTACAATCAGACTCGGTACGAGGCGGCTCTCCAGGTCGCCCTCGTTGTCGACAGCGGGCCGGCCGAGTGGCTCGACGACTACCTGGCACTCTCACGCGACCTCCTGAACCGTCTCCCGCGTCCGGCGATCGAGGCTGCGGCCGCGCGGGTGCCGCCGCGGAACTTCCTCGCCCCCTTCTACCTGCAGAGCGCGCGGTGGGCGCACTCGGCGGGGGCGGCTCCCCGAGCGACCGAACTGGCCTCGCGCGTGGTCGCGTTCCCCGAGCTTCCGCCGGAGATCCTCGCGGAGGCGCGCGGACTGATGGGCCCCGCAGGCCGCGCGGCGGCGACCGCTCCGCGTCTCGGCCTTCTGGACCCGACAGACCCCCGGTTCGCGTCGGTGGCCGAGGAGATCCGCCGTGGCGTGGAGATCGCACTGGAGGACGTGAACCGCGGATCCGGCCGAAGCGCCCCGGTGACGCTCGTCGCGCGTTCGGCCGAGACGGACCCGGACTCCACCGCGGCGGTGATCCGGACGCTCGCCCGGAACGAACGGGTGGAGGCGATCCTCGGACCGCTGACCAGCGAGGACGCACTGCCGGCGGCCCGACTGGCCGCCGAGGAGGGGGTTCCGCTCGTCAGCCCCACGGCGACCGATGCGCGGCTCCTTGAAATCGACCCCCGCGTGTATACGGTGAACGCCCTGGATGGCGCCGTCGGTCATACAATCGGCACGTTCGCGGTTCGCTCGCTCGAGCGGAGGCGCTTCGCGATCCTCGCGGTCGATGACGCCTACGGCAGAATCCAGGCGGATGCCTTCGCGACCGCCGTGGAGACGTCGGGCGCGCGAGTGGTATACCGCTTCCAGTACGAGCGCGGGTCCACCCAGTACACGGATCAGCTCGGGGCCATCGTTCGTTCGGGAGCGGACGCCCTGTTCATCGCGACGAAGAGCCCGAACGAGGCGCTTCGGATCCTGAACCAGATGGCGTTCTACGAGCTGGGGGGAATCCTCCCGCTCGGGACCGACGCCTGGAACGACCCCGAGTTCTATCGCCAGGGCCGCCGATTCGTGCGCGGCTATTTCGCCGATACGTTCAGCCGCGACGCGCGGATTACGACGTGGCTCTCGTTTGCGGATCGCTATGAAGCCCGCTTCGGCGGCGCTCCCGCGAATCTGATCCCGGGCTGGGGCTACGACGCGGCTCGGCTCGCGCTCGAGCGCCTGGCGCACGCCGACGGCGTGGTCCAAGGCGGGGAATACCTGGGCGCGACCGGCCTCTTCCGCTTCGGTCCGCAGGGGATCCGTCGAGCGGTGATCGTGCATCGGATCGAGCGCGGCGAGCCGGTCGCCGTGGACTGGTAGGCCCCGGTGGGAGACCGGCTGGACGATCTCCGCTCACGGGAGTCCGAGGCGCGCGAAGGCGGGGGGGCCGAGAAGCTGGCGGCGCAGCACGCCAAGGGGAAGCTCGGCGCCCGCGAGCGCCTCGATCTCCTGCTCGACCCCGGGTCGTTCTTCGAGCTCGACATGTTCGTCAAGCACCGGACCGAAGAGTTCGGCCTCGCGACGCAGAAGTTCCCCGGCGACGGAGTCGTGACCGGCCACGGTCGGATCGATGGCCGCCAGGTGTGGGTTTACAGCCAGGACTTCACGGTCTTCGGCGGCTCCCTGTCGGAGGCCCACGCCGAGAAGATCTGCAAGCTCCTCGATCTCGCCCTGAAGACCGGTCATCCGGTCATCGGCCTCAACGACTCCGGTGGCGCGCGAATCCAGGAGGGGGTGGCATCGCTCGGCGGATACGCGGAGATCTTCCTGCGGAACACGCTGGCCAGCGGTGTCGTGCCCCAGATCAGCGCGGTTCTCGGCCCCTGCGCGGGGGGCGCTGTTTACTCACCGGCGATCACGGACTTCGTGCTCATGGTCGAAGGGATCTCGTACATGTTCGTCACCGGGCCCAGCGTAGTGAAGACGGTCACGCACGAGGAGATCTCGTTCGAGGAGTTGGGGGGTGCATCCGTGCACGGCGATCGGAGCGGAGTCGCTCACCTCACGTTCGCGGACGAGGCGGCATGCCTTGCGGGGATCCGGACGCTCATCGGCTACCTGCCGGCCAACAACCAGGAGGATGCGCCACACCTCGAGTCCGGGGACGATCCGGAGCGCCGTTCCATGGAGCTCCGATCCGTCGTTCCCGAGAACCCGAACAAGCCCTACGACGTGCTGCGGGTGGTCGAGGAAGTCGTCGATCGGGAATCGTTCTTCCAGATCCAGCCTCGCTTCGCGGCCAACATCTTGATCGGGTTCGCGCGGCTCGACGGTCGTACGGTGGGCGTCGTCGCGAACCAGCCGGCGGTGCTCGCGGGAGTCCTCGACATCGCCGCCAGCGTGAAGGGCGCTCGCTTCGTCCGCTTCTGTGACGCGTTCAACATCCCGCTCATTACGTTCGTCGACGTGCCCGGCTTTCTGCCGGGGACGGATCAGGAGTGGGGCGGCATCATCAAGCACGGCGCAAAGCTCCTGTACGCGTACTGCGAAGCGACGGTCCCGAAGCTGACCGTGATTCTGCGGAAGGCGTACGGGGGCGCGTATGATGTCATGTCCTCGAAGCACATCCGCGGAGACCTGAACCTCGCGTGGCCGACCGCGGAGATCGCGGTCATGGGCCCCAAGGGCGCGGTCGAGATCCTCTGGAAGCGGGAGATCGAAGCGGCGGATGATCCCGGCGCGCTCCTTGAGGAGCGCACGGAAGAGTTCCGGCGGAAGTTCGCGAACCCCTACATCGCCGCCGAGCGGGGCTATGTGGACGCCGTCATCGACCCTGCCGACACGCGGCCGCTCCTGATCGGCGGCCTGCGGGCGCTCGGCGGAAAGAGGGACGCGAATCCACCTCGAAAGCACGGCAATATTCCGCTCTGATGTCGTTTCCTAGCAGTCAGTTGTATCGTCATATCTCATGCCCCTCATGAAAGCGCTGGGTCGGGTCCTCGTCGCGAACCGGGGCGAGATCGCCGTGCGGGTCCTGACCGCCTGCCGCGAGGCGGGAGTGCCAGCCGCGGCCGTGTATTCCGCGGCCGACAGGGGCGCCCTTCACGTCCGGCGAGCAGAGCGGGCGCGGGAGATCGGCCCTGCTCCCGCGAGGGAGTCGTACCTGGACATCGAACGGATCCTGGCCGCTGCGCGGCAGATGGGCGCCGGTTCCGTTCACCCCGGGTACGGGTTTCTGGCGGAGAACGCGGAGTTCGCGGCCGCGGTGCAAGCCGCTGGCCTCGTCTGGATCGGGCCTCCCCCCGCGGCGATCCGGGCGATGGGGGAGAAGACGGCCGCGCGGCGAACGGTCGAAGCCGTGGGAGTCGCGGTCGTTCCGGGCACGGTGGAGCCCGCGCGCGATCCGGAGGCCGCGGCGCGGGCCGCGGCCGAGGTGGGGTATCCGCTCCTGCTCAAGGCCGCCGCGGGGGGTGGGGGTAAGGGAATGCGGGTGGTGACGCAGCCGGGAGAGCTCGCGGCCGCCTTCGCGGCCGCCTCGCGCGAAGCGGCCGCGGCGTTCGGCGACCCCGCTCTCTATCTGGAGCGCTACCTGGCGGACGCCCGGCACGTCGAGATCCAGATCCTGGCCGACGGAAGCGGACGCGCGATCCATCTGGGGGAACGGGAATGCTCGCTCCAGCGCCGCCACCAGAAGGTGCTCGAAGAGGCCCCCGCCCCTGGACTGGATCCCGGGACACGCTCGCGCATGGGCGCGGTGGCGGTGCGCGCGGCTGAGGCCGTGGGATACGTGGGCGCAGGCACCGTGGAGTTCCTGCTGGCTCCGGACGGTTCGTTCTGGTTCCTCGAGATGAACACACGGCTCCAGGTGGAGCATCCGGTGACCGAGCTGGTGACGGGGATCGACATCGTCCGGGCGCAGCTGTCGATCGCCTGCGGCGGCCCGCTCCCGCTGGCCCAGGAGGAGCTGCGGCTCCGCGGCCACGCGATCGAATGCCGGATCGCGGCGGAGGACGCCGATCGCGGCTTTCTGCCCGCCACCGGCCGGATCCGCGGCTATCGGGAGCCGGGGGGCCCGGGTGTCCGCGTGGACAGCGGGATCGAGGCGGGAAGCGAGATCACTCCCCACTACGACCCCCTCCTCCTCAAGCTCGTCGTCCACGCCGAGGACCGCGAGGCAGCCCTCGGACGGATGGAGCGTGCGCTGGCCGATCTCGAGATCGACGGCGTCACGACGAACGCCGGGTTCCAGCGCGCGCTCGTCGCCCATCCAGCGGTTCGAGAAGGCACGGTCCATACACGCTGGCTGGAGGAGCATGCCGCCGAGATCGTCGACGCCGCGGCCGCCAGGCGCAGGGAGTCGGAGCCGCTCGCGGCGGCGATCGCCGCTTGGCGGGTTGCGGAGCGCGGCGCGGCCGGAGTCCCGGCGACGATTCCCCCGGCGCGATCCGACGCCGGCCGATGGCGGGAGGCAGCACGCTGGACAGGGCTCCGATGAGCGTGACGGAGAGCAGCCCCGAGACCGGCCCGGCGGCAGGATCGGCGGTCGAGCTCGACGTGGAGCGGATCGCCTACGGAGGAGAAGGCGTCGGTCGCGCGGACGGCCTCGTCGTGTTTGTTCCCTGGACCGCGCCGGGTGATCGCGCGCGCGCGCGAATCATCGAGCGACATCCACGCTGGGCGCGCGCGCGGCTCGAGGGGGTTCTTGGCGCGGGGCCCGGGCGCGTCGAGCCCGGGTGCCCCGTGTACGGCATCTGCGGCGGCTGTCGACTCCAGCACCTCGACCGGACAGCGCAGCTCGATGCGAAGGCCCGGGCGGTCACCGACGCGCTCGAGCGGATCGCGCGGCGATCCCCGCCCGGTCCGATCGTCTGCGAGGAAGCGGCGCGCCCGTGGCACTACCGGCGTCGGGCGACGTTCACGTGGCGCCGGACCGCCGGCTCGATCACGCTCGGATTCCACGCCGCCGAAGACCCGGCGGCGATTGTCGACGTCGATGTCTGCCCGATCTTCGTCGAAGACGGGAACCGGGTGCTGGGGCCGCTCCGGGAAGCGCTCGCGGGAGCGCCCGGGCGGGAGGTGGAGGAGGGCAGGCTCGTGGTCCGCGCACTGCCGGGACGGGAAGCTCAGGCAGGCGTCTTCGCGGAGGACGCGACTCGCGCGCGGGAGCTGGCCGACGCGTGCGCACGCAGCGCCCGGATCCTCGTCACGTGGGGAACGCCCGGCGGGGCTTCCGCTCCGCTCGCCCTCTCCGACGGCGCTCCACGGCTGGCCTCGACGCTCGACCTCGGCGGGT
>JAICNR010000208.1 GCA_025931135.1 Gemmatimonadota bacterium | reverse complement strand
GAGCAGGCCCGCGTTCGACGGGTGGAACCCGTCCACGTCCTTCACCGGGTCGATCGCCTGGATCACGCGGTCCTCGTCGATCTGGCCTGGCAGCGGGAGCTGGACGAGGATCCCGGTCACGCGCTCGTCCGTGTTCAGGTCGGCGACGAGGCCGAGGAGCTCCTCCTCGCTCGTATCGGCGCCGAGCTCGTGGTGGAAGCTCTCGATCCCGACCTCGGCGCACGCCTCGCGCTTGCGGCGCACGTAGATCGCGGACGCCTGGTCGTCGCCGACGAGCACCGTCGCGAGCCCGACCGGCCGCCCGAGCGCGGCGACCTCCTCCTTCACCTCGGCGCGGACGCGCTCGGCGAGGCCCTTCCCGTCCATGAGTGTGGCAGCCACGGCCGGGGAATCTACAGAAACGCCCCTCCCCGTTGGGATGATCGACAGCCTCCCTCGAACGAGCCACGCTGAGGCCATGCCGCGATGTGAGGGGCACTACACCCTCGAGGCCAGCCGCTGCCCGAACGAGGGCGATCACGAGATGAAGGCCGCCGACGGAGACCTCTACGCGCTCTACGAGTACACGCGGACGCCGTGTGGACGACGGTGGCACGCTGGCACGGCGAGACCGACCTCCGCGCGTCGGCCTCCGTCGAGCTCCAGGCTCAAGCCCGCGAGCCTGCCTTCGTCTGGTAGTCGCGTCGTCCGTCAGCCGGTCGGCTCGAGCTCACGCATGAGGATGATCGCCTGAGGCGGCGCGATGAACAGCTGCTTCTTCGTCGTCACGCCGACCACGCGCCAGCCCTCCGCGCCCGGCGCGTTGCTCGTCCTCGATCCGGGAGCCGGTGTCGAGAACCTTGTACTCGTAGCGCCTCCCGACATACCTCGCGGCCCGCGGCGGCTCGTGCGAAACGGTCGTCATAGTCACACCTTCTTCCCTCCTCGTCCTCGGAGGTCGTGCCCGGGAGGACATCGGGGGGCGCCACGGATCGCGACGGCCCCGGCTGCCGAGGGCGGTTCGGTCTCCGTCACAATGCGCCGATGCCCTCCTATTCGGTCAACGAACGAGCAGTCGCGAAGGCTCACCGGTTGATCGAGAGCCGCCAGTACGTCCTGGACAGCGACTGGGGCGAGGCGCAACCGAACGCCGATCGTGAGAACACATACCTCAAGTCGCACTCGTGGGATGAATACGGTGAGTGGCATCTCGGCCTCACCGAAGGTCCCTCCGACGAGACGAAGGCGCGCTACGCGTTCGTCTACGGGGACTTCCGGCGGTTGCACCGAACCGGGCTGATCGCATGCGTCTACCGCGCGGCCGAGTGGAGACACAAGGAGATCGAAATCGCGGCGCACGAGCTCCTGCAACTCCTGGACAAGAGAAGCGCCTAGCCTCGACGTTGTGCGCGCGCACCGATCTCCGAACGGTCGCGTCGTGGGTCACGTCACGGAGACGATCGTCATTCAGGGGCAGACGGTTTCGAAACTCCGCGGGAAAGTGGTATGCCTCGCCGTCTCCGGAGATACAGCGGCGATCGGGTTCATCGTACTCGAGTCGACGGGGATCCTCACGAATCCCTATTCGGTGGGATCGATCCACTCGCTCGTCGTCCGTGACAGCGACGTAGGAGACACCTTCGGATTCACCGCCGTCGACTGCACGACGGCCCTCGTAACCGGCCAGTCGATCTTCCCGATCGACCACGGCAACATCACGGTTCGAAGCTAGGCCCCGTATCGCCGGTTGCGTGGCGGGCGTCGACTTGCAAGAGTTAGGCGGCGGCGGATCTCTACTCGCTCGTCCACAAGGATTCGGGGCCGGGCGGGGCCGGGGTGATTGGTACAGCGTCCCGGGCGTTCAACCGGCGCCCCTCGGCCCTCTCTCCTCGCCAATGTGGATGTGGCTCAACACCGTCTGGTGACGCTTCTAGGCGGGTCGTAACTTTTGATGCTTAGTCGAGCTCGGAGGAGGCCAGTGATGCGCGGCGTCAAGGCTGGTTGGGGGGCATCGTTTGTTTTTTCGCTCGGGGTGCTTGCCGCTTGCGGCCTGGTGGGGCCCGCGTACGCGGGAGATGTGGACGCGACCGTCTTTGGAGAGGATCCGGAGCTGACGTTCACCGTCCTGACGTTCACCGCCGAGCCGGGCGAGACGAACCGCCTCGTCATCGCCAGGACGGCAGGCTCCTACAGGGTTACGGATCTTGGGGCACCCCTGACGGCGCTTGGTGACTGTTTCTCCACGGGCGCGCACGAGGCGACCTGCCCGATTCGCGGCGTAACTCGCGGCACGATCAGCGTCGGCCTCGGTGACCTCGATGACAGCGTCGCGGTAGGTGTTCGCGACCCGGTTTTCGTTGCCGGCGGGGACGGAGCGGACACGATCACCGTGGAGTCCTTGGGGGCCTGCGCCTTCTTCCAGCACGGCTGCGAGTTCACGAACGAGCTAGCGGGTGGGGCAGGCGATGACACACTCGTGAGCGGGTTCGGCAGTTACATGCTGGAGGGCGGCGAAGGAGAGGACGTGCTCGACGGGCGTCTCGGTCGGAATGACATGCTGGGCGGCCCCGGTGCGGATACCTTCATGACCGGTGCCGGTTCCACGGTTTCCTATGCCGAGAGAACCAGCGGGGTGGTCGTCGATGCGGACGGGAACGCCGACGACGGGGAGCCCGGCGAGAACGACAACGT
>JAICNR010000092.1 GCA_025931135.1 Gemmatimonadota bacterium | reverse complement strand
TGAAGCCCCTCGATCCGCATTCCGAGGTTTCGCGCGAGGGAGAGAGCAGGCCGATTCTCGGTGAGCGCTTCGGCATGGATCCGATGCATTCCCAGCTCTGAGAAGGCGAACTCGATCAAAGCTCTGGCCGCTTCGATCGCGTAGCCGTGACCCCAGTGCTCCCGGCCGAGCTCGCAGCCGAAAGAAGCCTGTAAGTGCTCGGGATCCGTGATCCTGATCCCGCAGGAGCCAATTAGCCCGAACCGCGGTTCTTCGACGGCCAGCTGGTAGCGATGCCGCGGATTCTGGGTCACCCAGTTCAGGAAGTCACCCAGCAGATCGGCAGACCGTTCGCCAGAAACCTCGTGCGCGGGATAGAAGCGCTGGAAGTCCGGGTGCGCCCGGAGCTCACAGTAGGCGACCAGGTCGGAGGGCTGGAATTCTCGGAGGATCAACCGGGCCGTGCGGATCAAGGGTCGTGACTCTGCAGCGTCTATGGTTTGGGCTCCCAGCTCCGATGCGCAATGTGCGCGGGAACCGGGGGCGTGTCGCTCTCGCGATCCAGCATCCGTTCGGCGAGCCATTGGGCCCACTCGGCGAAGGTGTCGCGGCTCTCGTCCCGGCGCACCTCCTCGATATAGGTGCGGAGCTTGCGCCACGTCACGACGATGGGTCCGCTGAAGAAGTCGTCCACCAGATCCAAGTCGAGCTCGCGCCGATGGACGAGGATACCCAGGCTCTCCCACGTACTGATGATGAGGAGCACGGAGGTGCGGTCGTCGCCCACCCATGCTTCGACCTCGCGCCGGTTGAGTCCTTCCGGCATCCGAAAGATCATCTCAAGCGCTTTGGCGAAGGGCGCCGTCTGAAAGGAGTGCACGAGTTCGAGAGCGTTCTCCCGGCGTCGGCGCTGATCGTACTGGCGCAGCTGCAGCATGCCGAAGAGGATTCCGATGACGAGCGCCACAGCCGACACGACCCGGGAAACGGTTAGCAGGTCCATGGCTGTACCCTAAACCGGGTTCGGCTGTGGCGACAAGGCATAAGGGTCATTCATGGTTGGGCCCCCGGGATTCGAACCCGGATTCTCGGCTCCAAAGGCCGATGTTCTGCCGTTGAACTAGGGCCCAAGAGAGGCGGGTTGGCGATTGCGCCTCTCGAATTCTAGCCCTCGCGGCGGGATCCTTCCAGGCGCTTCTCGAAGTTCCGCTTACTCTTCGTGATGTTCGCAGGCCGCCGTGCCCCTGGTCGGCTGTGGTTGGATAACCGAGTTCGGTTGAGAGCCGGGCGAGCGCTTCGGCATCGGAGGGGCGCGCCTCCCGGGGGATCGAGAAGTCGCCGCTGACCGCTCGATCTACGCGGTGGCCTTCGGGGGCTTCGCTCTAGCCGTCTTCCGTTCCCTGCCCGGTCCGGGGAGCACGAGGACCGGCCGGTCCGCGTGACGCGCGATCTTCTCGGCCACGCTCCCGAGCAGGGCGCGCGTCACCCCGCGTCGCCCGTGCGTGGCCAGGACCAGGAGGTCGACCTCCGTCTCGCGCGCGGCCTCGAGGATCGCGTCGGCCGGATCCGCCATGAGCCGGACGGTCTCGGGCACCTGGCCCGCCCCGATCTCGTCCAACAGCGCGCGCACCTCCGCGCGAATGGCGGCGAGGTTCGGGACCAGCGGCCCGACGACGGGGTCCGCCGGCGGCAACGGCGCGACGACGTGCAGCGCGGCGATTTCCGAAGCGGGGAAGCGTTCCAGCGCGAAGCGGATTGCGAGCTTCGTCCCGGCATCGAAGTCCACCGGCACGAGAACGCGGCGAATGTCCGTGAGCGGGCGGTCGCGGACGATCAGGACCGGAACGTCGGAGTGTCGCACGACGTTCTCCGCGGTCGAGCCCAGCAACCATCGCTCGACGGTGGAGCGGCCGGAGTTGCCGAGGCAGACGAGGTCCGCCTCCCGCTCGCGTGCCGCGTCCACGATCTCCTTCCACGGCTTGCCGACACGCACGATCGTCTCGACCTCGATCCCGGCCGCAACCCCCCGGACGACCCCGTCGAGCTCCTCCCGGGCGGCCTCCATCCAGGTCTCGCGCAAACTACGTTCCAGGCCCAGTCGTCCGAGGTACGAGGGCGCCGGGAGCTGGACCACGTGCAGAAGGTCCAGCCGCGCGCCGTCCCGCCGGCACAGGTGCTCTGCCGAGCGAAGCGCCCGCTCCGCCGACGGCGAGAAGTCGGTCGGTGTCAGGACCCTGGTCCACTTCGTCATGGTCGCTCCTTCCTTCCGTTCTCCATCGGATTATCGCGCGCGCATCTCGGCATCCAGGCGAGCGCCGAGCTCCGCAGCCACCTCGAGCAGGAGGTCCAGATCCGCCGCCTCCGTGCGGAAGTTCACGATGCAGATCCTGAGCACGAAACGGCCGTCGAGGACCGCGTTCGACGGGAACACCCGGCCGTCCAGCTGGATCTCCGTCATGAGCCGCTCGTTGAGCCGATCCAGATACGCCTCGCGCTCCGGTCCCTCCGGAAGCCCCGGCGGCAGGTAGCGGAAGCAGGCGATCGAGAGCCTGGGCTCGGGACCCATCGGCTCGAACTCCGGACGCTCGCTCGCCTGCCGGTACAGGTAGCGCGCGAGCTCGACGTCGTGCTCGATCCGGCGCTCGTATGCCGACCAGCCGTGCGCGAGGAGCGATACCCAGACCTTGAGCGAACGGAAGCCGCGCGAGAACTGGGGCCCGTACTCCATCAGATTCGCTCCGCGTTTCGTCCGCTCCCTGTCCTCGTGGACGTAGCTGGGATTCACGTCGAACGCCTCGACCAGTCGATGAGACTCCCGCAGGACGATCGCACCGGCCGACGGTGGGACGTACAGCCATTTGTGCGGATCGAAGGCGATCGAATCGGCCCGCTCCATGCCGCGGAAGAGCGGCCTCAGGGACGGGACGAGCGCGGCGATCGCGCCGTACGCGCCGTCCACGTGGAACCACAGGTCGTGTTCCGCGCAGATGTCCGCGATCTCCGCCAGCGGATCGATCGCCCCGGTCGCGGTCGTTCCCGCCGTCGCGACGACAGCGACCGGGCGCACTCCGGCAGCGAGATCCGCGACGATCGCCTCGTTCAGGGCATCGGTGCGCATCCGGAGCTCCCCGTCGACGGGAATCTGGCGAAGCCCGCGACGCCCCAGCCCCAGCATGTCGGCGGCGCGCTCGTTCACCACGTGGGCTTCTGTGGAGGCGTACATCACGAGTTGCGGCCCGGCCACCAGGCCGCGATCCCGGCTATCCCATCCCGAGCGCGCGTCCCGCGCGGTCTTGAGCGCCACGAACGCGGCCATCGCGCCGCCCGAGGTCATGATCCCGCCGGATCCCGGAGGGAGCCCGAACGACTCCGCGAACCAGCGCATGAGGTGGAGCTCGATCTCGGTCGCGGCTGGCGAGAGCCGCCAGCCTCCGAGGTTCTGGTCCAGACCCGCCGCGAGGAGCTCCGCCGGCGCCGCGGGGACAGTCCCGGAGCCCAGGATGTACGCGAGGAAGCTCGGGTGCCCCGGGTACATCGACCATTCGAGCGCTACGTCGCGGAGATGGGCAACGAGGTCGTCGAGCGGCATCGGCTCGTCCGGAATCGGGAGCGCGACCGCAGCCCGCACTTCCTCCACGGTATGGGGTCGCGCGACGGGGAGGTGCGGCATCCGCTCGAGGAGCTCGAGCCAGATCTCCATCACGCGCTCGCCCAGCTCGCGCGCCTTTCCCGCGTCCCAGTCCAGGTCGCGGACGGGGGCGGGGGCAGGGGGACTCACAGGCTCCGCGGCGGGTGTC
The DNA here is from genome assembly GCA_025931135.1 of Gemmatimonadota bacterium. Classification (GTDB taxonomy): domain Bacteria; phylum Gemmatimonadota; class Gemmatimonadetes; order JACCXV01; family JAHWKZ01; genus JAICNR01. The sequence continues at coordinate 6,050 of JAICNR010000092.1, read as the reverse complement.
TCCAGGCTCATCGAGACCTCCTCCAAGCTACCGCCGTTCGAGGACTTCGACCGGCATGCCGACCGCGATTTCCCCTGTGCCGCGGTGGTTCGCATTCTGTCCGAACATCACCTCGGCGCCCTCGCGCCGGAAGGTCGCGAGCATGCGGAGCGGCTCTATCCCGCGAGCCCCGGTCTCCTGATCGGTCGTCGTCGTCGCGCAGCGGGCGCAGGGGCCGGCCATGTCCAGCTCGATCGCGCCGATCCGCACCCTGGTCCATCCGTCTTCGGCGAACGGTCCGGCGCCTTCGAGGACGATGTTCGGCCGGAATCGGTTCATCGGCAGGGGCTCGTCGAGCCGCGCGTTGAGCTCGCCCAGCGATTCTTGTGAGATGACGAGGAAGGAGTACGCGTCCGCGAACGAGATCCGGGGATTCGTCCCGGCCGGATCGCGCTTGGCCGAGCGTCGGGTCTCCGGGGCCATCCAAACGAGCCGCGCGGGGAACCCGAGGAGCGACGTGAGCCAGTCCTCCGCCCCTTGCCCCATCGGGAGGGCCGCGACGGTGTCGCGCCATACGGTCACGGGCTCGGTTGCGCCCGCGGTCGGAATCGCGGGAAGATCGAGGGGTGGCCGCCCGGGCGCCGACAGGACCAAGCGCTCCGATCCGAGCCTGACGCGGATCGTGGCCAGGAGCGGAACGGTGCGCTGAGACAGGAATCGGCCGCGGCCGTCGACGATCATCCAACGGCGGTCGTGCCGGATGCCGAGGTCGTCGACCTGCGCGCGCTCGAGATCCATCCCCCCGCACGACTTGACCGGGTACACGTGGAGCCCGGCGACCCGCGCGCCCGAGGCCGGTCGGCTCACCTGGCGGCCAGATTCGAGCGGCGGGGATGCACGGGGCGCACGCCGTGGCCGACGCACTCGAACGGCCAGAGCCTGGCCCCGGCGAGATCGGTCATCTCGTCGCGGATCCTTGGGAGGTCGCCTTCGCGGTCGGCTTCCGAGGCATAGAGAGCGAACGAGGCGCTGCCGCTCCCGCTCATCCGGGCCAGGCGGGCCGGCCCCGCCGCCAGGACCTCGAGCGTGCGACCGGCGGCTGGCACGCGGTGGCCTACGACGGCCTCGAAGTCGTTCCCCCTACCGCCGCCGAGCGACGGCGGGAGCGCCCGATCCGCCTCGTCGCCGCGCTCGGCGTCCAGCCATCCGTAGGCCTCTCCCGTCGGGACGACGACGCCCGGCCAGACGAGGATTCCCCACCGCTCCGCGGGCGCCGTGCCGGGGCGAAGCTGGTCGCCGATCCCGCCCGCGCGCTGCGTCCCGCCCACGAGGAAGAACGGGACGTCCGCGCCCAGCTCCGCGGCCAGATCTCCCAGAGTGTGCTCGGGATCCGGAACGGCGAAGCGGCGGGCGAGCGCCAGCAGCACCGCCGCAGCGTCACTCGACGCGCCCGCCAGGCCCGCGCCCGCGGGGACGCGCTTTTCGATCTCGATCGCGACCCGGAGGTCGTGCCCCGTGCGCGCCGCTAGCAGACGCGCCGCCCGCGCGGCCAGGTTTCCTTCGGCCTCCGGGACCCCGGCCGAAAATTCTCCGGCTACCACGCAGTCCAGTCCGGTCCCCTCCGAAGAACGCGAGATCACGATCCGGTCAGCCAGATCGATCGCCTGGTAGCACGTGTCGACCTCGTGGAAGCCGTCCGCGCGTCGCGGCCCCACTGCCAGCCACAGGTTGACCTTCGCAGGGGCGACCCACACCTCGCGAGCAGGGCCGTCAGCCGCGCGCATCCGGCTCCAGCGTGGGCTCGATCTCCATCTCGAACTCTTCCGCCATCTCGCGTTCGACCTCCACCTCCGACCGCTCGATCTCCCGCCACGACAATCCTGCGCGCAGGAACGCGACCAACCCCACGATCGTGACCGACAGGTAATTGGCCGCGTGGAATCCCAGCGAGTAGGTGAACGCGACCGTGCGGTCGACGTCGAACGCCTCCAGGCTCTTCACGACGAGCGCCTGGAACGTCCCCACGAAGCCCGGCGACGAGGGAGCGGCGACGCCGAGCGCGGTGATCGAGTTCGTGAACAGCGCGCCCTCCGGCCCCGCTTGCCCGGCGATCCCGAACGCGGCCATTCCGATCCAGAACAGGAGCGTGATCAGTATCCACTGCGCGACCGCCAGCATCGAGCTGACGACCACGAGGCCCGGACGCCGTAGCAGATGGAACCCGTCGACGAACGTCGCCAGCGCCCCTTCGAGCGCCTCCTCGAACCGGTCGCCGAAGAGCCGCTTGCGGATCCACTGCGCCGACCCGATGACCGTACCCGGCCGGACCACGAGGAGGACCTGGAACGCGAGGAACCCCACGAAGATCCAGAAGGCGAGACTCACGGTCGTGTCCGCCCAGGCGGGGAGCTCGACCAGGCGCTTCAGGACCCACAGCATGCCGACGAGCGCGAAGCCGTCGAACATCCGCTCGAGGAACAGGCCGCCAAGCGCGGTGCCGGTAGGAACGCGCTCGCGCCGGGCGAGCGCATACGCGCGCACGAACTCGCCAATCCGCGCCGGCAGAACGTTGTTCGCGAACAGGCCGATCGCGGTCGCGCTGGCGCAGCTCGACACCGGAAGCCGCCGGACCGGCCACAGCAGGATCCGCCAGCGGACCGCGCGAACTCCGATGTTGATCGCCGGGGCGAGCACGAAGACGAGCGCGAGCAGCTCCCACCGCGCGCCCCGCATCGCGGGCCCCACCAGTGTCCACTCCACCCCGCGCACGGCCCACCAGATCGCCGCGGCGGAGATCGCCACCCCGACCCACGTCTTCCACCGCTTCAACAAGTCCCTCCCCTACGCGGGCGGCTCAGAATGCCCCGGACCCGCGAGCGGGTGCCCCAGCCGCGCGACGAGAGGCGGCCGAGGCGTACCGGAAGTGTACGCCGCAGGCCAACACGAGTTGCGCAACGCCGAGTCGGGGCATTCTCTGCCGCCCACCTACAACAGGTGGGTTTCGTTGATCACCAGCTTATACACCGCCCCCAGCCGGTCCGCCGCGCGGTTCGACAGGATCATCCGTGGAAGGAAGATCTCGAAGTAGTCCATGACGGAGGCGATCGACGTGTCGATTCGGAGCGCGAGGGTGACGACCGGCATCGTCTTGACGTCTTCGCCGCCCTGTGTGTCGACGATCGTGAGCGCGGCGACATCCGTACCGCCGCGTGCCCCGGCGACCGCCACCGCGCCGCCGTTTCCTCCCTCCCGCTCGCCTTCCATCTGCTTCTCCGAGTGCGGCCCCACGACGCCGAGCGAGGAGCGTGTGACGGCGTAGTTGACGCGGTCGTGGATGTCGAGCTGGATCATCTGTTTGTTCCGTACACGGGAGCGGTGTACGTCCGACTTGTCGGCGAGGATCACGGCCGCCGCGATGTCGTTGACCGGAGCCCCATCCGTCTCGTGGTGGTGGCCGATCGCCGTCACGATCTCGATCACCTCGTCGATCGGCATCCCGAGGTTGCGCAGGATCTCGTGGGCGAGTACCGCCCCGCTCTGCGCGTGGTGATCCCGGTTCACGACGTTCCCGATGTCGTGCAGGTAGGCCGCGATCGCGGCCAGCTCACATTGTCGCGCGGGCCGCTCGAGCGCTTCGAGCAGGGAACGGGCGCGCTTGGATACCACGCCCGCGTGGCGGCGACCATGCTCTGTGTATCCGACTGCGCCCAGGACCTCGTCGGCCCTGTCCAGGTACTTGCGGGTCTCGGGGTCGCGTTGAAGATCCGATAGAGAGATCACGAAACGTCCTTTCCGTGGATGTGTCCGGCCTCGACGCCCTCGCTCAGGAGGCGCGCGACCTCGCGATGCCCCTCGCCCCGGACCCTCTCGGGCACGAGGTCGAGGAGGAACGTCCCCAGCGCGCGGTAGAGGGCCAGAAGGCGGGGGCGATCTGCGAGGGCGTCGAGCTGGGAGTGCACCGTCCGCGCGTCTCCGCGCGCCACCGGGCCGGTCAGAGCGTGCGCCGGCGTGGCGGCGCGCAGGTTCGCCTCCGTGCGGGCCGTCAAAGGCCGCAGGAGCGCGAGCGCCTGGGCCTCCTCCAACCCCGCTTCCTGCAAGAGCCGCACCGCGGCGGCGTCCAGCGCCATCCGCCCGTTCGAGGCCAGGACCAGCGCGGTATGGTAGCGGGGCTTCGCCTCGGCGGCCACGGCCACCCGGCCGACGCCGAGCCGGTCGGCCAGCCGCTCGAGCAGCTCCACCGCCCGCGGCTCCCCCTCGATCGCGACGACCGCCCCCGCCAGCGCCTCGGCGTCCCCCTCGGCGCCGCGGAAGGTCATCGCGGGATGGAACGAGCCGCACGACACGCCCTGGGCGCCGAGGGGCTCGAGCAGGGCCGCGGGGATCGCCCCCGCACAGTGCGCGACCGCCGCGGGCCGCGGTCCCGGCGCGCGCGCCAGTCGTTCCGCCACCCCTGCGATCGCGTCGTCTGGCACGGCGATCAGCCACAAGTCTGCCGGAACGGCGGGCGGCTCGGCCGAGACCGCGATCGGGAACCCGGCGGCGAGCCCGCGGCGCTCCGGGCGGAGCTCGCGCGGGTTCCAGGCGCCGGTCAGCGTCATCCCCCGCTCGCGCGCGAGCCGTAGGATCGCGAGGCCGACGCGGCCGGTCCCGTAGATCTGGAGGGACGGGATCGCGTCGCTCATGACGCGACCCGCACGACGACACCCTCCTGTCGGAGCCTCTCGACGACGTCCGGGCGGACCCGCAGGTCGACCAGGACCGCGTCGTCGGTGTATTCGCGGCCGATCACCTCGCCGACCTCGTAGAGCCGCGCCAGATCGCGGCTCGCGGACAGGGGCAGCGATACCCGTACCTCCAGCTCCTCCGCGCGCAGGACCCGGGACATCGCCTCCTCGAGCGCGACCAGGCCGCGGGCGTCGACCGCCGACGCCATCACGGCACCGGGGTGCTCGGCCAGGACCCGCGCGCGAACACCCGCTCGCTCCGCCGGCCGAATGCGGTCGAACTTGTTGAATACCAGGAGTGTGGGCGTATCCGCCGCCTCGAGCGCGACGAGGACGTCCCTCACGACGCGAGTCTGGGCTTCGTGGTCCGGCTCCGAGACGTCGATCACGTGGAGCAGGAGGTCGGCGTGCACGACCTCTTCGAGCGTGGCGCGGAACGAGGCCACGAGGTGGTGAGGCAGATTGCGGATGAACCCGACCGTGTCGGTGAGCAGCATCTCCTCGCCGTCCGGGAGACGGACCCTACGCGTCGTCGCGTCGAGGGTCGCGAAGAGCCGGTCCTCGACCCCCAGCCGCTCGCCGGACAGCCGGTTCATGATCGTCGACTTGCCGACGTTCGTGTATCCGACGAGCGCCACGTTCCAGGCGTCGATCCGACCCTTACGCTGAAGGCGCCGGCGCTCTTCGATGTGACCGAGCTTCTCCTTGAGAGTCGAGATGCGATCCCGGATCACGCGGCGGTCGACCTCGAGCTGGGTCTCGCCGGGACCTCGCAAGCCGATGCCGCCGCGGATGCGCGAGAGGTGGGTCCACATGCGCTTCAGGCGCGGAAGCATGTACTGGAGCTGGGCCAGCTCGACCTGGAGCTTGGCCTCGCGAGTGCGGGCGCGGTCCGCGAAGATGTCGAGGATCAGCTCGGAGCGATCGAGGACGCGCTTGCCGATCAGATCCTCGAGATTCTTCCCCTGGGCCGGCGACAGATCGTTGTCGAACACGACCAGCTCCGCCCCCGTCCTCCGCACTTCGTCGCGCAGCTCCTCGGCCTTTCCCTTGCCGATGAAGTACGTCTTGTCGGCGGCGTCCCGGCGCTGGTACACCTCGCCCACGATTTCGGCACCTGCCGAAGTCGCCAGCGCGCGGAGCTCTTCGAGCAGGCTTCGGTCCGACCATCCGATGCCGTCGTCCCCGACCGCGGCGGGACCGCCCACGGCTGCCAGCACGACCCGCTCGGGCTCGGTCGGCTGCTGGACCTTGATCGTCACGCGTCCGCGCGGGCGCGCTCGCGCGCTTCGCGCCAGCGGGCTTCCAGCTCGGACATGCGCGCGGACAGTCGCGCCTCGAAGCCGC
>JAICNR010000139.1 GCA_025931135.1 Gemmatimonadota bacterium | reverse complement strand
GTCGTCCTCCTCGTCCTCGACGAGTTCGGCACGAACGCCCTCCTCGACGGTCGCGGGAGAATCGACGCGAAGCGATACCCGAACTTCGCGCGCCTTGCGAGGACGTCGACGTTCTATCGCGAGGCGACGACCGTCCATTCGTTCACGCAGGACGCGGTGCCCTCGATCCTCACGGGCCGTCTCCCGGTCGAGGACTCGCTCGCGATGTTCGCCGACCATCCGGAGAACATCTTCACGCTCCTCCGGGACGGCTACGAGCTGCGCGCGCGCGAGTGGCTGACGAGGATCTGCCCGCCGCAGCTCTGCCCGCGCGACGCGAGTCCAGTCGCCGAGCCGGGGCCGGAGCCCGGCACAGGAGGGTCGTTCGCCTCGGACGTGACGATTCTCTACCTCCACACCGTCGTGCCGTCGTCCTTCGCGGACGGGCTGCCGCCGGTCGAAGGGAAGTGGGGGAACTTCGGAGCCACCGGAGCCGAGAGCGTCGCGGCCGCCGCGGCGGCCGCGGAGGGCGGCGGCCGCTCGTGCGCGCCGGTGTGCCCGTACGTCGACGCGCTCGCGGACCTGCGTCCGGCGACGCTCTACCATCTGCACCTGCCCCTCCCCCACGCACCGTGGGTGCATCTTCCGTCGGGGCGGGCGACGGTCGGCGACATGCGCCGGTTCCCCGAGGCGCTCGACAGCGGCTGGGCGGAGTCGGAGACGCTCACCGAGCAGGCGTACGCCCGCTATCTCCTCCAGGTCGGCGCGACGGATCGAGCGCTCGGACTCCTGTTCGAGCAGCTCGACGCGCGCAGGCTCTTCGACGACGCGCTCATCGTCGCCGTCGCCGACCACGGGCTCAGCTTCGAGCTGGGGGAGGTGCGGCGCGAGGCGGCGGTCGAGAACCTCGAGGAGATCGCGTTCGTGCCGCTCTTCGTGAAGCTTCCGCACCAGCGGCGCGGCGCCGAGCGGACCGGGTTCGCACGGACGATCGACGTCCTGCCCACCATCGCGGACGCGCTGGGCGTCGAGATCCCCTGGCCGGTGGACGGCGAGTCGCTCCTCGACCGCCGGCTGCCGCGTGACGGGACCGTGACCGTCGAGGGGAACGACGGCCGCTCGGCGACGGCCGCGCTCTCCGACCTCCTCGCTCGGCGCGACGAAGACCTCCGCCGGCAGGTCGAGCGGTTCGGCACGGGCACGTGGGAGAAGATGTACGCGAGCGGGCCGCTCGCCGGGCACGTCGGGCGTTCCCTCACCGAGCTCGCGGTGGCCACCGCCCCCGACCTCGGCGCCGAGCTCGACGGTCCGGCGTTGCTCCAGAGCGTGGATCTCGCGTCGGGGCTCGTCCCGGCGTACATCACCGGCCGCGTGGTGGACGGGGCGGCCGGCTGGGACCTGGCGGTGGCGGTGAACGGCCGTGTGGTCGCGACGACGCGGACGTACGAGGCCTCCGACGGCGCCCGCTTCGCCGCCGTCGTTCCCGACGACGCGATCCGCGACGGGTCGAACGAGGTCGAGCTGCTCGTCTCTCGCGGGGGCTCGCTCGAGCGCGTCTCGACGGCCGGCGCGGCCACGACGCTCTCCGAGGAGGGGATCCTCCGCTCGGACGGGACGCTCGTTCCGTTCAGCGACGCCATCCGCGGCACCGCGAGCGCGCGGTTCGCCGGGCCGCGCGTCACGTTCAAGGGATGGGCAGCCGACCTCGAGACGCGGATCCCGCGCGAGGAGGTCGCGGTCTTCGTGGACGGTGTCCTCGTTCACACGGTCTCCGGGCCGCCGATCGGGCTCGGCCGGCCGCCCCGCTACGACGGGATCCCACGCGTCGCCTTCGACTTCGTGCTGCCGGCTGCGTCGCTTCCCGAGCGCGGCGGGGAGGAGCGCGTTCAGGTCTTCGCGCTCGCCGCCGGCCGCGCAGCCGAGCTCGAGTACGCGCCCGGGTACCCCTGGCAGACGGGCTAGCTACCCGGGCCGCGGCTCCGATGCCCCCAGCGGGATTCGAACCCGCGCTACGGCCTTGAAAGGGCCGTGACCTGGGCCGCTAGTCGATGGGGGCGGCGCCAGCGCAGGATACCCGCGGGCCTCTCCGGCACCGGGCCGTGCTTTACTGGGCACGCGGGCGGTTAGCTCAGCTGGGAGAGCGCCTGCCTTACAAGCAGGAGGTCGGCGGTTCGATCCCGTCACCGCCCATCGCCGGCAAGGCCCTGCAAACGGGCTTCATTTGTCGCTTCACCGGCTCGAGTTCCTCCCGTCGAGCGGCCGGCGAGTCAGCTTCTAGTCAGCGTTGAGCCGGGCACTCGTACGCCCGGGCAGTCGCGCCAGAGCTGCTCGCACGCTCGCTCGGCGGCGCGGCTGATTGCCTCGCGCTAGGACGGCCGTCAGAGATGGGCCGGGCGGCCCATGGAAAATGGGCGCACACTCCCCTACCCTGGGCGCCGGCTGCGGCTAACAGCTGGCTGGCGGCCACTTCCCGCCGGAAGCGGCTCTCAGACTCAGGGAAAGGACGTGCTTGATGCGCAGAGTTGTTCTTGGAGCGCTCGTCGTCGCGTGCACGGTGCTTGTGGTCGCGCCGGTCGGTACGGCGGCCAAGGGCGGAAACTCGGCGAACGCGAAGCTCTGTCATAAGCGCGGCTACAAGAACTGGGTGCGCGCCGATCAGACGCCGTTCAAGAACGTGGGCAAGTGCGTCAGCTACGCCGCCCGGGGCGGCACCCTGACCGCGCCCACGCCCGCCGAGGATCGCGCGTTCTGCGCGCCACTCGGTCCACTGGCGTTCGGGCAGTGTTCCGTTCCTGGGCGTCTGGATTTCGACTTCGACGCCAGCAGCGGCCCCCTCGGTCAGAACCCGACGGGCACGTTTCTCTTCGAATCTCTACCGCGGCGTGTCGAAGGAACTGTTACTTGCCTGCAGGTGACCGGCAACCGCGCTGCGGTCGGCGGCGAGATCACCGCCTCCACGCATCCCGAACTCGTCGGGATGGGGTTCGCGTTCATAGTGTTGGACGCAGGAGCGCCTGCACCAGACCTAATCGGATTGCTGCCCCCTGGGCAGACCTTGCTGCCGCTTGTCCTACCCACGCCTCCCTCGGCGAACACGCCCAACTGCGGGAGCGTGATTGAGCCCAGCACGCCCGCGACGGGTGACATCGTCACCGAGGACAACTAAGCCAGCAACAGTCCGCGAGCGGATCAATGGCGAGGGCGGCTAAGCCCGCCCTCGCCATTCTCGGTGCCCCGCACCTACAGCGGAGGACTGGCGCCCGGACCTGTGGGTGGAGCCGTTCGTTCTTGTCGTTGCCGAGTAACGAGCCTCTAGCATGGCCGTGGCGTCGCCTACTCGGGCGGTAGCGACGAACTAATCTCCTCGGCGCGGATGCGCGCCCGCTCCATCGCGTTGATTCCGTTCCCCTGAGCCTCGAATGCCCGGTCCGAGAGCGCGACGAACCTGTCGGCCTCCGCTTCCGAGGTGAGCCCAGCGGTTTCCATGGCAATGGTTTCCCTCATCAGGTTCGCGGATCGCTGGAAAATCATGCAGGCTCGACGAGCGAGCCGTGCGGCCGGCTCGAGCCGACCGGGACGGCCGGCTCGCTTGAGCGATCGAAGACAGGTGGAATAGGTCTTAATGAAGCGAGTCTTCACCGCGTCCGTGATGACCTTCACCTCCAGACCTATCTCCATCCGGTTCGCGAGGCGCTCAAGCTGCTGAACCCACCGCTTCTCATCCGCTGTGATCGGCGGCGGCCCGGTGTCGGTCGTAACTTCCGCGACCGTATCGGTAGTCCCGGCCTCGGTAGTCCCGGCCTCGGTCGCCTGTTCGGCGGTGCCGCTCCCAGCGCATGCGCTCAGCACCGCGAGGCTCAAGGCAGCGACGACGAATGCGCGAAAAAGATGCAACTGGCACAAGACTGACGCCCGCGTGGGCCGGAGTCAAGTCGAGAGAGTCGGAACGCGCGTTCGGCGCGAGCCCGCATCCCGCGCGCGGCGCGTTCACGGACGTATGGGCACGGATTTGGCACGGCGCTAGGATCCTGCGGCGCGGATCTCTACTCCCTCGTCCACCGCGAGGCCGGCCCCGTCTCGACGTTCCTGACGCGCGAAGAGGCGGAGGCCGAGCTGGCGGCGGTGCTCGAGGACGAACCCGGCTGGCGCCCGGACTCATGGGTGGAGCCCTTCGAGGTCGCCATCCGCGGCTCCCCAAGCCGCGATCCGGGCTAACCCGGATTGTGCGCTCGCGTAACATCTGCCACTATCCGGGCGAATGGTCGAGCTGCGTGGTCGCCGTGACGGTCTCGGGAGGCTGGGCGCGGCTCGGCGCAATGCCGGCGTCTTGGCCGCAGTCGTCCTGCTTCTGAGCGGATGCGGTGACGACGGGGCGCGGACCGTGCCTGACGCGGGCGAGCGGGCCGAACCTGACGCGGGGGAGCGGGCCGGCCTCCCCATCGCTGACGATTTTTCCGGCGAGTGCTTGTGGTCCGAGAACGATGACGAGGAGATCAAACTCGCGTGCGAGGGCGGGGAATACAGGGTGCTCTACGGACGAGTCGACGAGAGAATCCAGCATGTGATGCGTCGCCCGGTTGAGGAGCCGGTGAGGTCCGTGAGCGTTGAGACGGACGTGACTCTTACGGACTTCCCCGGCGACCCGGTCGAGGATTTCCAGGCGCATGGTGTCGGTTGCTGGGCTTCGCCCGTCGGGGCGACGGCCCAACAGGGCATTCTCTTCGTCGTCGCCCCAGGGGTGAGCACGTTCGCAGTCGTGTTGCAGGACGAGACCATTGAGAAGACCCTCCGGTTCCTGATCGAAGAGGAATCCGACGCGGTCGCCCCCGCTGGTCAAACGACCCGCATTCGAGGCGAGTGTCAGGCAACCGATGACGGTGTCGACGTGTCCATGTCGCTGGACGGAAAGGAAGTCGCGACCGCGCGCGTCCCCGGCCAGTCGGCGGCGCGAGCCCGCTTCCAGGCGTTTGGCTTCGTCACCTTCTCCACCAGAACAGACACCGATATCCGGTTCGACAACTTCCGAGCCGAAGAGCTCGGCGACTAGAGCGTTGCTCCTGTTGTTGTCCTATCTGCTCGGAGTGTTTCTCGGGATCTCCGACGCTGGTGGCGTCGTAGGCAACACGGATAGACACATTTCTAGGAAGGTCTGGCGAATGGCAGTGGGGACACTCAAACAGCCAGGCTGTTGGCAAGTAGCGATGTGAGTCCAGCCGAGGTCGCACAAATGCACTTCGCCATCAACGAGCGACTCCATGGCGATCGTGGATGACCGCACCGGGGAACCCTCCGAGAAGGTTGTGAAGCTTCTGGAGCAGGTCGGCGATGTCGCGCGGTTTTTCGCGCCGGGAGGCCTGGCTTTCCCGCTTGATTCAGGAAGGCGACAACAGCACGCCCTGAGACGCGAGTCAGGTTCTTAGTCAGGTTTCTGTGTCGCTTGGTGGCGTTTCCAGTCGGAGGGACGGAGACACGAGCCTAGACTCCATGCGGGTTTATCGGCCGTGACTCTCCGAGACGCGTAGCGCGCTCTGCCTTACAAGCAGGAGGTCGGCGGTTCGATCCCGTCACCGCCCATCAGGGAAGGCCCCGGAGGTAAGCCCACCCGGCAAGACTGGCGGACACCCGGGCGGTGCTCGCGCCGCTGGCCCGGCCTGCACCGCACCCGGGCTCGCGAGTCCGCGCAAGCACTCGCCCGGTTTCTCGACCGCACTGCCCCGCACTGCCTGCTCTCGCGACGCCTGGACAAGACTGAGTACTTTTCCGAGGCGGTATCCGCGACCGCCCCGATGCGGCCCGCCAGATACGGGGTGAGCCTCGCGTTACGAAAGGAGGCGGAGGTCGCATGTATGGGGACCATATGAGCGGATGGGATTGGGTCTGGATGACGCTCATGATGAGCTTCTGGATCGTGCTCCTCGGCGTGGTCATCTTCTTCGCGGTAAGGCTCGCGCATAGCAATCGCGGCGGCAAGACGCAGCCCTGACCGTCGCGGTTTCTCGCGGCAGACGACGCGGCCTGACTCGCGGCCTGCGGGCTTGATCAAGAAGCCGGAGGCTTCCGCGAGTCAGGACGTCCGTCGGCCTTCCAGGAGGTCGGCGGTTCGATCCCGTCACCGCCCATCACCGGAGGGCCCCGGAACCGGGACCGGGCGCAGGAGCCCGTTGACCTGGCTCCGACCGGAGCCCTAAGGTCGTCCATGAGCGAGATCGAGCCAGTCCTCCGCGCGATCGGCGCGATCGCGGTGATCGTGGGGACGATCCTCGTCGTGCTCCAGCTCAGGGTGAACGCGAAGCACGCGAGATCGCGCAACGCGTTCGACCTCACCGCAAAGGTGATCGACCCGTCGTTTCCGCGCCGACGGCACCTCCTGTACGAGGTTGCGGAGAAGCATGCCGACGGCGACTGGACCGGCTTCGACCACAGTCTGGAGGACTTCGAGATGAGGAACGTCGCGAACATCTACGAGCAACTCGGCCTCCTCGCCCGGAAAGGCGTGGTCGACCTCGAGGATGTGCTGGACGCGCTC
>JAICNR010000083.1 GCA_025931135.1 Gemmatimonadota bacterium | reverse complement strand
GCCGTCCTCGTTCGTCACGTTGCCGAGGTTCGTGCCCTCGACCACGACCTGCGCGCCGACCAGGGGCTGGCCGGTGTCGCTGTCGGTGACCGTGCCGATCACCTTGCCGGTGACCTGGGCGAACGCCGCGCTCCCGCTCAATACGAGCAGCGCGAACATCCCCAGAACGACGACCGACACTTTGGCTGTGAAGCCTCTCGCACCAGTCTCTCGCATAGTGTTCTCCTTCGATGCACGGAGTCCCGCCGCGCAGTCTCGTCGCGCGTCGGGCGTTTCAGGCTGGCGAGTTCGCAGGTTTCCCCGCCCTAGCAGTGTGACAGCGTCGGGCTTCTCTTACGAGCGGTTTGCAGTCAACCGTCGTTCCGTGCAGCGAAGCGTTCAGGGTGTCGGCGGATGGCCGGCCGGCGGATTCCGAGCGAAGGCAGGCGAGCCGACCGCCTTCCGTTCGATCACCCTCAGTACCCCGGATCTGCAGCGAAATGCCGACTGGGTGCAGCGAAGCGCCGTCTGTCGCAGCGAGCGGTCGACAGGCGGACCAGACCGCATGGCATCCGTATGCCGGGCTGCAACCTTGTGGTGACGGCGAACGTCTATTGAGACGGGCGAGCGCCGTCTGAATAAACGAGCGCTTCCGGTAGTCGTTTATCCAGAACGAGGCGTACGGCAGCCGTCGTCATCCACCAGGAGTTGGAGAATGGAGCCTATCCGTACGATCATCGTCGATGACGAACCGCTCGGCAGATCCCGCATCGCCGCGCTCTTGGAAGACGAGGACGACATCGAGATCGTCGCTCAGTGCGGTGACGGTGCGGAAGCGCTGCGCGTCATCGGAGAGTTGCAGCCTCAGCTTCTGTTCCTCGATATCCAGATCCCGGGAATGACGGGGTTCGATCTGTTGCGTTCCCTCGACCGCGCCAATGCACCGATCGTAATCTTCGTTACCGCACACGACGAATTCGCCATCCAGGCCTTCGATGTGCACGCGCTCGACTACCTTCTCAAGCCCTTCGACGACGAGCGGTTCTATGAGGCTCTGGATCGCGCGCGGGCACACATGCACGACCACGATGCATCCGCGCTGCGGCACCGTCTGCGCGACTTCCTGAGAGAAGCGAACGGGGACCTGGGGCATCAGCCGCGAGACCGGGAGCGTCGGCAGCTAACGCGCATTGTTGTGAAGGACGGAGACCGGATCCTGTTTCTGAAAGTCGACGACGTCGATTGGATCGAAGCCGCCGACTACTACGCCAAGATCCACGTCGCGGGCTCGACCTACATGATCCGGGAAACGCTCGCCAACCTCGAAGCGCAGCTGGATCCCGAGCGGTTCGTGCGCATCCATCGCTCGACGATCGTCAATCTCGATCGCGTGCAGGAGATGCAGCCGTGGTTTCACGGCGCGTTCGTGGTGTTGCTCGTGGACGGAACCGAACTGCGGCTCAGCCGGTCCCGCAGGGAGCATCTCCAGACCCGGCTACAGCAGACGTTCTAGCCCCCGGGGACGCCGGCTCTCGGATCGTCAGTTCACCCAGGCCAGGACCTGGCTCACGACCGCGCCCCAGAAGGCGCGATCCGCGTCGTATGCGCGGTCTCGCAGCACGATCACGCGGGTCTGGTCGCGGAAGAAGAGATCGTCGTCCCGTAGGAACCAGGTTCCGGGCCTCCCCACGGCGTACCCCTTGTTCAGGCACCACTGAAGACCCCAGACCGGATGACCGGCTCCTGACCGACAGAACGCGGGCCCGCCGTTCCGAACGGGGAACCACTCGAAGTCGTCGCGGTCGAGAACGACCGTGCGCGACCCGTCGCGGAGCACGATCGTGTCCCTGCGGCGGTCGTTCCGGCTGCGGTTCCAACTCCGGTCGCCGTCATCGTCCCGGTCGTCGTCACGATCGTCGCGGTCGTCGTCGAGGATGATCACGCGCGCGGACTGACCGCGATCCTTGTCCTTTCCACGACCATTCGCGTCCCCCCGCCCCTGCGCCCACACGGACGACGGGACTGCGAGAGCGATTGCCAGCGCGAGTGGCAGGATCCAGCGGATGTCGGTCTTCATCGGTCACCTCCGGGTGTCGCGGCCCCCGGGGATCACGCGAGCGTCGCCGGACAGTACCCCCGGGCGCGCGCTGCAGGTTCCACCGCGTCGGGAGTGACCGGAGGTGGAGTCGAATCGAACCGGAGGAGAAGGCCTAACGGCCGGCGCGGCGGGCGGCCTCGATCGCCGCCGAGATGGCGGCCACCTCGTCGTCGTCCAGCGCCGTGTCGTGGGCTTCGTCGATCACCGCGCCGGCCGCGATCCAGCGCAGGAGAATCGCCCGAGCGCGACGCTCGAGCTCGACGAGGCGAGGGCAGCGGGCTCGAACGGGACGGGGCATGGATCCAAGATATCGCTCGAGCCCTCGACGTGCTAGTTTTCTAGCATCGCTTTCACGACCGAGGGTCACCGGCCGCCCGGGGTCGTTCGCATCGCCGCCCGAGGGTATCATGCGGCCATGCCACCGGACGCCGATGCGCTGAACCGGATCGGAAACGAGCTCAAGGAGGCGGGACGCTGGACGGATGCGGAGGCCGCCTACCGCCACGCGGTCATGGCATCCCCCGACTGGCCCCCGCCCTGGTTCAACCTGGGGCTCCTCTTCAAGCTCAGCCGCCGCTGGGAGGACTCCGCCATCTGCAGCGAGCGTGCGGCCGAGCTCGATCCCGACGATGAGGGCGCGTGGTGGAACCTGGGAATCGCCGCCACCGCCCTCGGGGACTGGTCGCGCGCCAGGCGCGCATGGCGCGGTTGCGGCATCGACGTGCCCGAGGGCGACGGGCCGCCGATCCTCGATTACGGACCGATCCCGATCCGCCTCCAGCCGGAAGGACCCCCGGAGGTCGTCTGGTGCGACCGGATCGACCCGGCTCGCGCGGTGGTCCGGAGCGTCCCGCTTCCCGCATCGGGTTACCACGAGCTCGACGTGGTCCTCCACGACGGGGAACCCAGGGGCTACCGGGTCCGCGCCGGCCGTCAGCTCCCCGTGTTCGACGCGCTCGCGATTCTCGAGCGATCGAATCGCGAGACGTTCGAGGCGAGCGTCGTAGCCTCCGACCCGGGCGAAATCGACGCGCTTCAGGCCGTGGCGGAATCTCTGGGCCTGACGATCGAGGACTGGACCGCCACGGTCCGCCCCCTTTGTCGACGCTGCAGCGAAGGAGTTCCCCACGACGTCCACGACGAGCCGGCCCTCCCTCCGTGGGAAGAGCATCGCCGCGTGGGGGTTTCCGCTTCCGGGCGGAGCGAGGCCGACCTGCTGCTCGCCCGCTGGACCACCACCGGCCCCGGCCGCCGGGCCGCGATCACTTCCTAAGGGAAGCTCCTCCCTAGCGCGACTCCGCCCCTACCTCCGCCAGCGCCTCGCCGAGGAGCCCGTCGAGCCGCTCGCGGGGCAGCCATTCTCCGCGCAGTACGACCGCGGTCGGCCGCGCCAGCGACGACACGTCCGCCAGCGGATCGGCGTCCGTCAGCACGAGATCTGCCCGGGCTCCAACGCGAATCGTCCCGAACTCCGCTTCCATATCGGCGAACCGCCCCGCCTCCGCGGTCGCCCCTCGAATCGCCTCGTACGGGGTGAGCCCCGCCGCGACGAGCGCCGCCAGCTCCTCGTGAAGCGAGAACCCGGGGATCATGAGCGGGTTCGGCGTGTCGGTGCCGGCGAGTAGCGGGACGCCCGCGTCCAGCAGCGCCCGGACGAGCGCGGCCGTCCCTTCCCGGTACGCGCGGCGCCGTTCCGCCGCCGCGGTCTCCGGCATCCCTTCGCCCAGCGATCTCCACCAGTCCACGAGGCCGGGGTCGACGAGCATGACTTCCGGCCGCGCCAACCGCTCCGCGAACCACGGCGTTCCCCGGCGCGAGAGCGCTTCCTCCGACGCGAGCGTGGGCGTCACCCACGCGCCCGACCTGGCGATCCGGCGCCCGACTTCGGCCAGCGCGGCGGAGTCGGTGGATGCGACGGCGTGCGCAATCTGCCCTGCGTGCTCGATCGAGCGCTGGCCGCTCTCGAGAACCCGTTCGAGACCCACACCGCGCGGGACGTGACCCACGAACTGAATGCCTGCCGCCGCCGACGCTTCCACGATCGCGTCGTACGTCTCCCGCGTGAGGCCGTCGTAGATCTTCACCGCATCGAACCCGAGCCGGGCCTGTTCCGCGACGAGCGCCCGTCCATCGTCCGGAGTCCGCGCCATGGCGTGCCGCCAGCGCTGCTCCTCTCCCGCAATCAGGGGCCCGGTCACGATCATCGACGGCCCGAGGACACGCCCCTCGCGAACCGCGTTCCGGAGCTCCAGGTGCTCCCCGGCCCCGTTCATCTCGCGGATCGTCGTGACTCCGTTCGCCACGAACGCCGGGAAGTCGCCCGCGCCGCTATGGACGTGCATGTCCGCGAGTCCGGGGAGGACCCACTTCGCGGTCGCGTCGATCACGCGCGCTTCGGACGGGATCTCGGCGGACGAGTCGGGTCCCAGCCACGCGATCCGACCGTCCTGGACGAGGATCGTGTAGCGCTCGAGCGTCCGCTCGGCGTCCATCGGGACGACGGTCGCATGGACGATCGCGAGGGGCGGAGCCGGCGCTGGCGGCCGGGTCAGCGCCAGGATCAGTAGAGAAACGGGGATCATTAGGGCGCCTCCTGAATCGTTGACATATTCTCGATCCGTGACGAATTTCTGTCAAGTGAGACGATCCGCTCCAGCCGATGGTTCAAACCCGGGAGTCGGCCTTCCCCCGGCCGTCCGCCGCGCGCTGGGCGGCGCACGAACCAGCGAGTTCGTCTACTCGAGCCTCGGATTCTACGGGCGGCGGCGCGGCGGCGAGCTGGCGGGGCCGTGGCTCGTCGCCGCACTCGAGGATCTCGGCGTCCCCGCCGTCACGACGCGGAAGACCCTCTGGCGGATGGAGCGGGAGGGCGAGCTCGTCGCGCGGCAGCTCGGGCGCGTCAAGCGCTACCGGGCGACCCCGCTCGCCTGGGCCGAGATCGAGAGCGGGACCGACAAGATCCTGCGCTCTCCGCCTGCGCGCTGGGACGGCCGCTGGACCGTCGTCACCTACGCCTTCGACGCGGACGAGCGCGTCGCGCGGGAGCGGATCCGGGCGCTGCTCGACGCCGAGGGGTTCGGCACGATCGGTCCGGGTGTCTTCGTCCACCCCCGTGACCGTGGGAGCCGGATCCTGACGGCGGCCGAGGCCCAGGGGATCGTCGGCCGGATCCGGGTCTTCCGCGGCCCGCGCCGGGGCGGTGGACCCGACGCCCAGTTCGTGCGCGAGGTGTGGAACCTGGCGGAGTCCGCGCGCCGCTACCGCCGATTCCTCGCCGGCTTCGCGGCGCTGGCGGACCGCGCGGCTGCGCTCCCACCCGCCGCGACCTTCGCCGCCCGCTTCGCCGTCGTTCTCGCCTACCTCGGGGCGGCGTGGCCCGACCCCGAGCTTCCGTCCTCGCTCCTGCCACGCGACTGGCCGGGGCCGGAGGCTCGGGGACTCGCGGCCCGGCTCTATCGGACACTCCTCCCCGGCGCGCTGGCCCACGGCGACGCGATCCGCGACCGCGTTCAGTCCTCCCGGCATCGCAGAGCCGCCTATCTGGACGACTGAGTCACAAGTCGATATATGAGGACGCGCGTGTGTCCCGTTCCAACCTCCGGGCCCGATCGGTCGACCCATCGCGATAGACGTCCCGCGACCGACCTTTACCGGAGACCTTCGATGATCCGTCCGCTCCGCCTGCTCGCAATCCCGTCGCTCCTCGTCCCGCTCCTCGCCCCGCCCATGCGCGCCCAGGACGCGGGCCAGGTCGTCGACGGCGAGATCGCCCGGCGAGTGGACGGCTATCTGACCCGGCTCGAGGCGCTCGGGTTCGCGGGCGCCGCGCTCGTCGTCGAGGACGGCCGTACCGTGCTCCGGAAGGGATATGGAATGGCCGACCGCGAGGCAGGCGTCCCGATCACGACCGCCAGCGTGTTCTCGCTGGGGTCGATCACCAAGCAGTTCACGGCCGCCGCAATCCTCGCGCTCGAGGCACGGGGCGAGCTCTCGGTCGACGACCCGATCGCGAATCATTTCGAGAATGTCCCCGACGACAAGCAAGCGATCACGATCCACCACCTCCTCACCCACTCCTCCGGCCTGGAGTCCGACTTCGCCCCGGGCGACTTCGATCCCGCGGGCCGCGACCGCGGCGCATACGTCCGTCGCGCACTCGACTCCCGACTCCTGTTCGCGCCGGGGACCGGATACGAGTACTCGAACGCGGGCTACAGCATGCTCGCGGCGATCCTCGAGACCGTGACGGGGATGGGCTACGAGGACGCGCTCCGCGAGCTCGTGCTCCTGCCCGCGGGCATGAAGGAGACGGGCTACCGGATCCCGGGCTGGGACGACGCGCGGGTCATGATCGGCTATCGGGACGGCGAGCGGTGGGGCACGATCCTCGAGCGGATCCTGACGGATCCCGCGGCCCCATTCTGGCAGCTCCGGGGCAACGGCGGGCTCCATACCACCCTGGGCGACGTCGAGCGCTGGGATCGCGCGCTCGGGACGGACGCGATCCTCCCCGCCGCCGCGCGCGCGAAGATGTTCACGCCTTACGTTCCGGAGGGACCCGACTCCGTCTCGTACTACGGGTACGGATGGGCGATCGAGGAAACCCCGCGCCATGGCACGCTCGTCCAGCACAACGGCGGCAACGGCATCTTCCTCGCCGAGCTCCACCGCTGGGTCGACGAGGGTCTGACGGTCTTCGTCGTGACGACCGACCCGGCGCTCTCCGCGACGCCGGTCGCGGCCGCGATCGAGGCGCTCGCCTTCGGCGACCCCGTGGACGAGCCGCCCGCGGTGGTGCGGGTGGACCCGGCCGCGCTCGCGCGCGCGGCGGGCGAGTGGCGGCTTCCCTCGGGCGAGCCGCTCACCGTCATCGCGAGGACGGACGGCCTCTCCGTGTCCGCGCGCGGCCCGGAGGGCACCGCGCTCCTCTATCCCCTCTCCGACCGCGCGCGGGAGATCGCGCCCGACCTCGAGGCGCGGACGCGCGCGATCCTGGAAGGGCTCTTCCGGCTGGACTACGGTCCGCTCGCCGAGGCGTTCGGCGGCGTGCCGGTCGAGGAGATCCGCGCCCGCGAGCAGGAGCTCATGGAGGATCGCCACGCCCGCCTCGGCGCCCCGACCGGGTTCGAGATCGTCGGGCTCGTGCCCGCCGGCGGGGGCGCGGGCGTCCTCGCGCGCATCGACTTCGCGCGCGGATCGGCCTGGAACACGTACGTCTGGGGGCCGCGCGGGCTCCAGGGCGTCCGGCCCGCGCCGGAGGCGCCGGTCGCCGACTACCGGCCCGTGGCCGAGGACGCGTTCGAGAGCTTCCGGCTGCGCGGGATACCCGGGGCGCGGATCGAGCTTCGGACCGGCGACGGATCGCCCGTCCTGGTGATCCACGGGCCGGAGGGTCCGGTAGAGGCGCGGAGGAGCTGACGCCCGGGAACCTGTGGGCGCGACCGGGCGTATCTCTCCCGCCATGATCGTCGAACGCGCCTCCGAAACGGATACGCAATCCCGACTCCCCGGGACACTCTACAAGTACGTCCGCAGGAGCGGCCTGCGCCTCCTCGAGGAGAAGCGGCTCAAGGTCCCCTCCCCGATCGGATTCAATGATCCGTTCGAGATCCTACCGGGCTTCGAGGCGCTGATGCCCGCTGATCGCCTCGCTTCCCTTCTCTCGGAAACCCTGAAGGGCGAGGGCGTCGACGAGGTCTACGCCGAGGCCGCGAGAGAGCGCGGCGTTTCCTCCACGGAACTCCGGCGCGCGCTGCCGCCCGACGAATTCCGGCATCGGTTCGAGTCCCAGGGTATCGCGGGGATCGTGAGCGATCTGGCGCCCGGACTCTACCGCGTGGTCCAGAAGGCGATCAGCGAGAACCTGGGGATCGTCTGCTTCACGGACAGGCCCGACAGTCTCCTCATGTGGGGCCACTACGCGGAGGGCCATCGCGGCTTCGCGTACGGCTTCGACCCTCGACACCCCTTCTTTCGCTCCGGCGATGGCTTGGAGGGTGACCGCCTGTTCCGGAAGGTCGTCTACTCCCGGCGCCGGCCACGAGTCGTCCTCGCGGATGCACGCAACCCGGAAGAACTCTTCTCCGAGAGGCTGGCCCACGAGTTCTTCTTCACCAAGAGTGAGGACTGGGCGTACGAGTCGGAGTGGCGGCTGGTCCTGCCGCTCGACCGGAACGACGAAGTCGACGACGAGCAGCACGTTCGCTTGCCCGCGGGACTTCTGACGACGGTCATCGTCGGAAGTCGGGCGTCCGAGGAGGACAGGGAGCGGATCGCGGAGCTGGTCGCGAGCGACGAGTTCTTCCGCGACGTCGAGGTGCTCCAGGCGTCGCCGAGCGATGAGGAGTTTCGGATCGATCTCGGGCCACTGAAGAACGCCGGAACGCCTGCTACTGCAGACCGATCGTCGCGATCAGGGCGCTGAGCCGCGGGTCGTCGCGCAAGGAGTCGTACAGCGGATCGAGGTGGAGGTAGATCATGCCCGCCGAGCGCTGCTCGAGGGCTCGGTCGAGCTGCCGGAACGCCGCCTCCCGATCCCCCAGCATCCCGTACGCGGCGGCCAGGAACTCCGCCCGGACGTAGCTCGCCTGGCCCTCGGATTGGAGCTCGTCGAGGACGCGACGGGCCTCCGATTCCTGGCCCGTCGCGGCAAGTCCGTAGGCCAGGAACGCACGGAAGGAGAGCGAACTGCCCACCTCGGCGCTTCGCCGCAGGGACTCCAACCCCGCCTCCGGATCCCCTTCCAGTAAGCGAGCGAGGCCGATGGTCAGATGGGCGCGCGGGTACAGGGGGTCCAGCTCGAGCGTGCGTTGGGACTCCCCGATCGCGTCCGCCGTCCGCCGCTGGTAGAGCAGGAAACGGGCGGTCCACTGGCTATACTCCGCCGACAACGGATCCAGCTTCAGCGCGGTTCGCATCTCCCGGAGCCCTTCCTCCAGCCGTCCGACGGCCGGCAGCAAGGTGCCGAGGGTCCAGTGCGCGCCCGTGTAGTTTGGGTTCGAAGCCACCGCCCGTCGCAGCGCCAGCTCTGCGCGCGTGAAGTCCCAGTCGTGCCAGGTGTATATCTTTCCCAGCGACGTGTGGGCTTCGGCCAGCTCCGGATCGAGCTCCAGTGCCCGCTCGGCCGCCTCCTTCCCCGCGCCGTACGCCTTCTCGGGGGCCACCCAGTCGTCGGCCAGTATCATCCACGAGTCGGCGATCCCGGCCCACGCTCGCGCGTAGTCCGGGCTCTCCTTCAGCGCCTCCTCGTACAGCTCGAGGCTCCGGCGTAGGCTCGCCTCTGTGTACTTGTTGTACTGGAAGCGCCCCTTCAGGTACAGGGTGTACGCCTCCAGGTTCTCGGTCGTCGCGGTGACCAGCTTCTCGCCCTCGTCGACCGCGAGTGTCGCCTTGAGCGCGGTGACGATCGCCTGCGCGATGTCGTCCTGGATCGCGAAGATGTCCTCGAGCTGGCGGTCGTATGTCTCCGACCACAGATGGTAGCCGTCTGCTGCGCCGATCAGCTGGCCGGTGATGCGGACGCGGTTGCCCGCCTTCCGAACGCTTCCCTCGAGCACGGTGGCGACCTTGAGCTTCTCCGCGATGTCCTGCATATCGCCGTGATGCCCTTTGAAGGCGAACGAGGACGTGCGCGAGGCGACCTTGAGGTCGCTGACCTTGACGAGCGCGTTCAGGATCTCCTCGGTGATCCCGTCGCTGAAGTATTCGTTCTCGGGATCCGAGCTCAGGTTGATGAACGGCAGCACCGCGATCGATCGCTCGACGATCGGCCGGGATTCCATCGCGGCGTTCTTCGAGAGCTCGGCCCGGATGGCCGTTCCGGAATCGTTCGGCACCTCGAGGACCAGGTAGAGTTCCAGCGCCTCGACTCCCTTCAGCGTCTGCTCCCCGAGCGGCTCGAACCGGTAGGACGAACGGTTCCGGAGCTGCCGCCAGACATCGCCGCTCACGACGATCTGACCCGGCTGGGCCACCGTCTGGATCCGCTGGGCCGTGTTCACTCCGTCGCCGTACAGGTCTCCGTCGGGCGCTACCGCCACGTCGCCGAGATGGATCCCCGTGCGGATCGTCTCGCCCGATTGCATCAGCCCGCGCAGCTCGTCGGCGGCCTTGACCGCCGCCTCCGCGCTCGGAGACTCCACCAGCGCGGCGTCACCGATGAACTTGACGACCCGGCCCTTCTCCCCGCCGACCACCGCGCGCACGGCGGCTTGAAAGCGCCGCACCAGCGAGATCGCCTGATCCTCGTTCTCGGCCGTGAGGCTGCTCCACCCAACGAGGTCGCTGAACCAGACCACCGAGACGCGATGGGGGAGCTGACTGGACGGTCGGCCGTTCACTGGAGGCCGATTCGCCGGATCATCTCGTCCATGCGCGGATCGTCTCGCAGCGCATCGTAGAGCGGATCGAGGTGGAGGTAGATGAGTCCCGCGGAGCGGTCCGCGTACGCGCGTTCGAGCTCCCGGAACGCCTCGTCCGTCTCGCCGAGGGCCCCGTGCACCGCCGCCAGGAGCTCGCTTCGGACGTAGTCGGGGCCTTCCCCATGACGGATTCCTTCGAGGATCTCCCG
>JAICNR010000184.1 GCA_025931135.1 Gemmatimonadota bacterium | reverse complement strand
TCGGGGCGAGGCGGGATCCGCATCGCCGGTCGCTTCCTCGACTCTCTCGCGTGTCCCGTCCTCGGCGGCGGGAAGCTCCCGAGCGGCGCTCGCGCGGTCGGCCGGCCGCGCCTCCGGCCGCCGGGCGGGCGCCGCGGCTGCCGGGCGGGCCGCCGCCCCCGCGGGGCGCGGCGTCGACGGGATCGGCGACGCGCCCGCCCGAAACGCCTCTCCGGCGGGCAGCTCCTCGGGAGCGTCGGGCTGCGCGGCCCGGCGGTTCGCGTCGGACAGGTTCGGGGTCGGCGCGTCCGGAGCCGCGTCAGGCCCCGGCTGGGGATCCACGATCCGGAAGGCGATCGGCTCCGAGGGCGTGGACGCGACGACGGTCGCCGGGTCTGCCGCGAGCGGGCTCCAGCGCTCCCACAGGGGCGCGATCAGGACGCCATGGACCAGAAGCGAGATCGCCAGCGCAACGCGAGAGATGCGATCGTCGAGCATTCCCATCTCGATACGACGAGGACGAGGGAGGAACCGTTAAACCTTGGAATATACCTCTCTTACCCTCGCCCCCCACCGTCGTTCGACACCCGGGTGGGCGCAACCTGAAACGCGAGCGGCTGGGGACTATGAAGGGATCGAGGGAGTCGAAAGGAAGAGGTTCCGAATAGCAGGTGCCCGCCGCCGCTCAGTGCCCCGACCAGAGGGCGCTCAAAACGGCCGAGATGCTAGGCGGGCGCCGAGTGGACTCCGAGGCGTACTGAAAGGTACGCCGCAGGAGGACGCGAGGTGCCCAAACGACGCAGATCGGCCGTTTTCAGCGCCCTTTTTCAGCGTCCGACGAGGGAGTGGAGTCTGACGATCGCTCGCTGGGACCGGAGCGAGTTCGTCGCCCCCGTCAGGAGCGTCGCCACGTCGGCGGACAGCATGACCAGGAGTGAGACCCCGAACCAGACCTTCACCGCGGGCTCCTCGACGATGGCGAACATCGCGATCGTCGCCACGTGGGGTCCCACGAAGAGCCATGCCCGCCAGGCGATCAGCGCGGGCCGGAGCCACCGGGACGAGCGCAAGCGCTCGCGCCTGGCTTCCCCCAGCCAGGACGCCAGGGCCATGAACGGCGCCGCCACGAAAACCATCGCGAGCGCGTACACGGCCGTGACCGGCAACGCAGCCCATTCGCGCCAGCTCGTCTCTCCCTCCGCGGACCCGTTTCGACGACCGTAGACGCGAATCTGATCGGCGTCGAACCAGCGGTAGTTGCGCATCGCGTAGTCGCGGGCGGCGTTCAGCTCCTGGATCCGGGTCGTGGCCGACCGGCGCGCGTCCTCGTCCATCGCGAACCTGTCGGGGTGGATCAGCTTCGCGCGCAATCGGTATGCGCGGTGGATGTCGTCTAGCTCGATCGGCGGGAAGAGACCCAGCCGCTGGAGCGCGTGGCGATAGGCCATCTCGTCGTAGCCGTCGCGACGTTGGGGCGCACTCGGCCGGCTCATAGCCCCGCGGAGTCGCGCGGCTCGTCGGCCGGAGTCGAAGACGCAGCCGCCGCCGCGCGGGCCAGCGCCGAGGCGAGGTCCACGGGGTCGGGCTCGACCACCTCGTCCGCGTTGGCGTCTGCCGCCACGACGGTTGCACCCTCCTCTCCACCTACGTCGGGCATGTCGAGGAAGTAGGAGGCACACGCTCCCTGGAGGAGCGCGTCGGAGAGGACCGGCTCCGCGTCGGTGAAGCGCGCGAAGTCGCACAGGTGGTCCACGACGTCCCGCGGATGGCACGACCGCGGCTGAATACCGAGGCGGCCGTAGAAGTTCTTATAAATCCAGTCGACTGCCGCGTTGTCGTATGAGATCTGACGCGATACGCACACGCGCCGGAAGATCTTCCGGTAATCCTCGAGTGTCGGGCTCGGTACGAAGATCTTGTAGTGGATCCGCCGCAGGAATGCCTCGTCGACCAGGTCCAGGGGGTCCAGGTTCGTGGCGAAGATGAGCAGGCAGTCGAACGGTACGGGGAACTTGTGCCCCGTGTGGAGCGTGAGGAAGTCCATCCGCTTCTCGAGCGGCACGATCCAGCGGTTCAGGAGATCCCGCGGTCGGACGCGCTGGCGACCGAAGTCGTCGATGATCAGGACGCCGCCATTCGCCTTCACCTGGAACGGGGCCTGATAGACTTTGCTGTGCGAGTCGTACTGAAGCTCGAGCTGATCGAGCGTGAGCTCGCCGCCCGTGAACACCACCGGGCGTTGAACGCGCGCGAATCGTCGATCGTAGACGTGCACCGGCTCGAGCCAGTCCTCGCTCGCGTTCCCGTTCACCCGGCCTTCCGGTAGGGCTCGGTGGTGGACCGGGTCGTAGACCACCATCACATGGCCGTCGACGTCGACCGCGAAGGGCACGAACAGGTCGCCCCCCATCATGCGGGCGATCGACTCCGCGAGGTTCGTCTTTCCGTTTCCCGAATCGCCGTAGAGGAACATCGACTTGGCCGAGTTGATCGCCGGCCCCAGCTGCTCGAGGAACTTCTGGTCCAAGACGAGGTGGCTGAAGCCGACCTCGATCCCCTCGCGCGTGACACGCACTCCCTTGATCGACTGCGCCTCGACCCACTCCCGGTACTTCACCATCGGTACGGGCGCCGGCCCCACGTACTGGTTGGAGTCCATGGCCTCGCGCGCGCGCTCGCGGCCCTTGCCCGTCAGGTCGAACGTGTAGCCCCCGCGGCCATGACCCTTGGCGCCTCGCACCTCCACGAACTGCCGCTGCTGAAGGTCGAGCAGTCGCTCGTCGAGGAGCGCGAACGGAAGCCGGATCGTATCCGTCAGGAGCTGACCCGTGCGGGCTCCCTGTACGTAGAGCGTCTTGAGGAGGAGATCCGAGAGGGTCTCCGCCGACAGACCCGTGTCCTCGAGCGACTCGGGAACGGGGGGCACGCGGCGCTCCGTGAATTGCGGCCGCCGGTTGAGGCTCGATCGAGGGCGTGCGGTCGTGGTCATGCCTGCCTCCCCTGGGTCTCCAGGATCTGTTCGGTCTTCCCGGTCTCTTCTTCGGAGGCCGGCTCCCACGTCACCTTGTCGCCGATGGTCGTGCCGGTGGCTGCCAGCGTGCCGCAGGGCAGCTCGATCGCGTGATGCGCGTCAGCATGCCAGCGGGTTCGCGCACCGGGAGCCAGGTCCCGATACAGCGCGACGACCGCGCCGTCCCGATCCATCAGCCCGACGTCGATCGGGTAAGTCATCATGTACATGTGTACGCCGCGGCAAGGGACGATCAGGAGCCCTCCCCCATGCGCAATGCGCGGGCGCCCGATCAAACCCCTGAGCCGCGGCAACATCCGGTCGGCCAGCATCACCCGCCGGCCGAGCTCTCGTCCGCGGGTCGTGTTCGTGACGCGGACGAGCTTCACATCAACCCCTGCATCTGCTCGAGAATGTGAAGCACAGCCGGCCCCAGAATGACGACGAACATGGCCGGGAAGATGAACAGGACGAGCGGGAACACGAGCTTGATGGTCGTCTTGGCTGCCGCTTCCTCGGCGCGCTGCCGGCGCTTCACCCGCATGGTGTCCGAATGCACCCGCAAGGCGGTAGCGATCGAGGTCCCGAAGCGGTCGGTCTGGACGAGCATCGCGGTAAGCGATTTGAGATCCCCGAGACCGGTTCGCTCGCCGAGGTTCCGGAGCGATTCGTCGCGCGGCGTGCCGGCCCGGATCTCGAGGTTCGTGAGGATCAGCTCCTCGCTCATCGTCTCGCTCACGTGCTCGATCTCGCTCGACACGCGCACGAGCGCCTGGTTGAGGCCGAGGCCCGCTTCCACGCAGAC
>JAICNR010000029.1 GCA_025931135.1 Gemmatimonadota bacterium | reverse complement strand
GACCTCGGTTCGGTCGGCGCCGCGTTCGTGCTGCGGCGCGTGGTCGATCCGGGCGAGTCGGTGGGCGACGTGCCCCGGCTCTTCTGGCCGGGGTACGCGTACCCCCCGATGGCGGGGGAGGCGTTCGGCATCGCGGCGCCCGACTCGGTTCCCGTGGACAGCACCGCGGCCGACACCGCCCCGGCGACGCCGCGATGAGCCTGACCGCGCGCGGGACCCCGTGGGTCGCGCGCATGTCGAGCCGGCGGTTCGTCCTGCTCGTCCTCGTGTGCGTGATCGGAGCCCTGCTGCTCGAGGGCCCGCTCGAGGTCCGCGGGGCGAGCCCGGACTTCGTCCTCATCCTCGTCGTCTACGGGGCGATCCGGACCGGCGCGCTGGGGGGGTCGGTGCTGGGCTTCGCCGGGGGCCTCTTCCGCGACACGCTCCTGCTCATGCACTTCGGCCTCCACTCGCTGGGCCTGACCGTGATCGGATACGTGGTAGGGAAGATGCGGGAGAGCCTGTATCTCGATGCCCCGGCGATCGATACGCTGATCCTGGCGGGCAGCAAGATGCTCCTCGACGTCCTCGTCCTGGGGGTGGCGTCCGGGGGGGCCTGGAAGGCCTTCGAGATGCGCTTCTTCTGGGAATCCCCGGCCAGCGCGCTGTACACCACCCTGGCCGGGGCGCTCCTCGCCCGCCTGATCGGCGGCCGCTGAAGCGGTTTGGCCGGGTGCTTGCAGGATGGATGGCCGGTGGATAGACTTGGTCATCCCCCTGTCAGTTTCTCGACAATTCGACCTCTCGAGGGATCGCCCAGGCGCAATGCCGCCTTCGTTCGACCGACGCGCTCTTTCCCCGTTCGATCCTCTCAGCAGGAACCGTCGCGCCCACCTGGCCCGCCTCACCATCCTGGTCGGACTCGTGGTCCTGACCGGCGGCTTCTTCCGCCTGCAGGTCGTGCAACACGCCGCCCACCAGGCGCAATCCACGAGCAACCAGGTGCGAAGCATCCCGCTCGCCGCCCCGCGGGGTTTCATGTACGATCGCGATGGCGAGATCATCGCCGAGAACCTGCCGGCATACTCGGTCTCGCTCATGCCGTCCTCCGACCGGGATCTCCGCGCCGACATGGAGAGCCTGCGGCCGATCCTCGATCTCGACGACATGGACATCGTCGAGCTCGAGCGCCAGTACGAGCTCGCACCGGGCCAGCCCATCCTGCTGGACGACGCGCTCGACTACCGCACGCTCTCGCTGCTGGAGGAGAAGCGCAACGAGATTCCCGGCATCCTGCTGCAGCCCAAGCCGCGTCGCGTCTACCCTCACGGACGCGCCACCGCGCACCTGACCGGCTACGTCGCGCAGATCAGTGAGAAGGAGCTTGGCGAGCGAGAAGGCAGCGGATACACCGCGGGGGACATCCTCGGCAAGACCGGGCTAGAGAGCATGTACGAGGCGGATCTCCGTGGTGAAAAGGGTGCCGAGTACGTGGAGGTCGACGCCCTCGGCCGGCGGATCCGGCCGTGGCCCGAGCAGCCGTTCCAGGCCCCCAGTCGCGGCAACGACCTGCACCTCACCGTGGACCTCGACCTGCAGCGACGCGCGGCGGAGATCTTTCCTGCCGACCGCCGAGGCGCTGTGGTCGCGATCGACCCGCGGAACGGCGATGTACTCCTGCTATACTCCAGCCCCTCGTACGACCCCAATGTCTTCAGCGGCCGGCTGACGAGCGACGACTGGCGTCGGTTGATCGACGATCCCTCGACCCCGTTGCTCGATCGAGCGATCCAGGCCCGTTACGCTCCGGGTTCCGTGTTCAAGCTCGCGACCGCCGCGATGGCGATGATGCTCGGGGTTGTCGAGCCCGACGAGTTCGAAGACGTGCCTTGCCGGGGCGGGTATCAGTTCGGAAGCCGCTGGTTCGGTTGCCACGCGGTCCACGGCTGGGCCGCCCTGCAGGACGCGATCATCACCTCGTGCGACACCTATTTCTACCAGGTCGGACTGAAGCTCGGGCTCGAGGAGATCACGCGCTTCGGCAGGGCATGGCAGTTCGATCAGAAGACGGGAATCGACCTGCCCAACGAGGCAGCGGGCCTGTTCCCCGAATCGGTCGAATGGTACGACGAGACATACGGCGAGGGGCGCTGGGGATCCGGAGTCGTCCTTAACCTGGCGATCGGTCAAGGCGAGATCGCGTTGACCCCGCTGAAGCTGGCTCAGTTCGTGGCGGCCGTCGTGAACGGCGGCGAGCTCCTGCGTCCGCGGCTGCGACAGACGGACGCACCCCCCGAGATCGCAGCCTCGCTGGGTTTGTCGCGGGATCAGTTCGAGATCCTGCGCACGTCGATGAGCGGGGTCGTGAACGACTGGCGTGGGACCGCGTACCTGCGTGCTCATTACACGCCGCTGCGCTACACGATCGGAGGAAAATCCGGCACTACCGAGCACAACGCCGGCAAGCCGCACGGTTGGTTCGTCGCGGTGGGTCCGATGGAAGACCCACAGATCGTCGTCGCCGTCGTGGTAGAGGAAGGGGGCAGCGGGTCCGCGCAGAGCCCGATCGCGATCGACCTCATACAGACGTACCTCGACGACCGGAACGGCATCGCTCCCGCAGAGTCGCCGCCGCCTCCTCCCATCGCGCTCAGCGAGTCCGCCCGCTCGACGGATTGATCCCGTAGTGCGGCGCGCGGCCACCGAACAGAACTGGTACCTGCTGACGCTGGCCGTCGCGCTCGCGCTGGGGGGTATCGCGCTTCTCTACAGCGCCAGCCAGACCGCCACCGGCACGGATGCCGCGTATTGGCAGTTCCAGCTGATCTGGCTCTTCGTGGCGCTCGTCGTCTACGCGTTCATCGGCGTCGTGCCGATGCGATGGATCGAGAAGATCACGCGTCCGGCGTACGTCTTGTCGCTGCTCATGCTGGTGGCCGTGCTCGCATTCCCCGCGATCTCGGGGGCGCGGTCCTGGATCCGCTTCGGCGCAGTGGGCTTCCAGCCCTCGGAATTCGCGAAGATCGCCACGATCCTCGTCGTCGCGCAGTGGGTGGCGCGGCTGAAGACGCCGCCCCACGGGCTCACCGCGCTGGTCGTCCCCGCGTTCCTGGTCGGGATTCCGGCGGCGCTGACGCTGCTGCAGCCGGATCTCGGCACCGCGATCGTCTACGTCCTCCTCCTGGCGGCGCTCTGCTTCTGGGCCGGAACTCCCCCGGTCGTCGTGCTCCTGCTCCTTTCGCCGCTCGTGAGCGTTCTGCTGACGTTCTCGTTATCCCTGTGGTCGCTCTACGTGCTCGCGCTCGGTGGACTGCTGTTCCTCCTTCGCCCGCCCCGTTCCACGTGGATCTACGTCGGGGCCACGAACCTGCTCATGGGGATCGTCGCGCTGCCGCTCTGGAACCAGCTGGCGGGATACCAGAAGGAGCGGCTCCTCATCTTCCTGCAGCCCGAGAGCGATCCGCGCGGCGCGGGCTGGAACGTGATCCAATCGAAGGTCGCGATCGGATCCGGCGGCTGGTTCGGCAAGGGGTTCCTCGAAGGCACTCAGAAGCGACTCGCCTTCCTGCCCGAGCGGCATACGGACTTCATCTTCTCCGTCCTCGGCGAAGAGCTCGGGTTCCTGGGGGTGCTGGTGGCCTTCACGCTCTTCGGGATGCTTCTCCTCGAGGGAGTTCGGATCGCCGAGCGGAATCCCGACCCCTACGCCAGCACGGTGGCGTTCGGACTGGTGGCGCTCATGGCGAGCCATCTGGCGATCAATACGGCGATGACCGTGGGCATGATGCCGATCACGGGACTGCCCCTACCGTTCGTTTCGAAGGGCGGATCGTTCCTCGTCGTGTGTTTCGCCGCGGTGGCGCTTTGGCGTAAGATCTGGATCGAGCGCATGCCGGCCAGACGCTGAGTCGTCGGCCATACTCGGGCCCTTCAGGAGATTCGGAGGAAGCGTGGCACGAAGTCTGAACAAAGTGATGCTGATCGGGAACCTCGGGGTGGACCCCGAAGTCCGGCACACGTCGAGCGGCGTGCCGGTCGCGAACTTCCGCATGGCCACGAGCCGCTCGTGGAGCACGGACGGAGGCCGGACCGAGGAGCGGACGGAATGGCACAACATCGTCGCCTGGCGGCGTCTGGCGGAGATCTGCCAGCAGTACTTGAAGAAGGGGAGCAAGGTGTATATCGAAGGGCGGATCGAGACCCGCTCCTGGGACGACCCATCGACGGGCCAGAAGAAGTACATGACCGAGATCATCGCGGATCAGATGATCATGCTGGACTCCGCGCCGAGCGGCGCGGGTCGCCGGACCGGGGCTCCTCAAGTGTCATCCCAGGGTCCGGGTGGAGGCGACGAGTACGATTTTCCCGACAGCGACCACGACGACGACTTGCCGTTCTGAGCGAGTGCCAGGGGAGGCGGCGACGATGAGGCGATTCTTCGAGGGGCGCGCAGGCATGGCGGCGTTGGCGGGGCTGCTGGCGGTCCTGTCCGTGACTTCGCGCGTCCGCGCCCAGGACGCGCTCCCCGCGCAGCTGCTGGAGCCGGACTACCTCCTCTCGGTCGGCGAGATCGTCGACCGCGGGACCTGGAGGGATGTCGAGACCGTCGTCGGAGCCGAGGGGGAGACCCGCGTCACGTACAGCACCCAGACCCAGTACGATCTGCTGCACGTGCCGCGGATCGTCGGGGGGCGCGCGCTCGAGCCCGGCGACCGGCTTCAGTTCTTCCGGCTCGAACGCAGAATCGCCGACCCGGCGACCCGCGAACCGCTCGGCACCCTCCTGCTCCCGACGGGTGTTGGGACGGTCGACAGCCTGGCGGGCGAGACCGTCCGCGTGCGGGTGACCGACGCGTTTCACGCGATCGTCGTGGGAGACCGGGTCCGGGTGGTGACCGCGGGCGAGCCGATCGTGCCTGCAGAGGGCGCGGGTTTCTCGGAGGGCAGGATCGTGGCGTTCCAGGAGGAGAAGGCGATCCAATCTCCCTTCGACCGGATGTTCCTGCGTCCCGAGGCGGCCGGCGGGCTGGCTCCCGGCCAGGTCGTCGAGCTGTACCGGCCCGGAGAGAGACGGGGGGGTGTGCAACTTCCCGAGGAGGTTGTGGGAAAGGCGATGATCGTCCGGGTGGACGGCGCTCTAGCGGCGGCGGTGACGTTCGAGCTCGAGCGCGCCGATCTCGCTGTGGGGGACCTGTTCCGGGCTCTCCCGGCGTCCGCCGCCGACTGAAGGCCGGCCACACCCGGATTCGCGGCGCGGAACTTGTATCCCTCAGGGGCGTATGGTATCCTGAGATGATGCCTGTCCCGGCCCTCCGCAAGGTGTGTCTCGGCGGCGCGCTGCTACTCGCCGCCGCCAGCCCGGGGATCGCCCAGGACGGCCCGAGGAGCCTCTTGGAATGGACTCCCGAGCCGGGCCCGGGCCCGACCCTCCAGGAGGCTCGCGCGTCGACGGCCGGCCGCCTTCTCCTGCCTCCCTTCCCGATCTCGATCATCGGCCGGTATCAGGAGTTCGAGCGCGACTTCGACGGGGATTTCGGCGTCCAGGGTCTGACGCGGGATCAGAACGACGATGTCCTCGACGAGCTGCGCTCGCACCTCGACGCGCGCTGGGGGGACGCGACCGTGTATCAGTGGATCGAACGCGGCCTGGCGCTGTACGCTCGCATTCAGGCCTCCACGCAGTTCCGCCGGAAAGGATTCGACATGGAGGTCGAGATGGACGACGTGGCCGAGGGGAAGCTCGGCGTCCGCGTCCACCGATCGCTGGATTGACGGCCGGCGCCCGCGCGCCCGCCGCGTTCCACTCCGTCGCGCCCCTGGGGGGGCGCTTTTTTTTGTCCGCGATCGCCCTCGGCATCGCGGCGGTGGCTTCGAGCTCCGCGTGCCGTACGGGGGCGGCGCCGACGGCCGACGGGCGCTCTGCGGAGGAATCGCGCAGGCCTCTCGCGGCTCTGACGGCCGAGCCCACGATCCGGGTCGGTGTGGCGTGGGGGGACACCTCGATCGCTCTCGGGAGCCCGGATCGCTGGTGGATTCACGAGGCCGGATCGAGCCGCCCGATCGCGGTAGTCGAGGGCGAGCCCGGGTGGCGGGTCGTCCGACTGCCGTTCGAAACGTCGTTGCGGCTGCGCCGGCCGGACGGCTGGTTGAGCCAGACGCACCTGGGGCCGGTCGAGGCGGCTTCGCTCGGAGGAGCGCCGATCGAGGCCGCAGGGGTCGCGTATCCCGGGACCGTCGAAGTCTCGCTCCGTCCCGACGGGACGCTGACGGCCGTGAACGTCGTGCCGCTGGAGAGCTACCTCGAGGGGGTGGTGTCGCGAGAGCTGGGCAGACCCGGCCCGGACGCTCTGGAGGCGCAGCTCGCTCAGGCGGTGGCGGCCCGCACGTACGCGCTGAAGCGGATGGGGAGTCGGGCCGATCTGGGGTTCGACGTGTACGGGACCGTTCTCGATCAGGCATACCAGGGCCTGCCCGATCCGGCCGATTCGCTCGCGGTGCGCGCGGTCCGGGCCACCCGCGGCGAAGTACTCCTCTACAACGGCTACCTGATCGACGCGTACTACCACTCGACGTGCGGTGGCCACACCGCGCGTGTCGAGCAAACGTTCGACTCGCCGGCCGCGCCGTACCTGACCGCGGTCAGCGACGAGCGGCCCGAAGGTGGCTACTGGTGCCAGGGGTCCCGCTACTTCCGATGGACCGCGAGCTGGACCGCGGAGGAGCTGGACGCGCTCGTCCGGCGGAACCTCCCCGCGCTCGTGCCGCTCCCCCCCGAAGGGACAGGCTCGCTCGTGGACGTCGATCTCGAGTCCTCGACGCCCGAGGGTCGGGCGCTCGCGATGCGGGTGATCACCACCACCGGACGGTTCCTCGTTCGCCAGAACGCGATCCGAACGCTGTTCGCGGACTCCTCGGGCCGGATCCTGCGCAGCACCCAGTTCCTGTTCCGACCCGAGCGCGTGGGAACGCGCCTCACCGCGCTCTCCCTCGTGGGAGGAGGCTGGGGTCACGGGGTGGGGATGTGCCAGGTGGGGGCCATGGCCCGCGCCGGAGCGGGATGGGACTACCAGCGGATCCTGGCGGCGTATTACCCCGGCACGGACGTGCGGGAGCTGTATTGACGGCTGTCCATGGCTGCTCGTGCGCCCGTTTCGCCCGGGCTACGGCCCCCGCCTGCCGGTCCGCCCTCGCGGCGATCTTGCTCGCGTGCGCGACGCCATACTCTCGTGAGCCGGCGCCCGACGGGGGTGTCTCCACCGTTCCGATCCGCGACCGGTACGCGCGTGCGCGCGTCGAGATGGTGGCGGAGGTGAACGCGGATCGTGCGCGGCATGGACGGCCGCCCGTCGTCCTCGATTCCCTGGCCACCGTGGTCGCGCAGGAGCACGCGGCGGAGATGGCGGCCGGCGGCTTCCTCAGCCACTACAGCGCGGACGGTCGGGCGCCGTACGAGCGCTACGCGGCCGCGGGCGGGACCGGTCACGTGCGCGAGAACGTGTTCCGGTCGCAGCGGCGGGGAGGGGTCCAGCCTTCGGGCGTGGATCCCTGGGAGCGGTTCGACATTCGCGACGCGGAGGCGTGGCTCATGTCTTCGGAAGGGCACCGGGAAGCGATCCTCGATCCTCACCGCGCGCGGCTGGGGGTCGGGATCGCGGTCGATGCCGCGCGCGGTGCCGTGTACGTGGTGCAGGAATTCGTCACCGCCGTTGCCACGCTGACCTCGCCCGGCCGGGTGCTGCCAGGGCAGGAGGCGTTCGTGGCCGGTCGGCTTCGGGAATCGGGCATCCGCCCGCTCATGCTCGTCTTGTCCCGGGAGCCGGCAGTCCGCCCGTGGGTCGATCTTGGAACGCCGCCCCCGGGAGGCTCCTACCCGGACGGCGGTGAGGAAGCGCTGATCGTCCCGCCGTGGGCGATTCGCTGGAACCCCGGGGACCGCTCGTTCGGCCTCGATCTGCGGATGGGGCGGGGGGCGGATCCGGCTCTTTGGTACGCGATCCTCTACGTCGCTCCCGAGGACGCGGTTCGCGACGCCCTCGCCGAACGGCGGGCGGATACGCGCAGCGGCTGGCCGGCGGCGGCCTTCGTCCTCGAGGTGCTGTGACCGGTCCCGTTCTCCCGTCAGACAGGCTCCTCCGGCGACTTGAGAGAGGGGTCGGGCCGGGGTACCTTGACTCCATGCCGGAGCGACGCAGGACACGGCCCGTGAAGGTGGGGAAGGTCACGATCGGTGGGGACGCCCCCGTCTCCGTCCAGTCGATGACGACCACGAAGACCACGGACATCTACCCCACGCTGCAGCAGATCCGCAACCTAGAGGTCGCCGGCTGCGACATCGTGCGGGTCACGGTGCCGGACGAGGCCAGTGCCGAGGCGTTGCCCGAGATCAAGGCCGGGATCTCGATCCCGCTGGTCGCTGACATCCACTTCAACTACCGGATCGCGCTGCTCGCGCTGGACGCGGGCATCGACAAGCTGCGCATCAATCCCGGAAACATCGGGGGCGAGAAGCGGGTTCGTGCCGTGGTCGAGAAGGCGCGCGAGCGAGGCGTGCCGATTCGGATCGGCGTGAACAGCGGCTCCCTGGAGCAGGATATCCTGGAGCGAGACGGAGGGCCGACTGCGCGCGGGATGGTCGAGTCGGCGATCAGACATTGTGAGATCCTCGAGCGGATGGACTTTCAGGAGATCATCGTCTCGCTCAAGTCGAGCAACGTCCCACGCATGATAGAGGCCTACCGGCGCTTCGCCGACGAGCGTGATTATCCACTCCACCTCGGCGTGACCGAGGCGGGCCCGGTCGAGGCCGGGACGATCAAGTCGTGTGCCGGCCTCGGGACCCTTCTTTCGGAAGGGATCGGCGACACCATTCGGATCTCGCTCGCGGACGACCCGGTGATCGAGACCCGGGTCGCGAAGAAGCTCCTCCAGGTCCTCGACCTGCGACCGAGCGGTGTCAACGTGATCGCCTGCCCTTCGTGCGGGCGGGCCGAAGTGGATGTCCACAAGCTGGCGGCGGAGGTCGAAAAGCGCACTGCCCACTTCGACAAGAACATCACGATCGCGGTGATGGGCTGCGCCGTGAACGGCCCCGGAGAGTCCCGCGAGGCAGACATCGGAATAGCCGGCGGCGTCCGCAAGGGCCTTCTCTACCTGAAGGGCGAGAAAGAGCACACGATCGCGGAAGAGGAGCTCGTCGACGCGCTCATCTCCCGCATCGAATCCGACCTCTAGCGCCCGGAGCCAACTGACGTGAACGACCGGACGATCCGGATCGGCCTCGTGGGGGCCGGCGCGGTCGCTCAGACCGCGCATCTGCCCGCCTATCGCCGGCTCCGGAACGGTACGCTGGTCGCGATCTGCGACGCGGAGTCCGGCAAGCTGCGTGCGCTGCGTGAGCGGACCGGCGTGGCGCACGCCGTCAGGTCACTGGACGAGCTTCTCGGCCTCGACGAGCTCGACGCGGTCGACATCTGTCTGCCCAGCCATCAGCACGCAGATGCGGTGATCCGGTGTCTGGAGGCGGGCAAGCACGTTCTCTGCGAGAAGCCGCTCGGCCTGAACGCCGCGGAAGTCGAGGCCGTTCTCGCGGCGCAGCAGAAGAGCGGCAAGAATCTGGTCGTGGGCATGAACAACCGCTATCGCGACGATTCCATCCTCTTGAGGAGGTTCATCCAGGACGGCGCGCTCGGGGAAGTGTTCCACGCCCGGGCCGGCTGGCTCAAGCGGCGCGATCGCGTGAAGCCGGGCGCCTGGCAGTACGTGCGCGCGAAGTCGGGCGGCGGCGTGGTCATGGATCTGGGAATTCAGATGCTCGACCTCGCGCTGTGGCTCTGCGGATACCCGGCGCCCGAGCGAGCGAGCGCGTCATTCTACTATCACATGCCGGACGTCGACGTCGAGGATTCCGCCGTGATCTCGCTGACGTGCGCCGGCGGACTTTCGATCAGCCTCGATGTCTCTTGGCATTACCTCGTCGAGAACGAGGAATACGACCACTTCCTCGACTTGTACGGCACGTCCGGGTCGGGCCTCCTCAATCCTCTCCGCGTCTTCCAGCATCTCTACGGGAATCTCGTGAACGTGACTCCCGAGTCCCGGCGGCGGATCGGGAACATCTACATGGAGTCATACGAGCGGGAGTTGGCGTTCTTCGCGGCGGTGGCAGCCGGACGCGAGAAGCCGCCGCCCCTGAGTGAGCAGCGGACGCTCGCCCGCACGCTGGACGCGGTGCGGTTCGCAGCCGCCGAGGGCCGCGAGGTTCGACTGGACGAGATCTCCGCGAGCGGACACGCGTGACAGCGGATCCGAGAGGTCGCCCGCCGGTCGCGCCATGGTGGTGGTGGCCGCCGGCGGGCGGCGTCCTGTTCGCGCTCGCGTACCCGCCGCTGGATGTCCTGCCGCTGGCCATCCTGGGCTTGTGGCCCTTCCTGGCGTTCCTCGATCGCAACCCGGTGATCCGCCCCCGGACCGGTTTCGTCGGCGGCTACCTGTTCGGACTCGCCCATTTCGGCGCGCTTCTGTACTGGATCGCGGGACTGAGCGGCTTCAGCGCGATGGCGGTACCGGCGTACGTGGCCTCCGTGTTGATCCTGGCGCTGAACGGCGGCCTCACCGGACTTGCCGTCGCGTACGGCCGCGGGCGCGGGGTCCCGGTCGCCGTCGCTTTCCCGCTGGCGTGGACCGCAGTCGAATGGCTCCGTTCGTTCGGCGATCTCGGGTTCACTTGGGCGGTCGCGGGGGACGCGCTCGCGTCCTACCCCCTCCTCATCCAGTCGGCGGAGCTCGGCGGAGTATGGTTGCTGACGCTCTGGCTGACCGCGCTCTCCGCCGCGCTCTACCGGCTCCTCCGGCCGCTTCCCGGCACGCGCAGGAAACGCGTCGCGGCCATCGCGATCGCCCTGGCGGGGGCATTCCCCGCCTACGGCGGGTGGCGGATCTCGGACCTGGAGAGCCGGATCGGCGATTGGCCCACACTGCGGGCGGCCGCGATCCAGCCGAACGTGCCGCAGGAGGTGAAGTGGGACCCGGCGTTCGTCGACGAGACCTACCGTCGCCTCGGGTCGCTGACGCTGGCGGCCGCGGAATCCGCTCCCGACCTCGTCGTGTGGCCAGAGTCCGCAGTTCCTGGGTACCTGCGCTACGACCCGCGCGCCCGCGCGCTGGTCACCGGCCTGTCCCGCCAGATCGGGGTTCCGATCTTCACCGGGACCAACGACGCCGACACGCTGGACGGGCGGAGCGGCGCGGACGCTGCCGACTTCCGCGTCTACAACGCAGCCTACCTCGTCTCCGGGGATTCCATCCTGCCGGGCCGCTACGCGAAACGTCGCCTCGTACCGGTCGCGGAGCGAGTCCCGTTCCTGCCCGGCCAACTGAGCGGGTTCTTCGAGCGGTTGAGCGCGTGGACCGGGCAATTCGCGCCCGGGAGCGGCTGGACGACGTGGAAGGTGGATGGGCAGGGGTTCGGCGCACTCATCTGCTACGAGTCCGTGTTCCCGGCTTCGTCGCGCGCCCTGGTCCGGAACGGGGCGGACTTTCTCCTGAACATCACGAACGACGCCTGGTTCGGCCGCACGGCGGCACCGTACCAGCACGCGAGCCACCTCGCGCTCCGGGCGGTCGAAAACCGGGTCTCGTTCCTACGCTCGGCGAACACGGGGATCTCCGGCTGGGTCGATCCGATCGGCCGCTACCGCGCCCGGACCGGGCTCTATGTGCCGGGGCTCGTGGTGGCCGAGCTTCCGTTGAGCGGGATCGAAACCCCGTACACGCGGTGGGGTCCGTGGGTGCCGATGGCCTCGTTGCTCGCGCTCGTGGTGCTCTGGCTTGTCGGACCCCGGCGTCGCGGCTAAATTCATTCGTTTCCGATAGATGAAAGCGACGCGGCAGCCCGCGGGACGCCGCCGAATCCAGGGAGAGCATGACGATGAAGTCCGGAATCCATCCCGAATACAAGGCCGCCCGCATCATCTGCGCCTGCGGCAACGTGATCGAGACGCGCTCGACGGTGGGGGAGATCCACGTGGAGATCTGTTCCAGCTGCCACCCGTTCTTCACCGGTCGTCAAAAGCTCGTCGACACCGCGGGTCGCGTGGAGAAGTTTCGCGCCAAGTACGGCCTGGCGGAGCGAGCGGGGGACGTCGAAGAGAACGCGGAGACCGCGGTCGAGGCCTAACGATCGCCCGCGGCGCGGCGCGCCGCGCCGAGCCCGAACGGAGCAGGGGGCCGCGAGGCCACCCTGCTCTTCTCGTTTCTGGACCGCCGGCCCGACTCGGCCGGCGACCGACACCCGACGGAGAACATGGATCTGATCCCCCGCATCCAGGAGCTGCGCGCGCGATTCGCCGAGATCGAAGCGGCCCTGACGGACCCCGCGGTTGCCCGTGATCCCGAGCGGCTCCGCGATCTGGGCCGCGAGCATAGTCAGCTCGCCCCCGTCGTGGCGGCCGCCGCGGCTTGGGAGACGGCGCGTCGGCATCTGGTCGAGACAAGGGAGATGCTGCGCGAATCCGACGATCCGGATCTGCGCGAGCTGGCGCGGGCCGAAGTTCCCGGTCTCGAGCTGGATGTCGAGCGCCTGGAGGACGAGCTCAAGCGCCGTCTCGTACCGCGCGATCCGCTGGACGAGAAGGATGCGGTGCTCGAGATCCGCGCCGGTACGGGTGGCGAGGAGGCCGCGCTGTTCGCCGGTGACCTGTTCCGGATGTACTCCCGCTACGCCGAGCGGCGCGGCTGGCCGGTCGAGATCATCGACCTCACGCCGTCGGACACGGGGGGCGTGAGGGAAGCGGTGGCGCTCGTCCACGGCGCAGGAGCCTACGGAACACTCAAGCACGAGAGCGGCGTCCACCGAGTGCAGCGGGTGCCGGCGACGGAGTCGCAGGGTCGGATCCACACGTCGGCCGCGACCGTCGCGATTCTGCCGGAAGCCGAGGAAGTCGACGTCGAGATCGACGACAGCGAGCTCAAGATCGATGTCTTCCGTTCCTCCGGGCCCGGCGGCCAGAGCGTCAACACGACGGA
This sequence comes from Gemmatimonadota bacterium, assembly GCA_025931135.1. GTDB lineage: Bacteria > Gemmatimonadota > Gemmatimonadetes > JACCXV01 > JAHWKZ01 > JAICNR01. The sequence goes on along the minus strand of JAICNR010000029.1, from coordinate 6,447 downwards.
CTCTGCGGTCCGTGTCACCCATCTCCCGACCGGCCTCGTCGTCCAGTGTCAGGACGAGAAGAGCCAGCACAAGAACAAGGCGAAGGCGATGAAGGTGCTCCGCAGCCGACTCCTCGACCGGAAGATCGCCGAACAGGAAGCTGCCCGTGCCGAATCGCGGCGCGCCCAGGTCGGCACCGGCGACAGGAGCGCCAAGATCCGCACCTACAACTTCCCGCAGAGCCGGGTCACCGATCACAGGGTGAACGTCACGCTCCACAAGCTGGCCGACGTGCTGGGCGGCGATCTCGACGAGCTGATCGAGGCGCTCGCGCTCGCCGAGCAGGCGGAGCGGATTGCCGGATGAGCGCCCGGAGCGCGAAGCGAGCGGGGAGCAAGGCCGCGAAGCGCGCCCGCCCGGCCAGCACGATCGGATCGCTTCTCGACGAGGGCGAACGGCAGCTCGCCAAGCGCGACGTCGAGTTTCCGGACACGAGTGCGCTGTGGCTCCTGGCCGCCGCTCTCGGGGAACTGGAGGATCCGGATGTCCTGAGTCGGCGCCTACGGCAGCGCGTCGAGCCTGCCGCCGAAGAGCGGTACCGTGAGTTGCTCGCCCGCCGCGAAACCCACGAGCCCTTCCAATACATCGTCGGCGTGGTGGACTTCCGCGACCGGGCGATGGAGGTCGAACACGGCGTGTTCGTGCCGCGGGCTCAGAGCGAGCGGATGTGCGACGAAATCGAAGAGTGGGCTGCGAAACAGAAGCGGCCGCGCGGAGGCTGGCGGGTCGCCGAGCTCGGTGCCGGGAGCGGCGCGGTGGCGGTGTCGCTCGCGCTCGGACCGCTCGCGCCACGCCGCGTGTGGGCGGTGGACGTCTCGCTCCAGGCACTCGAGCTCGTCAGGCGGAATGCCCGCCGCCACGGAGTCCAGCGCAAAGTCGTGCCGCTCGCGGGAGACTGGCTCGAGTGGTCCCGGCCGGAGCCCTTGTTCGACATGATCGTCGCAGTCCCGCCGTACCTGAACCCCGGCGACGAGATCTACCTGACCGAGGAGAGCATCCGCTGGGAGCCCATGGAGACGTTCTTCGGCGAGCCGAGCGGCGACGACCTCCTGCGTTCCCTGGCCGACGCGGCCGGTCGGCGGCTCCGCCCCGGCGGCCTGTTCGCCTGCCAGATCGACTCCGAGCAGGTCGACATGCTCGAGGCGTACGTCAACGAGAATCCCGATCATCCGCTGACGATCGAGTGGATACTCGCCGACGAGGACGACGACGAGGACGCGATCCTCGCCGTCCGCACGGCCTGACCGACCACGGCCGTCGCCCGGGCGACGGCTGGACCGTGCTCTCCATCCTGCGAACCACGACCGCATTCCTGGAGGAGCGTGGTGTCGCGGAGCCGCGGCTCTCGGCCGAGCACCTGCTGGCCGACGTCCTCGACTGCCGCCGGCTCGATCTCTACCTTCGCTACGATCGGCCCCTGAGCTCGGAGGAGCTCGCTTCCTATCGATCCCGGGTGAAGCGCCGAATGGTCGGCGAACCGGTTCAGTACATCACCGGCGTGGCGGGATTCCGCGGCCTGGAGCTCGCCGTAGACCAACGGGTGCTCGTCCCGCGGCCAGAGACCGAGCGGCTCGTCGCCGAGGTGCTCGAGTGGGCTCGCGCGCGCGCAGGCCGGGGTCGTGCGCCGGACAGCGGGTGGCGGATCCTGGACCTCGGAACGGGATCCGGCGCGATCGCGTGCGCACTGTCCGTCGAGCTCGAGGGGGTGCGCCGGGTCGTGGCGAGCGACAGGAGCGTGGAGGCGCTGACGGTGGCGAGGGAGAACGGCGCCCGGGTGGGTGCCGCGGCCATGGCGTGGGTGGCGGCGGACGGGCTCTCCGCGTTCCGGTCGGGCCCGACCTTCCACGCGATTGTCGCGAACCTCCCCTACGTCGCCGATTCCGACATCGCCGGGCTCCCGATCGAGGTGGCGCGCTGGGAGCCGGCGGGCGCGCTGTTCGCCGGGCCTGCGGGCACCGAGGCGATCGCAGCTACGGTGGAGGATGCGCCCCGTTGCCTCGCGCCGGGCGGGCTCCTGGCGCTCGAGGTGGGGCGCGGGCAGGACGCCGAGGCGCGGCGGAGGATCGATGCGACCCCCGGCCTGGAGTTCCTGGCCGGCTGGCGGGACCTGGCCGGCGTCGCGCGCGGGGTGCTCGCGCTGGCCGACGGAAGGGAGGCATGATGGAGCAGCTCGTCGTCGTCGGGGGCCGGCCGATCCACGGCGAGATGATCCCCGCCGGAAACAAGAACGAGGCGTTGCCGTGCCTCGCCGCGTCGCTTCTGACCGAGGCGCCCGTCCGGATCGAGAACGTCCCCGACATCGCCGACATCCGCACGATGGTGGGTCTTCTCGAAGCCCTCGGGTGCACAGTCGCCAAGGAAGACCATGCGGTGACGGTCGACACGACGGTCGCGGGGGCTCCGGACCTCGACATGGCGCGCCGGATCCGCGGCTCGTTCCTTCTCGCGGGGCCGCTCCTCGCGCGCCGCGGGCGGGTGCATCTGCCTGCTCCGGGCGGCGACCAGATCGGTCGCCGCCGGGTCGACACCCACCTCCTGGCGTTCCGCGCCCTGGGTGCCGAGATCGCGCTCGAGGAACGGGAGTTCGTCCTCCAGGCGCCGCGCGGACTCACGGGGACGGACATCTTCCTTGACGAGGCGAGCGTCATGGCGACCGAGAACGCGATCATGGCGGCGGTGCGCGCACGCGGCACGACGCGGATCGCGAACGCAGCCTCGGAGCCGCACGTCCAGGGGCTCTGCCGGATGCTGCTCGGGATGGGGGCGAGGATCGGCGGGATCGGTACGAACCGGCTCGAGATCGAAGGCGTCGACGCGCTCGGTCCCTGCACGCACCGGATCGGTCCCGACCATATCGAAGTCGGCTCGTTCATCGGCCTGGCGGCCGTCACGGGCGGCGAGCTCCGGATCCGGATGGCCGGCGTCGAGCACCTTCCGATGATCCGGCTCGGGTTCGAGCGGCTGGGCGTGGCGCTCGAGATCCATGGGGACGACGTCCTCGTGCCGGGCGGTCAGCGGCTCGAGATCGTGGACGATGCGGGTGGGGCGGTGCCGCAACTCGACGACGCGCCGTGGCCGGGGTTTCCGGCGGACCTGACGTCGATCATGGTCGTGGTCGCGACACAGGCGCGGGGGACGATCCTGATCCACGAGAAGATGTTCGAGAGCCGGCTCTTCTTCGTCGACCAGCTCCAGCGGATGGGGGCGCGGATCATTCTCTGCGATCCGCACCGCGTGGTGGTGACCGGACCGGCGGGCCTCGCCGGGACCCAGATCTCGAGCCCCGACATCCGCGCCGGCATGGCGCTCCTGATCGCCGCGCTCGCCGCCCGCGGCGAGTCCGTGATCCAGAACGTCCACCAGATCGATCGCGGGTACGAGGACATCGCCCGACGCCTGCGGGCGCTGGGCGCGGACGTTCGCCGCGAGCCAGAGTGAGCCCGGCGGCGCCGGGGATCCTCTGGCTCGTCGGGACGCCGATCGGAAACCTGGGCGACCTGGCGCCACGGTCGCGCGAGGTCCTGGCGCGCGTCCGGGTCGTCGCGTGCGAGGACACACGAACCTGTCGAGCGCTCTACTCCTGGATGGGGGTCCCGGCCCCCGAGCTCGTAGCCTACCACGACCACAACGCGGAGGCGGTCGCGCCCTCGCTGGTGGCGCGGCTCGCGGCCGGCGAGGACGTGGCGGTCGTCTCCGAGGCGGGGATGCCCGCGATCCAGGATCCGGGGTATCGCCTCGTCGTAGCCGCGCGGCGGGCGGGTGCCAGGGTGGTCCCGGTGCCGGGGCCGAGCGCCCCGGTCCTCGCGCTCGCCGCGAGCGGGCTTCCGACCGATCGCTTCGCGTTCCTCGGGTTCGCGCCGCGGAAGGGTCGCGCCGCGTGGTGGCGCGAGGCGCTCGCGCGCTCCGAGACCCTCGTCGTCTTCGAGGCGCCCACCCGCGTGCCGGGCACGCTCGAGGCGATCGTGGCGGTCGATCCGGAGCGGCGGATCTGTCTCGCTCGGGAGATCACGAAGCTCCACGAGGAGTTCCTGAGCGGAGGGGCGCGCGAGGTGGCGGATGAACTCGCGGCTCGCGAGGGACGTTTGCGGGGGGAGTGCGTGATCGTGGTGGCGGGAGCAGGCGAAGGCCGGGCGCCGCGCGCCGTCCCCTGGCCCGATGCCCTTCGGGCCCTCCGCGCGGACCGGACGGGTGCCGAGCTCTCCGCGCGCGCACTGACGGATGTCCTGGCGTGCGTGTATCCCGGCGAGCGGAACGCGATCTACCGCGCCGTCCACGAGGAGGAGACCCAGGGATGAAGCCCGGAGCCCGCACGGCGGCCGCCCTCGCGGCCGCACTGGCCCTCGGCGCGCCGGCGGTCCCCGCGGCCGCGCAGGGTCTGGGAGGCCGTGCGAACACACCACCCGATACGGAGCTCACGGTCGCGAGGCTTCGCTACGCGCCCGGGGACTGGTACGGGAATCCGAGCTCTCTCCCCAACTTGCTCGCGTTCGTCCGCGAGGAGCTGGCGCTCCCGACGGCCGACCGCGAGGCCGTGGTGACGGCGACCGATCCCGAGCTCGGCCGCTACCCCCTTCTCTATCTCACCGGCCACGGGGAGATCCGGCTTACCGAGGCCGAGGTCCGCGCCCTCCGTGCCTACCTGACGAACGGGGGCTTCCTCCACGCGGACGACAACTTCGGGATCGACTCCACCCTTCGGCGGGAGATCGGGCGCGTCTTCCCCGACGAGCCGCTCGTCGAGCTTCCGGCGGACCACCCGATCTACCGGGCCGCGTTCCCGCTGGCATCCGGCTTGCCTAAAGTCCACGAGCATACCGGGGGCCCCCCGCGGGGGTACGGGGTATATCACGACGGGCGGCTGGTCCTCTTCTATTCGTTCAACTCGGATCTCGGAGACGGGTGGGAGGACGCCGACGTGCACGGCGACCCTCCGGCCGTGCGCCGGGCCGCCCTGCAGATGGGGGCCAACGTCTTCGTCTACGCGCTGACCCACTGACGCGAGGCGGCGGCAGGGGCCGGTCGGGCTTCGAGTATTTTGACGGGACACCGGACCTAACGTATTTTGCGACAGCGAGATCGCTCACATGAACGAACGCCGTAACCGGATCCGGACGAAGCTCATCGTCACGTTCATCCTGCTCGTCACCGCGCTCGTGGTGGCGAGCGCGATGGTGTGGTACAGAGTGGCTACCGCCCACGTGCGGCGGGAGACGGAGAACCGGCTCCTGGCCGTGGCGGAGGCCGGCGCGCTGGTGATCGATCCGCTGACGACCACCGCGCTCGTGAATCAGGTCGGGCCGCGGACCCAGGAGTTGGCCGAGGGCCATCTGCGGGCGATGCAACAGCGGCTGGGGGTCCGCGAGGCCTACGTGTTCGACCGCGGACAACGGGTCCTGGCCACGACCGACACGGTCCGGATGTACGCCGGCGCGGTGGCGCCTGGCCTCCGGAACTACGGGCCCGAGATCGATCGTGCGTTCCAGGGCGAAGCCGTCGTCACTGAGCCGTTCAGCGACGAGCGTGGCAACGTGTACCAGTCGGCGCTCGTCCCGCTGGTCGGGTATGTCGACGAAGCCCAGACGCAGGAGGCGATCGTCGCGATCCTGGGCGTCGACCTTTCGCTCGGTTTCCTCGAGGTGTTCCGCGACTTCCGGCGCACCACGATCCTGATGTCGCTGATCGCGATCCTCCTGACCGTCGTGGTCGGTTTCGTGTTCGCGCGGACGCTCTCGGGGCCGATAGGCAAGCTCGTCTCGTCCGCCGAGCGGATGGAGCGCGGCGATCTCGGAGAGCCGGTGGACGTCGATTCAAGTGACGAGATCGGGTACCTGGGAAATGCGCTCGAGAACATGCGCCGCGGGATCGTGCGCCGAGACCGGCATTTGAGAACCATGCTCGCCGGGGTGGCTCACGAGATCCGGAACCCGCTCGGCGGGATCGAGATCTTCGCCGGGCTACTCCGCGACGAGATGGAGGAAGAGGACGCGCGCCGGTCGCATCTGGAGAAGATCATCCGCGAGGTCCAGCACCTCAAGACGATCATCAACGAGTTCCTGATCTACGCGCGGCCGCGGCAGGCCGTGGTCGAGGCGTTCGGCCTGCGCGAAGTGGTCGACGACGTACTGTTCCTGTTGTCAGGGGATGCGGACGCACGAGGTGTCGAGATCGAGGTCGAGATGCCGGACCGGAACCTCGCGGTCCATGCCGACGTCGAGCAGATCAAGCGCGCGCTCCTGAACCTGGTCAAGAACGCGGTCCAGGCCTCTCCCGCGGGGAGCCGGGTGGAGGTCCGTGCGCACGAGGCGCAGGGTAAGGTCCGGATCATGGTGAAGGATTTCGGCGCGGGTATCCACCCCGATCATATCAAGCAGATCTTCGATCCATTCTTCACGACCAAGGGGAGCGGG
>JAICNR010000224.1 GCA_025931135.1 Gemmatimonadota bacterium | reverse complement strand
GTGTCGAAGCGGCCCACCGCAACGAGGATCGGCGGAAACGGGCGGTAGAATCGCCGTGCAGCGGCCGCCACTCGTTCGCGGTCGAATGCGGAGACGGTCTCGCGGAAGCCCAACACGCGCTTGCGGTATGGATGCAGCCCGTAGAACAGGTCCCGGAAGAGATCGGTCGCGCGGGCCATGAGCTGGTCCTCGCGCGCCTCCAGCGCGCCCAGCGTCTGCTCGACCTCGGTCTCGACCTCCCGCGGATCGAAGGCGGGCGCCGTCAGGGTCTCCACGAACAGGTCCAGGACCCTTTCCCACGTTCCGGAGGTCGCGCGCATCGACACGTTGCCGAGATCGCTCCCCGTCGAGGCGTCGATCTCCGCGCCGAGATCGGCGAGCGCGTCCTGCATTTCGGATGCCGAACGTTGCTGCGTGCCTCGCGTCAGGACTCCCTGGACCACAGAAGAGATCCCCGCTTCCTCGTCGCTTTCATACAGCGGGCCCATGGGAACGAAGGCCCGGGCGACTACGATGTCGTTGGCCTCGAGCGGGCGGGTCAGGACGATGGTGCCGCAGGCCAGAACGTGACGCTCGTGCTCAAGCGCCATCGGGGCCCACCCAGGCGCGTACCGCCCGGTCCGGGGACAGGCGCGGCTCCAGCGCCTCCCGCACCCGCTCGGGCGTGACGGCTGCCACACCGCGCAGGACGTCCCGATAGCTCTCCGCCGCCCCGTACAGGGTCTCGAACTCCCCGAGCGTCCCGGTGAGCGCGGCGTTCGTTTCATTCTCGTATGCGAAATCCGCCGTCAAGATCGTCTGCGCGCGGCGCACCTCTGTCTCGCTCACACCGTGACGCACGGCCGCGTCGACGATCTCGGCGATCTCGCCTTCGACCGCGGCGCGCCGATCGGGCGCGCAGACCCCCGAGATGCCGATCAGGCCGGCGCGGTCGAGCCCGTACGTCCAGGCATTGATCTCGGTCACGAGTCGGAGCTCGTCGATGAGGCGGCGGTGGAGCCGCGAAGTCTCACCGTCGCCGAGGATCGTAGCCGCCACCTCAAGCGCGCACAGTGCGTCGAGGTCTTCGCGACCGGGGATCGGGAAGCCCCAGGCGAGATAGCCCTGCGCCACGTCCATGGGAACGTCCACCGAGCTCGGCATGACCTGGGGCGGGTCCGGCGCTTTGGTACGCGGGGCGCCCTCCGGCAGGCCCCCGAAGCGGGCCGCCGCTTCCGCCACCGCGACTTCCGCCTCGACGTCCCCCGCGATCGCGACGACGATCCGTTCCCCCGTGTAGTTGTCGCGCCACCATCCCCGCATGACCTCGGGGTCGATCCGGTCCAGCGACTCGGGGGACCCCAGGACCTCGCGCGCGTACGGGGTCGTGCCGTAGGCCGCCTCGGTCAACGCCGTATAGAGGCGCCCGTGAGGCGAATCGTCCTTCCGTCGAATCTCTTCCTTGACGACCTGCCGCTCCCGCTCCAGCTCGTCGGGAGGCAGCGACGGGTCCGCGAGATGATCCGCCAGGAGGTCCGCCGCCTCCCACGCGTGCTCGGCCGGCGCGACGATGTAGTAATGGGTGTATTCCATCGAGGTCGCGGCGTTGTTGTAGCCTCCCATCTCCTTGACCATGCGGTCCATGGTCCCGAGCGGGTAGCGTCGCGTGCCCTTGAAGAACATGTGCTCGAGGAAATGGGAGATGCCGGCGTGATCGTCCGTCTCCTGGAGCGTGCCGACGCCGATCCAGCAGTCCACCGCCACGACCGGGATGGCCGCGTTCGGCCGCACCAGCACCCGGATCCCGTTGGCGAGCCGTGCCCGCGCGAACGGCGCGGGACTCGGCTCCCCGCTCCCGCCGATCCACTCGAGTTTCGGTCGCTGGAAACGGCTCATCTGCGTCGTTGGGGGGCGCGGTGTTAGGGGGGGGGTACAGTGTGTTGGGCGCGGGGGGGGCGCGGGGCGCGGGGATGGAAGGGGGCGGGTGGGGGGGGCCGTGCCCGCCCGCCCGGAGAACTGTGGGCGCCCCAACCGCCCCTGTGGCTGGGCGCGCGCCGTGGCTGTTCCGTGGCTTACACATCGGTCCGCCCCCGCAAGACGTCGGCGCCCAACGACGCAGATG
>JAICNR010000006.1 GCA_025931135.1 Gemmatimonadota bacterium | reverse complement strand
GGCATGGAGCCGCAGGTGCCCTTCGTCATCTTCTCCACGCTGGCGTTCCTGACGATGATCATCGGCAACCTGCTGGCGATCCCGCAGCGGAACGTGAAGCGCATGCTGGCGTACTCCTCCATCGCGCACGCGGGCTACCTGCTGGTGGCGTTGGTCGCGCACAGCGACCTGGGAACCTCGGCGATTCTCTTCTACCTCGCGGCGTATACTCTGATGACGCTGGGCGCGTTCGGGATCGTGATCGTCCTGGGGGAGAAGGGAACGGAGAACACTTCGATCGCCCGCGACTATGCCGGCATCGCCTGGCGCCATCCCCTGCTCGCAGCGGCAATGGCGCTGTTCATGTTCAGCCTGACGGGCATTCCTCCGACAGCGGGTTTCGTCGGGAAATTCGCGATCCTGTCCGCGGCGGTCCGGGCCGGTCATGTACCGCTTGCAGTCCTGCTCGTCCTGGCCTCTGTGATTTCGGCCTATTTCTACCTCAAGGTCGTGGTCGCCATGTACATGTGGACTTCGGACCGAGCGCCGATCCGTTCCCGGGTTCCCGCGATGGCGGCGATCGCGCTGCTGATTCTCGTGGTGGGCGTGCTCGGCCTCGGGATCTTCCCGGGCGGCTGGGTCGAGCTGGCGCGCTCGTCGTCGACTGGCCTGCCGGGTGCGCCGTGAAGCTCCCGGTCGGGCTGGCCCTCCTCGGGGTCGTGGCGCTGGGCGGGTGCGGCGAAGGCGCTCCCGGACACGACTCGGGCCCGGGGACCGCCGGCGCGATCGAGGTCGCCCGCTTTCCGCTCAGCGAGGGTGCGATCCCGCCCGGAGCCGACGCCGCGTTCGACCCGGCGGTGTCGCAGGACGGTGGCGGGAGCCTGCGGGTCCAGACGAGTCAGGGTGGCCGTCTGCGCCTGTACCGGCTCGACGACCTCGGGCCCGTGCAGGGCGAGGTGGCCTTCACGGGGTTTCTTCGCAGCAGCGGCTTGAGTGGCCGGGCCGTTCTGGAAATGTGGTGCCGGCCCGCCGAGGGGGAGGCGGCGTTCGTGCGTGGATACGGGAGCGCCGTCACCGGGAATTCCGAGTGGGCCCCACAGGAGGTCCGGTTCTCGAATCCGGGACTGTGCCGCAATCCCGTCTCGATCGAGCTCAACGTCCTGATCGAGGGCGCGGGGACGGTGTGGATCGACGATCTCCGCGTGTGGAGCGTGCCTGCGGGCTGACCTGGGGAAAGTCCCGGCACAGAGATTGAAGAACCTCCCGACAGCGCGTTCCTGCCGTGCAGGGAAACCCTGGAACAGACGCTTTCTGTAACCTCCAGCCGGAGGAGTCGATGGCCTCGAAGTGGTGCGCCGCAGGGATCGTCGGGACACTCCTGTCCGGTCTCATCCTGTTCACGGGTTGCGGGCAACGACCGGATTCGCAAGTCGAGGGGGAATCCGAGGAGATCCTCGCCGAAGTCGATACCGTTCTCAGCGAGCTCGGCGGCATCGCCACCGCCAGTCTCGATCGAGGTCAGCGGTGGCGGATGGTCAGCTCGATGGGCTCCGGCCTGCCGCCCCCCAACTTCAACCTGGCGGACCTTCCCGAGCCCGACGCCCGCGGCGCCTCGCTGCTGCAAGCCTATTGCATCCAGTGCCACTGGCTGCCGGCGCCCCAGATGCACGCCGCGGAGGAATGGCCCATCCTCATGCGCCGGATGGTCATGCGAGCCCAGACGCTGCACGACCGGATGGGCGGGCCTATGACGCGAGGGATCCTGGGCCAGTATCTCCTTTCGGGAATGGCGAGCGCGCAGACCCCCTCGGCGGAAGACATCGACAGCCTGGTGGCATATCTGCAACGGAACGCGATGCCGGTCGCGGCTGCCGAGGAGCTCGGGACCGGACCCGAGGCCGAGTTCTTCGAGAGCCGATGCGGCTTCTGCCACGAGACGCCGTCTCCCCTCGCCCACACCGCTGACGATTGGCCGACGGTAATCGCCAGGATGCGCGCGAACATGGCGATGATGAGCGTCAGGCCGGTGACGGAGGAGGAAGCCAGGCGCGTGATGGCGTACCTGGAAGAAAAGGCGCGCCCCGTCAGCCCCTGACCGCGCTTCGTTGACCTCGTCCCGGGGAGTGGGTAACGTTCGCCCATCGGACGGGTCGCCATTCCCTGAAAGCCGCGGGAGAGGAGTCGCGGGGGCAGATCCCCAGATCGGAACCCATGGCCACCACCTGCAGTCCTCTCCGACCACGCTTCCGCCGTTCGACCACGACGTGAGCTCCGACACCGCCGAGACACCGAGTCGGGCGGACCGATTCCGGGCGCTTTGCGAGCTCAGCCAGGAGATGGCCCTCGTCGAGGACGAGTGGTCGATCTACCGCGTCGTGCTCGAAGTCGCCCGCAAGGTCCTCGACTTTTTCAACTGCGCGATCCTCCTGGTCGACGATCAGACGGACGAGCTCGTCATCGTCGACGAGCACGGTTATCCCGCCGGCACCCGCGGGATGCGGATCTCTCTGAAAGGCGAGCGCGGAATCTCCCGCTGGGTGGCGGTCGAAGGGACCCCCCTATACGTCCCCGATGTGCGGAACGACGAGCGCTACGTGCCGGGCGTGCCGGAGGCGAAGAGCGAGCTGGCGGTCCCGATCAAGATCCGCGACCGCGTCCTCGGCGTGCTGAACGTCGAAAGCGACAAGACCGATGCCTTCGATCAGGACGAAGCTCTGCTCCTGCAGGCGTTGGCCAGCCAGCTCGCGGTCGCGCTCGAGCTCAATCGCGCGCGAGGTGAGCTCGACCGATTGACGATCACCGATCCGCTAACCGGAGTCTACAATCGACGATACCTGGATCGGGTCCTGCCAACGGAGAAGGACCGCGCTGAGCGATTCGAGCGGCCGTTCGCGCTGCTGATGCTGGACCTGGACGACTTCAAGCTCGTCAACGACCAGTACGGCCACCGTCAGGGAGACCACATCCTGGTGGCGTTCGCGCAGGCGTTGCAACGGAACGTGCGCTCGATCGACGCGGTGATCCGCTACGGCGGGGACGAGTTTCTGGTCGTGCTCCTGGAAACGGACGCGCAAGGCGCCGAAAAGGCGGCGCGGCGGATCCGGCAACGGGTGGTGGAGGCGTTGGAGAGCTCTCCCTCCGTGCCCACCGGCGCCAGAATCGGCGTCTCCATGGGGCTTGCGGTGCGGAATCCGGGGGAGAACGTCGACGAGAAGCTCGCCGAAGCGGACCATCGGATGTACTCGGAGAAGCGGCGCCCCGAGGGGGCAGGGGAGATCGAGTAACGGGGCCGCCCGGGAGGCCCTTTTCAATCGCCGACATCGCGGGTAATTTCTTCAGCTCCTTTCAGGAAGGCCCCATCGTCTAGTGGCCTAGGACGTAGCCCTCTCAAGGCTAAAACACGGGTTCGAATCCCGTTGGGGCCACCAACACCGGGGTCAACCTTCCGGAGCCGACTCGCGGCCGAGCGGGTCCTGATAAGCTAAAGCAAGCGCTTCTTCCACCGTCATCGCGCCTCCTTCCTCCCATGCTCTACCGAACTCGACCACGCCGAGCGCGTCGCGACTGATCACGAGGAACCGCTCACGAGTGCGGCGGTCGGGCGGGGTTTCTGCGATGCCCATTCGGTCCAGGTGTGTTTCGAACGCTCCAAAAAGCCGGGCGGCTTTATCGTGGTGCCCACGAAATGCCGAGAGCTGAGCGATCGCGCCGATCTGGTTCACGAGGCCCATCGGATCGCGGAACTCGCGGGCAACTCGGTACGCTTCCGCGTAACGCTCGTCCGCTTGCTGCTCGTCACCGAGCTCGAGGGCGATGTGACCGAGGTTGTACAGGTTGCTGACCCGCGCGCTGCCTTGTCTGGTCTCCAGGGACTCGCGGTTGACCTCGAAGGCCCTTTCGAGGTCGCCGAGGGTTCGAAACCCCTCGCCCAGATTGGTCAACAGGATCGATCGATGGAACTCGTCCCCGGTCTTCCGAGCCAGAGCGAGGCCCTCTTCCCCGATCGCGATCGCCTCTCGGACTCCCTGTTCTTCGGAGCTCCAAGTCCCGTTCCTAGCTACCGTCGTAAGCGCCGCGAGCAGGCTCTGCTCGTCGCCGGTCTCCCGCGCTAGTGCGAGAGCTTCGTCTCCGTGGTCCCGGGCTAGCGCGAAGTCCCCGTGGAAGAGATGGAGCGTGGCCAACCCGCAATGGAGCTCGATATGAGTGGTCAGAGGCAACGTTCCGGAGATCGACAGCGCTCGCTCTATCCATTCGATCCCTTCGGCATGAAGACCTCTCCGGTACCAGTAGAACGGAAGCCGAGAAACGGCCTCCCAGGACATCGCGGCGGTCTCCTCGCTCGCCAGGCTCCACTCCAGCGCAGCGCGGACATTCTCATAGTCGCGACTCAGACGGCGCGTGTGGATCTCTTCCTCCGAGCCGCGGCGGCTATCCGCATAGCGCCGCACCAGGTCGAGGCACCACTGTCCGTGTCGCGCCATCAGCTCAGCCGTCTCGCCGGCTTCGATGAGCTTGTCCTGAGCATACTGCCGTGTCGTCTCGAGCATCCGGTACCGCGTTTCGCTGGTCTCGGTTCGCTCGACGGCGACAAGCGACTTGTCGACGAGACGCGTTAGAAGATCGAACACGTCTCCGCCATCCTCGCACACCGTTTCGGCCGCCTCCAGCGTCCAGCCGCCGGTGAAGACCGAAAGCCTCCTAAAGAGCTTCCGCTCCTCGTCATCGAGCAGGTCGTAGCTCCAATCGATGGCGGTGCGCAACGTCTGGTGGCGTGAGAGGGCGCGGCGGCCCCCGGCCAATAGGCGAAAGCGATCGCCGATTCGAGCCGCGATCTCTTGCGGGGTCAAGAGCCTGACACGGGCGGCCGCGAGCTCGATCGCCAGTGGGATCCCGTCCAATCGCCGGCAGATCTGGACGACAGCAGCGGCGTTGGCATCGTCGATCCTGAACCCGGGAACGACCAGCGCCGCTCGTTCCGCGAAGAGCCGTACGGCCTCGTAACGGTCGACGTCGTGGAGAGGAATGGTGGATCCCTCGTGCCCCGCCTCCGGTACGGCGAGCGAAGAGACCCTTAGTATGACCTCTCCGGTCGTTCCCAGGGCCTCGCGGCTGGTTGCCAGGATCCTGACGTTCCGCGCCTGCTTCAGCACCCCCTCGCTCCACTCGGCTGCGGCCTCGACCAGGTGCTCGCAATTGTCGAGGAGGACGATGAGGGACCGCTGCGCGAGGTAACTCGTAAGGACTTCGCTCATCTCCCGTCCGGGTATGGGGCGCACCCCCAGCACTTGTGCCACCGTCTGAGGAATCAGAGCGGGGTCCGTCAGCGGCGACAGGTCGACGAACCACGTTCCGTCGGGGAACGTGCCGATGAGTTCTGCCGCGACCTGCAAGGCGATTCGAGTTTTCCCACTTCCGCCAGAGCCAGTGAGCGTCACCAACCGATTGGCGGGGATGATCGCCCGGATCTCGGCGATCTCGCGTTCGCGCCCGACGAAGCTCGTGAGCTGGATCGGCAGGTTGTGTGGCAGATGGTCGATCGACCGGAGCGCGGGAAACCGGCTCGGAAGATCGGGATGGACTAGCTGGTAGACCCGCTCGGGCTCGCGGAGATCCTTGAGGCGGTGCTCGCCCAAGTCGTCCAGCGTGACGTCGCGCGGCAGGTCGTCGCGCGTGAGGTCGCGGGCCGTCTGGGACAGGAGGATCTGTCCGCCATGACCGAGTGCGACCAGCCGCGACACCCGGTTCACGCTCGTCCCGAAGTAGTCTCCGTCTCGCTCGTCGGCCTCTCCGGCGTGGATCGCGATGCGCACCGTGGGGGGGAGAGAGATTCCCCAATCATGGGCGGAGAGGTCGCGTTGAATCGCCAGGGCGGCGGACACCGTCTCGCGGCACCCTGCGAAGGCCGCGCAGAAGGCATCCCCCACAGTCTTGAAGATGTATCCGTGATCTCGCTCGATTGCGGCCCGCACGATCCGGTCGTGATCCACGAGCGCCGCTTGCATCGTGGCGCGATCGCGCTCCCACGCCGTCGTGCTGCCTTCGATGTCGGTGAACATGAACGCGACCACGCCTGTGGGGTGAGACATGGCAAGAAGATCGGAGTTGACGGGGGCGGGAGTAAAGGGCGGGAGAGCAAGCGCCTCTCTGGCTCGACTCCAGGCGGGATCGGCACAAGGGCGGTTATTCTTCGAGATGGCCTTGCCAGAGCCGATATGATCAGAGATTCCGCCGGGATGCCGCTCGGAGTTTCGTTCCGTTGGGGCCACCAATTCGCGCCGGTATAGGCCCTTGACACCCTTGACGTCTCAAGCATATTTCTCGGCGCTCCTCGAGCGAGATCGACCGTCCCCGCCTGACCAATGAGCGGGCGCTCCACCAGCATCGACGTCCGCGTCCATGTTCACCTCGCGCCGGTGAAGGCATGCCGATACACGCGTCTGGTTGGCGACGGTCGATTCTGCCGATCCTGCTCGTCTTTGGGGCGTCCGCCTGCGAAAGAACCGGGTGGAAGGCGCAGATAGCCCGGGAAGACACTCCGGTCCAGCCGATTCGCTTCCTGCACTCGGTCCACGTCGGAATCGACAGCATTCCCTGCGCGTACTGCCACTACTCGGCGAACGTTTCTGAGGAAGCCGGCATCCCTCCGGTCGGGACGTGCATGGGCTGCCACCGCTTCGTGGCCGGGACGACCGATGAGTTCCGGACCGAGATCCAGAAGCTGCTGGGGTTCGCGGCCGATTCCACGGCCGTGCCCTGGGTTCGGGTGCACAGCGTGCCGGCGTTCGTTCAGTTCAATCACAAGCCGCATGTTCGCGCGGGAGTGACGTGCGCGGAGTGTCACGGGAACGTCGGCGCGATGGACGAGGTCTCGCGCGTAGCGCCGCTCACGATGGGCTGGTGCGTGACGTGCCATCGGGATCGCGGAGCCTCCGACGACTGTTCGGTCTGTCACTACTGAGGATACGGCGAAAGGGAGCATGGAGAGACGGGACTTCCTCAAGCTGATCGGGATCACGGGCGCCGGTGCGGCCACCGCGTGCGACGCCAAAGTCGGACCGCAGTCTCTCATTCCCTATGTGGTGCCCCCGGATAACATCACGCCGGGGATCCCCACCTGGTTCGCCTCCACGTGCCGTGAATGTCCCGCGGGCTGCGGCACGCACGTCAAGACGCGCGAGGGGCGGGTCATCAAGCTCGAGGGCAATCCCGACAGTCCCGTGAACCGCGGAAAGCTCTGCGCCCGTGGGCAGGCTGCCCATCAGCATCTCTACGATCCCGATCGGCTGAAAGGCGTCAAACGGCTGGTCGACGGCGATTACGTCGACGCGCAGTGGGCCAACGCGACGTCGGCATTGGCCGAAGAGCTGCGTCGGTTGCGCGCGCCAGCGGGGACGGGAGGATCGATCGTCCTCCTGACCGGGCTCCAGACCGGGACCCGCGAGCGGCTCTATGACGAATGGGCGCAGGCCGTCGGCGCCCGTCGCGTCGTCTACGAGGCGTTCGCCTATGAGCCGCTCCTGGAAGCGAATCGACGCGTGTTCGGAGAGTCGGTGATTCCGAGCTACGACATCGAAGGCGCCGAGTTCGTGATCTCCTTCGGCGCCGAGTTCCTGGAGACTTGGATCTCTCCTGTCCGCTATGCGGTCGAGTGGTCGCGGATGCACGCCTTCCGAGGCGACGATGCGGTGGAGAAGGGGGTCTTCGTGGCCGTCGAACCGCGCCTTTCCATGACGGCTTCGAATGCGGACGAGTGGGTTTCGGTGAAGCCGGGCACCGAGTATCTGATTGCCCTGGCGATGGCGAATGTGCTCGGCGCCGGCGGTGAAGCAGGCGAGTGGACGCCCCAGCGGGCCGGCGAGGCGACGGGAGTGGATCCGGCGGTGATCGAGCGGCTGGCGCGCATGTTCGGCGAGCGGCGGAGCGTAGCGCTGCCGGGTGGCATCTCCACGGCGCACCCCAAGGCGACCGCAGCCGCCACTGCGGTCGCCCTCCTGAACCGGGCCGGCGGCGCGGTCGGTGACACGGTGCGATTGACCACGCCCGTCACCGGTGCCGTCGAGGGCTCGTATCGGGCGATCGTCGAACTCGTGAGCGAGATGCAAACGGGCGGCGTCGAAGCGCTGTTCGTCGCCGACGCGAATCCCGTCTTCACCCTTCCCCCGGCGCTCGGCTTCGCAGAGGCGCTCCGGCAGGTCCCGCTCCGCGTCTCGTTCAGCCCCGTGTTCGACGAGACGGCGGCCTGGTGCCACTGGCTCCTGCCCGATCACACTCCGCTCGAGTCATGGGGGGACTGGGTGCCGCAGCAGGGGGTGGCCGGAATCCAGCAGCCCGCGATGCGTCCGGTGTTCGATACCCGCGCGACCCCCGACGTGCTCCTCGACCTGTGGCGCGCGGTCGGCGACGCCGAAGGCGCCGCGGTTGCCCCGGAGGGAACGTGGTACGACTACCTGCGGACCGCGTGGACCGACCGCGCACCGGACGAGCGTGCCTGGGCCGAAATCCTCAGGACGGGAGGGGTGTGGGAGGGCGCGGCGGTTGCGCCGTCCTCGGGTCAGCCGGCGGAGGGCGCGAATCTCGGGCAGGACGGGGTCGGGGCCGCGGCGACCGGCGAGGCCGGCAGCGGTGAGCCCACGGACTTCGCTCCGCCCGAGTACGAGGGCCCTTCAGGCGAGGACACGTTCGCGCTCGTCGTGTTCCCGCAGATCGCGATGTACGACGGACGTACCGCGAACCGGCCCTGGCTCCAGGAGCTCCCCGATCCCGCCACCACGTCCAGCTGGCACACCTGGGCCGAGCTCCACCCCGACACGGCCGACCATTTCGGCCTCGCGGACGGCGACGTGATATCGATCGAGTCGAGCCACGGCTCCGTCGAGGCGCCGGTCGTCCGTTACCGGGGTGCCCGACGCGACACGCTTGCGATGCCGCTGGGCCGCGGCCACGACCGGATGGGGCGTTTCGCGACCGGTCGTGGGGTCAACCCGATCGCGCTCCTCCCCCCGACGGCGGATCCCGACAGCGGCGGCTTCGCCTGGCAGGGGGTGCGGGTGCGGCTCGCGCGGACCGGCGCCTGGGTGCATCCGCTCACCTATCAGGGATCGGACAGCGATCACGGTCGCGACCTCGCCGAGGCGGTACCGATGGCCGAGGCGTTGCGCCTGGCGGCCGGCGGCGCGGTCGAGAGCCACGGCGAACAGCACATCGTCGGTGAGGACCTTCCGCTCACCGTGGACCGCGTGGTCCGGGACTCCGACCCGGACGGCGCCTACCGCTGGGGGATGGCGATCAGCCTGGACGCCTGCACCGGTTGCAACGCATGCGTGACCGCGTGCAGCGCCGAGAACAATCTGCCGTTCGTGGGCCCCGAGCGGGTCGCGAAGAGCCGTTTCATGACCTGGCTCCGGATCGAGCGTTATTTCGAGGAGAAGCCCGGCGGCCGGCTGGAGACTCATCATCTGCCGATGCTCTGCCAGCACTGCGGCGCCGCACCGTGCGAGCCGGTATGCCCCGTGTACGCCACGTACCACAACCCGGACGGGTTGAATGTCCAGGTCTACAACCGCTGCGTCGGGACGCGCTACTGCTCCAACAACTGCCCCTACAAGGTGCGCTACTTCAACTGGTTCCAGTACGAGTGGCCGGAGCCGCTGAACTGGGGTCTGAACCCGGACGTGACCGCGCGCGAGAAGGGCGTGATGGAGAAATGCACTTACTGTGTGCAGCGGATCAACGCGGCCAAGATCGCGATTAAGGATCAGGGGGCGGACGCGGTGATCCCCGACGGGGCGCTCAAGACCGCCTGCCAGCAGACGTGTCCCACCGACGCGATCGTCTTCGGGAATCTCAAGGATCCTGAAAGCCGCGTGGCGCGACTCGCACGCGGCCCGCTGGCCTACAGTGCTCTCATGCACCTGAACACGCGGCCCGCCAACTTCTATCTCAAGCACGTCACCGACCGGACCGGCATCGAGGTCGCCGAGCCGGCCGCCGAGCCCGCCGGGGCGCATTGAGGAGCCACGCGTGACCGATATCACGAGCCTCAGGAGCGGGCGCGCGCAGGCCGGAGTCTTCCGGCGCGTCAACCGCGACGTCCTCGCAACGCTGCAGCGTCCCGGCGTCGGATGGGCGGCTATGATGGCCATCGTCCTCACGGTGCTCGGCATCGGAGTGATCGCCGAGATCTACCAGATCAAGGTGGGTCTCGGCGTGGCGGGCTACGTGCCTCCCATCATGTGGGCCGTGTACATCACGAACTTCGTGTTCTGGGTCGGCATCGCGCACTCGGGGACGCTGATTTCCGCGATCCTGTTCCTCTTCCGCGCCCAGTTCCGGACCGCCGTGTACCGAATCTCCGAGACGATGACGGTGTTCGCGGTCATGACGGCAGGACTCTTTCCGCTCATCCACCTGGGCCGCGTCTGGTACTTCTACTACCTGGTGCCGTATCCCAACGAGCGGCTCTTGTGGCCGAACTTCCGAAGTCCCCTCGTGTGGGATTTCTTTGCGATCTCGACATACTTCACGATCAGCTCCGTGTTCCTGTACGTGGGGCTGATCCCGGACATCGCGGCCGCTCGCGACCGGGCGCAGACGCGCTTCCGGCAGAAGCTGTACGGCGCCCTTTCGCTCGGCTGGCAGGGGACCGACAGCCAGTGGCGGCACTACAACCGCGCGTACCTGTTCCTGGCGGGCCTCGCGACGCCGCTGGTCCTGTCGGTCCATTCGGTCGTGTCCTGGGACTTCGCTATGGCGATCGTTCCCGGCTGGCACTCTACCATCTTCGCCCCGTACTTCGTTGCCGGGGCGATCTTCAGCGGGGTCGCCATGGTCATCACGCTCGTGGTGCCGCTTCGCAAGGCGTTCCGGCTCCAGGACTATATCGACGAGTACCACCTCGATCGCCTGGCGAAGCTCCTGCTGCTGACGTCGTCGATCGTGTTCTACGCCTATCTGGTGGAGGTCTGGACCGCCTGGTACTCGGGCTCGCCGTACGAGCGTGCGATCTTCTGGGACCGCGCCTTCGGTCAGTATGCGTGGGCGTCGTGGATCATGTACGGGTGCAACTGCATCATTCCGCTGGTCCTCTGGTTCAAGCGCGTGCGGACGTCCTGGTTCTGGATGTTCATCGTGTCGATCTTCGTGAACATCGGGATGTGGTTCGAGCGGTTCGTCATTATCATCCAGTCGCTGGCCCACGAGTTCGTGCCGTACCAGTGGGACTACTACAACCCGACGTGGGTGGAGATGGCGATCACCGCCGGGTCGTTCGCCTGGTTCCTGATGTGGTTCCTGCTGTTCATCAAGTTCCTGCCGTCGATGGCCATCGCCGAGCTCAAGGAGCTCCTGCCCCCGCGGTTGAAGCGCCAGAAGAAAGAGATGGAGACCGCATGAGCGCCGAGGTCATGGAGCGCGGAGTGCGGGGCGCGTTCTATACGCTCGAGGAGGCGGCCCACGCCGTGAACGCACTCGAAGCGGAGGGGTTCGCGGCGGACGACATCACGCTCTTCTCGCCCATCCCGACATCGGAGATCGAGGACGAGCTGGATCGTCCTCCCAGCCCGGTCCGATACTTCACGATCACCGGTGGGATCCTGGGCTGTATCACCGGGTTCGTCCTGACGTACTGGACGTTCTTCGCCTGGCCGCTGCACGTGGGCGGCAAGCCGCTGTCCTCCTTCCCCGTGACGGTCGTGATCATGTTCGAGTTGACCGTGCTCCTGGGCGGGCTGTTCTCGGTGGCGGCTGTATTCATCTTCAGCCGGATCCCGGCGCTCACCATCAAGCCGGGGTATCACCCGCGGTTCTCGGAGGACCTGTTCGGCGTTTTCGTGCACGCCTCGGAGGACGAGGGGAAGAAGAATGCCAGCCAGGTCCTGAGCGGTCTCGGCGCGATCGAGGTGACCGATGAGGCCGAGTAGCGCTCTCGTGATTCTCCTGCTCCTGCCGCTGGCGGGATGCGAGTGGTTCAGCACGATGAGCGATCCGCCGTCCATCGAGCCGCACGAGCGCGAGCCGCTCCTGGCGCCTGCGAACTCGGTGCCGTTGAACGGTCCGCCGGCGTTCGACCTGACCAACGTCGACGATCGCGTGTCGAACACTCAGCCGTCGTCTCCCACCTCGCTCGAGTCCGGGCGTGCGTGGTACGACACCTACTGCGCCGTCTGCCATGGCCGGACGGGCAGGGGCGACGGGCCGCTGACGCGCGTGTTCCCGGCGGTGCCCGCGATCGCAACCGAGCGGGTGGCGGGCTACACGGACCCCTACGTGTTCGCAGTGATCGCCAAAGGACGCGGGCTCATGCCCGAGTACAGCCGGATTCCGCCCACGGCCAGGTGGGACATCGTGAACTACCTCCGGACGCTGCCGATCGGGCCTCCCAGCACCTCGACCCCCACCCCTGTTGCGGACTCGGTTGGAGGCGCGCCGTGAGCGGCCACGGACACGATCTCCCGCGGATCAAGGAGTCCGAGCTCGTCGCGAGCATGGACGAGAGACCGCGCGGGGCCTTCGCTGCTTCTGTGCTTCTTTGTCTGCTGGGCGTCGCAGGCTTCATCGCCGGAGTGCTCAGCGAACCAGACCGGGCGTGGACCGCGCTCGTCTGGAATTGGTCCCTTTGGAGCGGCATCGCCGTAGGTGGGGCTGCCCTGGTGGCGGCCGCGACGACGGCCTACGGCCAGTGGCTCCGGCCGATGCGGCGGTTCGCCGAGGGTCTGACGGCGTTCCTGCCGGCGTCGTACCTGATCATGATCCTGCTTCTCTTCGGGCTGCCGCACGTCTACGAATGGGTCGAGCATCCGCCCACGGCGAAGGCATCGTGGCTGGATTCCACCTTCTTTTCGATTCGCCAGGCCGTCGGGCTGGCGATCCTCTACGCGGCCGCGCTCGCTCTGGTCTACTGGTCGCTGCGGCCCGACCTGGGCCGGCTCCGCGACCGGGTGAGCGGATGGCGTCGCGACCTCTACGACCGGCTGACAGCCGGGTGGCAGGGAATCGACGTGGAGCTCGAACGCTCCACCCGCGTCCGGGCGAAGCTGGCTCCGGCCTACGCCGTTCTCTACGCCGTCATCGTCACGTTCTGGGCCTGGGACTGGCTCATGTCGATCGACCCCCACTGGTTCTCCACGCTATTCCCGGCCTGGATCTTCATGACGTACTTCCTGGGCGCGATCGGCATCACGGCGATCGTCACGTGTCGGCTACGATCGGGGACTTTCCGCGATGCGATCCCACCACGGTACCTGCACGACATCGCCAAGATGCTGTTCGCGTTCACGGTCTTCTGGACGTACCTGTTCTTCGCGCAGTACCTGGTCATCTGGTACGGCCGGTTGCCGGAAGAGACCGGATTCGTAAAGCTGCGCCTCCGGGGCGCGTACGAGCCGGTCGCCATTGCCGTGCTCGCCTGCGTGTTCCTGATCCCGTTTCTGGGACTCCTCAGCGTCCGGTCGAAGCGAACGCCCGCCACGCTGACCGCGTTCGCGACGATCAGCGTCTTCGGGCTTTGGCTCTTCCACCTGCTGCTCCTCGCCCCGAGCTCGTTCCCGGACTTCATCGCGCTGGGGTGGATCGAGATCCTGATCGCCCTTGGCGTCGCGGGAACGTTCTTCGCGTGTTTCCTGACCTTCCTGCGCGCGTTCCCGCCCATCGCGATCGCGGCGGGCCTGCCGACCGACGAGGACATCGAGAAGCTCCGCAGAGAGACGGGTCCCCAGCACGCCTGATGGCGGCGTGATCGCCCCGGTGGTGGAACGCGGCCGGGACGGTAGATTCGGGAAACGCTCTCCGCTCGAGACCTCCGCCTTCCGGAGACCATGACCGTCATTCGTGTCGTCGACCGGCCCGCGCTCCGTGTGTACACGAAACTCGTGGCCGTCTGCACGTTTCTCCTGCTCCTGGCGGGAGGAATGGTCACGAGCACGGGCTCGGGGCTGGCCGTGCCTGACTGGCCCCTCTCGTTCGGACGGGTGATGCCGGCCATGGAGGGGGGCGTCCTCTACGAGCACGGCCACCGGATGATCGCCACGTTCGTGGGTGCACTCATCATCGTCGAAGCGCTCTGGCTCTGGCGCTCGGAGCCGCGGAGCTGGGTCCGGGCGCTCGGCTGGCTGGCGCTCGGCGGCGTCGTCGTCCAGGGTCTTCTGGGGGGTCTGACCGTCCTCCTCCGGCTGCCCGACCCCGTGTCGATCAGTCACGCGGGTCTCGCCCAGCTCGTGTTCGGCGTCACGGTCGCGATTGCCGTCGCGCGCTCGGGGGACTGGTTGCGGAACGGCCCGGCCGTGAAGCTGGATTTCGGCGTTCCGTCGTACTTCTCCCTCGCCGTCGGGGCGACCGTCCTGATCTGGCTCCAGATCCTGCTCGGAGCGGTCGTTCGACACTCCGGGGCGGGACTGGCGATCCCCACGTTTCCGCTGGCGTACGGACACCTCGTTCCACCGCTCGAGTCGTTCCCGGTGGCGATCCATTTCGCGCATCGCGTTGGCGCGGTGCTCGTCACCCTCGTAGTTGCGTGGGTCGTGGCCCGCGCTCTGCGAGGCCACCGGCACGACCCGCGGCTCGTTCGTCCCGCTGCGCTCCTCGGAGTGCTGATCGCGCTTCAGATCGGGCTCGGCGGCTGGGTGATCCTGTCGTACAAGGCCGCTTGGGTGACGACCGCGCATCTGGGAACGGGTGCGCTCCTGCTGGCGGTATCCCTCGTTCTCGCGCTGCGGGCACATCGGCATCTGTCGCTGGCCCCCGCCCAGGCGCATCCGCCGATCGACCCGCACTTGGACGTCGCAGGGGCCCGGTGACGTCGGTGGTCAACGACTACCTGATCCTGACCAAGGTCCGGATCACCGCGCTCGTTCTGGTCACGACCGCGGCCGGGTTTCTCCTGGCTTCCAGCGCGCGCCTCGATCCTGCCCTCCTCGCCTGGACCCTGCTGGGAACTGGGCTTGCAGCGGGCGGGGCGGCCGCGCTGAACCAGTTCCTGGAGCGAGAGGCCGATGCCAGGATGCGGCGCACCGCGGGGCGGCCGATCCCGGCGGGAAGGATGACGCCGGCCCGGGGTCTCACCGTGGGGGTCGCCCTGTCGGTGGTCGGCGTGGCGATCCTGGTCGCGTTCGTGAACCTCCTCACCGGGTTCCTCGCGCTCGCCACCGTGCTCCTGTACGTCGGCGTGTACACCCCGCTCAAGCGAATGACGCCGCTCAACACGATTATCGGTGCGATCCCGGGCGCGATCCCTCCCGTCATGGGATGGACCGCGGTGACGGGCGAAGCCGGGCTCCCGGCGTGGGTCCTGTTCGCGATCCTGTTTTTGTGGCAGCTCCCGCACTTTCTCGCCATCGCATGGATATTCCGCGACGATTATCGATTGGGAGGGTTCCCCATGCTGCCGGTC
Organism: Gemmatimonadota bacterium; assembly: GCA_025931135.1. Lineage (GTDB taxonomy): Bacteria > Gemmatimonadota > Gemmatimonadetes > JACCXV01 > JAHWKZ01 > JAICNR01. The sequence continues at coordinate 23,326 of JAICNR010000006.1, read as the reverse complement.
ATCGATCCGGACGGCGAGGCGACCGGGCGGCAGGTGGCGCTGTACTGTGCCGCGCTCGTACCGGTCTCCCTGATCCCGACCTTCCTGGGACTCGCCGGTCCGATCTACTTCTTCGGGGCGCTCGTCCTGGGACTGGCGTTCCTCGGTGCGGGCCTCATGATGGCCGTGCGACGGCGAGGGAAGGAGGCGCGCCGCGTGCTGCTCGCCTCGGTGACGTATCTGCCGCTGCTCCTCGCTCTGCTGGTCGCGGACCGCGCGCCGATCTGAAGCCGGCCGATCCGCCTCCGATCGAGGTCGAGGGCCTCGAAGTCCGGTACGGGGAGCGAACGGCTCTCCACGACGTATCGTTCGCCGTGGGCGCGGGCGAGCTGTTCGGGCTCCTGGGTCCGAACGGAGGAGGCAAGACGACCGCGCTCCAGGTTCTGGCGACCCTTCTCCATCCGACCGGCGGTGCTGCGCGTGTGTTCGGCGCGGACGTGAGGGGGGATGCGGCATCCGTCCGTCGGCGGATCGGAGTCGTCTTCCAGCACCCCGCGCTCGACCTCCGCCTTACCCCGCTCGAGAACCTGCGCCATCATGGCCACCTCTACGGCTTTCGAGGCGTCGCGCTCGCGGGTCGATCGGAGGAGCTGCTTTCCAGGCTCGGCGTCGCCGACCGAGCCGGAGATAGGGTCTCGACCCTTTCCGCCGGGCTCAGACGCCGGGTCGAGATCGCGAAGGGCCTCCTCCACCGCCCGGGCCTGCTCCTCCTCGACGAGCCCACGGCAGGTCTGGATCCCCGCGGACGACGGGACGTGTGGGACACCGTGGAGGACCTCCGCAAGGCGGAGAGGATCACGGTGCTCGCCACCACGCACCTGATGGACGAAGCTGAGCGCTGCGACCGGATCGGGATCCTGGACAAGGGCGTGCTGGCCGCGCTCGGGACCCCGGCCGAGCTGAAGGGCGGGATCCGGGGCGACGTCATCTCGCTCGCCGCCGCCGACCCTCGCGAGCTGGCGCGGGAGATCCGGGGGCGATTCGGCGGCGAGGTTTCGGTGGTCGACGGAGCGGTGAGGATCGAGCGCCGGGACGGGGCAGAGCTCGTGCCGCGCCTGGCCGAGGCGTTCCCCGGCGCGATCCGCTCGATCACAGTGGGAGAGCCCACGCTCGAGGACGTGTTCCTGCAACGCACTGGCCACCGCTTCCAGGATGGGACATGAGCGGGTTCGCGCTCCCGGCTGCGACCCTGTGGTGGCGCGAGTGCGTGCGCTTCGTTCGCGACCGCACCCGGGCGGTCAGCGCCATCGCGACCGCGGTCCTGTTCTGGGTGCTGATCGGCTTCGGTCTGGGCAGGTCGTTCGCTCCCAAGGGGATGCCGGGCGAGATGGGATCGGTGGAATACCTGTACCCCGGGACGATCGTCTTCGTCGTGCTCCTGAGCGCGATCGTGGGCACGTTCTCGCTCATCCAGGATCGTCGCGAGGGGTTTCTGCAGGGCGTTCTGGTGGCTCCGGTTCCCCGCTCCGCGATCGCCCTCGGGAAGATCCTGGGCGGGACGACGATCGCCGTGCTCCAAGGCGTGCTGCTCCTCCCGGTGGCGCCGCTCCTGGGGATCCCCGTCACGGTGGCGGGCGTGTTGGCGGCGTTGGCGGCGTTGTTTCTGATCGCCTTCGCGTTCACCGCGCTCGGTTTCATCCTGGCATGGCGGATGGAGTCGATCCAGGGGTTCCACGGGATCGTGAATCTCGTGCTCATGCCGATGTGGTTCCTATCCGGGGCCTTGTTCCCGGTGGAGGGGGCCGCCCGCGGACTCGCCGCCCTGATGCGGGCGAACCCCGTCACCTACGGGCTGTCCGCGTTCCGCGGCTCGCTGTACGCCGGCGCGGCCGGGGGTCCCGCGGTGCCGGCGTCGGCCTGGACCGTGTCCGTGACGTTCGCGGCGCTCGCCTTCGGGCTTGCGGTGATCTCGGCGCGGGGCCGATGACCGTCCACGATCTGCCGGCCCTGAACGCGGCGCTGAACGCGGTCGCCGCCACGCTGCTCCTCACCGGTCACCGGTTCGTGCAGCGGGGGGAGATCGCGCGCCACCGGGCGTGCATGCTGGGCGCGTTCTTCGTTTCGACCGCGTTCCTGGTCACGTACGTGGCCTATCACGCACAGGCGGGCTCAGTCCGGTTCACCGAGGTAGGATGGCCGCGAGCCCTCTACTTCGCGGTGCTGGCGACCCATGTGCCGCTGGCCGCCCTGATCGTGCCGCTGTCGCTCCTGACCCTCTGGAGGGCGCTCCGGGGGGAGTTCGACCGGCACGCGCGGATCGCCCGCTGGACCTATCCGGTCTGGCTCTACGTATCGGTCACTGGTGTGATGGTCTACGTGATGTTGTATCATCTATGGCCTTCTGCTGAAATCGGTTAGACAATACAAAGGAGGGGGAATGAAGGGATGGCTAGCCGGTATCGGAGTGACGATCGTCGCTCTCGGGGCGACGCCGGCACGCGGGCAGGACACCGCGGAGGCGGGGGGGGCCTTCGATCGCGCGTACGAGGAGTTCTCCCGCGCGTACCGCGACGGCGACCCCCAGGGGGTGGCCGCACTGTACACGGACGACGCATGGTACCTGGCCCCGGGCGATTCGATCGCGCAGGGCCATGTCGTGCGGCATTTCGAGTGGCTGTCGTCCTACCAGCCGGGAACGGGACCGGTCGTCGAGTTCGAGATCGTCGACCGGGCGGTGGCGGGAGATCTGGCGTACGACATCGGATACTACAGGATCCGCGCCGCCGGCGCGCCCGAGGGAAGCGGATCGGGCGGGAAGTTCATCGTGGTGTGGAAGCGGGGCGCGGACGGGACGTGGAGGATCCACGCGGACGGCTACAGCGAGGTGCGCGGAGAGGGGGAGTCGGAGTGAGCGAGACCACGTTCGCGATCGGGTACGCGGTCCTGTGGGGGGCCCTGTTCGTGTGGCTCTTCCGGCTGGACCGTCGATCGAAGCGGCTCCAGGATACGACGCGCAGGATCAAGCGGAATCTGCACTCGGGCTGGCCGGATCCGGAGGGGTGATGGGCGGGATGGGCGCCTTGGCGCCATCCGCTCGGCTGGCGGGATGGGCGCCTGCGGCGCCATCCCTTGCCTGCGGGCTCGGGGTCATCCCGTTCCGACGGGGTCCTGCGGACCCAACACCGAACCCCGCCGGATCCTTGCGAGCGAGCTCGCCGGATCCGACGGGGTTCGGTGTCGCGACAGCGGGTCGCTCGTCGGAACGGGATGGCGGAGAGGGCGGGATTCGAACCCGCGAGACGCTGTTAACGTCTACGCGATTTCCAGTCGCGCTCCTTCGACCACTCGGACACCTCTCCGCGAAGGACTCAATCTAGGGACGATCGGCGCTGGCGGCCCGCGGTCCCACGGCGCTAGCCACCACCTCCCCGGGTGGGATGGCGCCTTCGGCGCCATCCCTTTGCCCGCGGGCTCTGGCCATCCGTTCCGACGGGGTCCTGCGGACCCTGCGATCCGGCGAGCCGAATTCTCGGCGAGCGAGCTCGCCTCGACTCGGCCCGCCGGATCGTCGCGACTTCGTCGCTCTCGTCGGAACGGGGATGGCGGAGGGGGTGGGATTCGAACCCACGATACGCTGTTAACGTATACCGGTTTTCGAGACCGGCGCCTTCAACCACTCGGCCACCCCTCCAGAAAGGAGGGCGCAGAATCTCGCATTCGGCTGGTCGGATTTCAACCGCTGGTTGGAAGGTCCGAGAGGCCGCGGCGGTCGCGGAAGAACGACCGCAGAAGCTCGCCGCATTCATCCGCCAGGATGCCGCGCACGATCTCGACGCGGTGATTCAGGCGCGGGTCCTGCGGCAGGGTCGCGAGGCTTCCGCTCATGCCGGCCTTCGGGTCGTCCGCCCCGTAGACCAGGCGCTCGATCCGCGCCAGAACGCTGGCGCCCGAGCACATCGCGCAGGGCTCCAGCGTCGAGTAGAGGGTGACGCCCGGGAGACGCCAGGAGCCGAGCGCCCGAGCGGCCTCCCGCAGCGCGAAGATCTCGGCGTGCGCCACGGGGTCCTGGAGCTCTTCGGTGCGATTCCGACCGCGGCCGATCAGCCGTTCGCCAGAGATGGCCACGGCGCCGACCGGGACATCGCCCTGGTCGCGCGCGGCGCGCGCTTCTTCGAGCGCGAGCTCCATCCAACGCTGATGGGGATCCGTCAACCGAGAGTCACCCGGATCGCGTGGGACTGCCCGTCGTCGACGAGCGGGATCCGCGCGCCGCTGCCGTCACGGCCCGCCTCGCTTCTCGTGCGCGAGGGATCACCGCCCCCCGGATCGTCCGCGTCCGCCGGTCCCGACGCCGCGGCCCCAAGCGTGCGCGGGTTCGCGGTGCCGGTCCGCGCGCGCAGCGGGGCCGGGCGGCCGTCGATCTCTACGCTCTGGATCCCGCGCATGACTCCTGCGGGGTTCTCGACGTCGATCTCGTATCGAGACGAGTGATAGGCGAACGAGATCCGGAAGCCGGGCCAGTCCCGCGGGATGCAGGGATCCAGCAGGAGCTCCTGACCGCGGAGCCGGAAGCCCAGGATCCATTCGATGCCCGCGCGGTACATCCAGCCGGCGGATCCGGTGTACCAGGTCCATCCTCCACGGCCCAGGTGGGGCGGCTCCGCGTAGACGTCCGCCACAGCGGCGTACGGCTCGACCTTGTAGCGGTAGATGCCCGCACGCGTCGAGGTCTGGTTGATCGGATTCAGGATCGAGAACAGCTCGGCGGCTTTGTCACCCTCTCCCAGCTCCGCGAAGGCGATCACCGACCATAGCGCGGCGTGAGTGTACTGGCCGCCGTTCTCCCGTACTCCGGGCAGGTATCCCTTGATATAGCCTGGGTCGACGTCCCAGTGATCGAACGGGGGAGTGAACAGGAGCACGAGCCCGTCACCGCGTCGGATCAAGTACTGCTCCACCGCGCGCATGGCTTGCTCCGCTCGGCCGCGGGGAGCGGCGCCCGAGATCACGCCCCAAGATTGGGCGATGGAGTCGATCTTGCACTCCTGGCTGACGGTGGAGCCGAGGGGCGTCCCGTCGTCGAAGAAGGCGCGACGATACCAGTTTCCGTCCCATCCCTCGCGCTCGATCGCGTCATCCAGCGCATCGAGCCAAGCGTGCCAGCGCGAGACGCGCTCGTCGTCGCCGCGCGCCCGGGCAATGGGGAGGAAGCGGCTCATCGTCAAGTGGAGAAACCACGCCAGCCAGACGCTCTCTCCGCGACCCTCGTCGCCCACGCGGTTCATCCCGTCGTTCCAGTCCCCGGCGCCCATGAGCGGCAGCTGGTGAGGACCCAGGCCCAGGCTTACGTCCAGCGCGCGGGCGCAATGTTCGTAGAGTGTGGCACTTCCGACGGGCGGCCCGGGCTCGAAGTACCGCTCGCTCTCGCCTTCCTCGAGCTCACCGCCCTGGATGAACGAGACCTCCTCGTCGAGGATCTCGTCGTCTCCGGTGACCTCCAGGTACTGGATCAGTGCGAAGGGCAGCCAGGCCCGATCGTCGGTGATCCGGGTTCGGACCCCGCGACCTGAGGGAGGATGCCACCAGTGCTGCACGTCGCCCTCGGAAAACTGGCGCGCGGCGCAGCGCAGCAGATGGGCGCGTGTGATCTCGCGCCGCGCTACGACGAGCGCTGTCACGTCCTGGAGCTGATCGCGGAAACCGTACGCCCCGCCCGACTGATAGAACGCCGAGCGCGCCCAGACGCGGCAACTGAGCGCCTGGTAGAGCAGCCATCGGTTCAGCATGATCGTCATCGACTCGTCCGGGGTGCTCACCTTCACGGTGCCCAGCACGTCGTCCCAGCTGGTCACGACGCGCTCGAGCGCCGCATCGAGATTCTCGGCCCGGTACGCGCGCACCAGCTTCCGCGCCTCTTCTGTGTTCGCCCCCTGACCCAGGAGGAACACGACCTCCGCCGACCCACCGGCGGGAACGGCGACCGTCTGTCGCAGAGCTGCACACGGATCGAACCCCGCGCCCACCGACTGTGAGAGGCCCTGGCCGGGCTCCATCGCGGCCGGGTAGGCGGGGTTCCCGTTACGGCCCAGGAACTCCCCCCGGTCGGCGGTCCACTCGCTGTGGCGACCGTTGAGATCGGCGAACGCAACCCGCGCGCCGAACTCCTCCGTCCAGCGGTTGTGGGCGAACAGGGCGAGCGTTTCCTCGTCGATCCCGGTGCAGACGTACGGCGCCGAAGACTCGCGGAGCACCCCCAACACCCATTCGACGTACGCGGTGATCGACAGCCGTCGGGGACGGTCCGAAAGGTTGCGGATGTGAAGCCGTGAGATCTTGACCGGATCGTCGAGGGGCACGAACTGGACCAGCTCGAGCGCGATACCGTGACTCTGGTGCTCGAACCGGGTGTATCCCTGGCCGTGCCGGACCACGTAGGGGGAGGTTTCACGGATCGGCAGCGGGGTCGGGGTCCAGACCACCCCCGAGTCCTCGTCGCGCACGTAGAGGACCTCTCCCGGAGGATCGTTGACCGGGTCGTTCGACCACGGAGTGAGCCGGTTCTCGCGGCTGTTCACCGCCCATGTGAAACCGGACCCGGACTCCGACACCGTGAACCCGAAGTCGGGATTCGCCACCACATTGACCCACGGTGCGGGCGTCCACTGCCCTTCTCCCAGGACGATCACGTATTCGCGCCCGCCGTCCGCAAATCCCCCCAGGCCGTTGAAGAACGCGAGCTTGAGCCGAGGCGGAGGGGCTTCGGGTTCGGAAGAGACGGGAGGCTGGGCGGGGGTCGCGACGTAGGTCTGATCCCTGAGAGCCGACTCCAGCTGCTCGGCCAGCGACCCGTGATGGCTGAGCAGCACGGCGCGGGACGTGGCCCGGATCAGATCCCGATCCTCCTGCGACAGTTGCTCGCCCCGCAGGATGAACACCTCGCCGTGGCCCACGTGGGATTCGTGGGAAGCGCGTGAACGTGTTACGCGAACGCTCCGCTCCAGCCAGTCCTGCAGCTCGTCGCTGTACGTGAATTCGTGCTCGTTCAGGACCACCAGGTCGACGGCCAGTCCCTTCCAGCCCCAGTACTCGTGGGCTCGAAGGAGCTGGCGGATGATTTCGCGGTCCCGGATCTGGTCGATACGCGCGAGGATGATGGGGCGGTCTCCCGAGATCCCATGGCGCCAGAGCGCTCGCTGGCCCCGGTCCATCGCCAGGATCGCCGCCGGCGAGCGCAAAGTCGGGTCGACGTAGAGGACCCGGCTGGCCAGGCGCTGGAACAGGTGGGCCTCGTTCTGCGAGACCCCGAGATGATGGAGCAGCACCTGGGCCTGAGTCCATGCGAGCGCGGCCTCGCGCTCGAAGGTTGCTGGGTCGTGGTACTTATCGGCGAGAGCCAGGGCCTTCTCGCGGGAATCGGCGACGAGGGTTGAAAACGTCACCTCCGCGGTCTCGCCCGGCCGCAGCCGGATCGAGCGACGGAGGCTGAGAACCGGATCGAGGACCGCGCCGGTGGTGTTCGAAAGCGGCCGACCGTCCACGATCGTGCTGGGGGCGCGCACGCCGAGGCCGCGATCCAGGAGCCGCGCGCGATCGGTCTCGTACTGCACCGCGTCCAGCGACTTTCCCTCCATTGCCGAGACGTGCACCGCCCATACAGTTTCCTCCTCGGCCGAGCGTGGCCGGCGGGTCGCGAGCAGCGCGCCGTAGGTCGGGACGTATTCGGTCTGGACGAACAGGTTCTGGAACGCGGGATGGGCCGCGTCGGCCGCCGGCATCGCGAGCACGACCTCCGCGTAGGTGGTCAGCTCGAGAACGTGATCCCGCGATCCGAGGTTCTTCACGGTGACTCGTCTCAGCTCCCCGTCGTCCTCAGGAGAGACGATGACGTCTAGGGTCGTCGCGATCGCGCCGTCCCGCCGGCGGATCTCCATGCGATCCTCCGTGAAGGCGACATCGTAGGTGTCCGGCTCCACGGTCGTGGGCTGATAACCCGCCGACCATGTCGAGCCCGTCGTCACGTCGCGGACGAACACGAACGCGCCCCAGTGGTCCCGGGTCGCGTCCTCTCGCCAGCGAGTTACGGCCATCCCACGCCGGCGGCTGTACCCGGCCCCGGCGTTCGTCATCATCACGGTGTAGCTGCCGTTCGAGAGCAGGTGCGTGCGTGGAGTCCGCTCGTGGGGAGAGTGGAATCGGCGCTCGACGGTCGGCACGACCTCGCGGACGTGACGCACCGCATGCACCTCCTCGGCCCGCGGCCGCTGTACCGCGACATCGCGCGGTACGCGCTCCTGCAGCAAGAGGTCGTTCGCGCCGATGATCGGGACGGCATGGAAGCGTCGGCGAAGGATGCCCTGCAAAAGCACGTTGGTCAGCGCCAGGATCGTCATTCCCTGGTGATGCGCCATGTACGCTCGCACCACGGCCGACCGACTGCCCTGGGGGACGCGCTCGGGGGTGTAGTCGATCGCCTCGTAGAACCCCATTCCGCCGCGTGCTCCTTCCTCCGCCAGGCGGCGGAAGTTCCGAAGAGCGGAACGCGGCGCGATCATAGCGGCGAGAGCGGTAGCATATGGCGCGATGACGAGGTCCTCCGACAGGCCGCGCGCAAGCCCGAGGCCCGGCACGCCGAAGTGCGAGTATTGATAGGTGAGGTCCAGGTCACGGGCGTTGTACGCCGATTCCGAGATCCCCCAGGGCACGCCCCGATCGGCGCCGTAGCGGATCTGCCGCTCGACGATCAGACGCTGCGTGCGCTCGATGAGCGTGTCGGGCGCCGCGTCCATGACCAGATAGGGCATCAGGTACTCGAACATCGAACCCGACCACGACAGGAGAGCTGCGTCGCGGCCCACCGGCGTAGCGGGACGACCGAGCCGGAACCAGTGCTCGATCGGGATGTCGCCCTTGGAGATCGCAACCAGGCTCGCCTGCCGGGCTTCGGACGCCAGTAGATCGTAGTAGCTCGCGTCGTAGTGGTTGTCCGTGACCCGATAGCCGATCGGGAAGAGCTTGCGCATGGGATCGTAGAGGAATTCGAAGTCCATTGCGCCCGCGAGCCGCTCCGCGCGCACCGCCAACGAGAGGGCGCGCTGGCGGAGGGCCTTCGCCGCACGGTCGCCGTCGGTGGCGGCGGCCCGAACCCGATCGACCCACATCGCCCGAGCCTCTCCCGCGGAGTCGCCGATTTCCCCTGCGCGGGCGTTGAGCGCGTCGAGCTCCTCGCGAACTGCCGCCGCTGCTTCCTCCGGCGCGGCACGACCCAGGACATCGCGGAGGCGGCGGATGGCGTCTTCCGCCGGCCCGTCTGCGGTCGCTTCATTCACAGGCGGTGAGCCGAGCAGCCGCTCCCAGGGAGCGAGTGCGTTGCGGTCCCGGAGGTGGCTCTGCACGGCGGAGCGGACCGCCTCGGCCCAGAAGGCGAAGTCGCGCGCGGTGCCGTCCGGGGATTCGGAGACGAAGACCCGCGCGACGTCCACGAGGTCCGCGGCGGCCTCGTCGAGCTCGGCCAGCCGGTCCTCCTGGTCCACGGCGGATTCCGGCTGCAGCGCCCGGCGCACGGCGGTGATCGCTGCGTCGACCTCCCGGCGGGTGACGGTCCCCTGTCGCACCGCTGAGGCTCCCGCCACCGCCTCTTCCGCGAGCGTCATCGCGTGGCCGATACCGGCGAGCGCCTCCCCCACGAGCCTCCGGCCGGCGAGTTGGTCGCGGAGTGACTCGGAGAGGGCGAGGAGGTGTCCCGCCAGGTTGCCGCTGTCGACCGTTGAGACGTACCGCGGCTCCAGAGGTTCGAGGCGCTCGACGTCGTACCAGTTGAGGAAGTGACCGTGAAACCTCTGAAGCCGATCCAGAGTGTCCAATGTCCGCTCGACACGATCGATCGCCTCGCTGGCGCCGATCCAGGCGAAGTCCCGCGCGCAGGCCACGGAGAGCAGGTACACGCCCACGTTGGTCGGCGACGTACGCTTCGCCAGGATGGGTTCGGGGTCGAGCTGGAGGTTGTCGGGCGGAAGCCAGTTTGTCGACTCCCCCACGAAAGTCTCGAAGTACCGCCATGTCGACCGGGCGACCAGAGTGAGGTCGTGACTCTCCCGGGGGAGCAGCTCCTCGCCCGGTGCATCCTCCATGGGCCGGCTGAGCCAGAGCGCGATCGCCGGGGACGCCAGCCAGAGCGCCAGCATCGGCAGCGCCAGGTGGAACGCCTCCGACCGAAGGGCGAGCGCGGCCACCGCCGCGGCTAGCCCGAGAGCCACGCCCCGCCACATGGAGCGGTAAGCGGATGGCAGGTCGTGCATGGAATCCTTCCCGGCGAGCGCGGCGGGCACCCACTCGAGGAGCTTGCGGCGCGTCACTGTCATCCGCCAGAGCGTTCGCGCCACGGCGTCCGTCATGAGAACGGAGCGATTCGGGAGGAAAACCAGGGCCAGTCCTACGCGGCTCGCGGCCTCGATCGCGTCGAAGAGGACGCCGCGGATGTGAGACCGCTTTGCGATCCCCCTGCGTCGTGGGAAAAGCCCGGCCACGACCGGGACCGCGGCCGGCATCGCGATCGTGGCGACGACGAACGTGGTCCAGAGAAGAGGCGAAACCGGGAGCGTGAGCCATCCGACCACGAGGAGAGCGAAGGTCGACGGTGGGGACAGCGTCCGACGCAGGTTGTCGACCATCTTCCAGCGGCTGATGACGTGCATCGACGACGGGACCCGCTGACCGTTCACGGCCGGCGCCGCGTCGAGGATCCAGGGCAGCAGCTGCCAGTCGCCACGAGCCCAGCGATGGACGCGGCGGGCGCTCGTCTCGTAGTTGGAGGGGAAGTCGTCGAATAGCTCGATGTCGGTGGCGAGCCCGCACCGAGCCCAGGTGCCTTCGAACAGGTCGTGCGATAGGAGCCGGTTCTCTGGGACCCTGCCGTCCAGCGCGGCCTCGAACGCGTCGACGTCGTAGATCCCCTTGCCCACGTAGATGCCTTCGCCGAACAAGTCCTGGTAGACGTCTGATACGGCCGCGCTGTAGGGATCGATGCCGGTAGGGCCCGCGAAGATGCGGTGGTAGAGCGTCCGCTCGCCGGCATGGGGGATCATCGGGGTGATGCGCGGCTGCACGATGCCATATCCCGAGGTGACCCGCGCCGCGGCGCGGTCGAAGTGCGCGCGATTGAGCGGATGCGCGATCGCGCCGACCAGTCGATGGGCGGCGGCCGGGCTGAGCCGCGTGTCCGCGTCCAGGGTGATCACGTAGCGGACTTCGGGCGGAAGGTCCGCCGCCTGATCCGGGTCCAGGACGAACGAGGTGTCCGTCGCGCCTCGCAATAGCCGGTTCAGCTCGTGGAGCTTGCCTCGTTTCCGCTCCCAGCCGATCCACATCCCCTCCGAGGGATTCCACTGCCGCCTTCGATGGAGGAGAAGGAATCGGGGACCGCCCCATGGCGCCGGGCCGTACACCCGGTTCAACCGCTCGATGCCGTCGGCGGCGAGCGCGAGCAGTTCTTCGTCGTCGGGGAGGACCTCGGACACCGCGTCTCGCCAGTCCGACAGCAGCGCGAACCCGAGCTCGCCCTCTGAGTTCGAGAGATAGTGCCGCTCCAGCTGGTCGATCTGCTGCCCGACCCCACGCGGGCCCGTGAGCATGGTGGGGACCACCACCAGCGTCCGGAGCTCGGGCGGCACGCCGTCCTTCAGATCGAGCTTGGCCAGGCGCCGGGGCCCCAGCAGCTCGCTCACGTCGCGCTGGACGACCGCAATCGCGAGGTCGGTCGCCGGGATCAACGCCAGCAACGCGAGGGCGACGACCGTGAGCCAGTTCTGATCGAACAGCGTGACATAGGCTACGAGGAGCATCAGGAGGAATGCCGTGACGAGCGCGATCGTCCCCAGATAGCCCGGGGTGGCGAGCGCGACATAGGCCCGCCGCAGCCAATTGCCGACCGGAGCGCGGAATCCGAGCTGTTTCTCGAACACGCGGCGTCCGTTGTCGACGAGCCAGTAACCGAGGTGCTCGTCCCGGCCGGCCCCCTCCTCGTCGGATCGTCGCGCAGCCTCGGCGGAGAGCGCCACGACCGCGTCGGCAACCTCGGTCTCCGGTGTGCCCGATCCGCGCGAAAGCTCCTCGATCGCGTGCCGGTACGCGTCACGCGTCGCGAAATCCATGCGCGGGTAGACGCCGGTCGTGTCCGCGCGCAGGGCGGCCTCGACCAGGCTGACGTCCTCGAACAGCGTCTGCCAATCGAAGCCCGACATCTGGCGCATGCTCGTGATGATGTTGGCCACGGTGGCGTGAGCGGCGAGCTGGCTCGCGTGCTCCTCACGCACCAGCACTTCCGCGAGCGTCCCGTCCTTCGCGAGGCGCCGCTCGAGCCATCCCACGATCGGGCTCGCCGCCGGGTCGGAGTCCCGGAGCCGCTGGACGATCTCGACGACGAACGTCCGATCGAGCGGGCGATTCTCGTAGAGCTCGAGCTCCTCGAGTGCGTCCTCGGGGTGGTCGACCTCCGCCAGAAGCCGATCGGCGAGGGCGCCTGCGCGGGCCCGGGCGCGCCGCGACTCGACGACTCCCTGGGCTAGCCGGCGCAGGTTCTCGACGAGCACCAGCCGCAGGAAACCCGGGACCGCCCACAGCTCGCCGATCGTAAGCGGAGCGATCTCCTGATACGCGCGCAAAAAGAGCTCGAGCAGATGGGGATCGAAACGGCTGTCGGTGTGCGCCACGAAGGCCCACGCGATCCCGTAGGCGCGGGGGTGCTCGGCCAGCGGCCCGGTGGCGAGCTTGGGGAGCTCACGGTAGTACCCCGACGGCAACGCCTCGCGGACCTCGATCAGCTGCTCGTCGATGATGTGGAAGTTGTCGATCAGCCATTCGGCTGTCGGCGAGATCGGCTGGTCCTTCTGGATCTCCCGCGCGAGCGCGCGGTACGCGCCGAGGAGAGCGCGTGCGTTGTCCTCGAAGCGATCGAGGAGCGGCACGCCTTTGCGTCTGCGTTGGGGATGGACGCGCTGCGAGAGGGCCAGCGCATGCGCGTGCTGAGCCAGCCGTTCGGGCCCGAAGATCTCGGCGCGGATCGGCTCGAGGCCGGTTTGTGGTGCGGCGAGAGCCATCGAGCGGAAGTTAGGCGCTCACGTAGTGGTGCGCCCTCAGGAGTGGCTGGAGGTATGGAAGGTCGACGACGGGATGAAGCGACGATCCCTTAGGGCTGCGCTCGGGTCTCGCGATTCCGCAGGTCCGTGAACGGCTTGATCTCCAAGCTCTTCTGATGGCCCTCGAAGGCGCCGGTACCGTCAGGCAAGGTCCCCTGCATGTACCAGCGCTGGAACCGGAGGGCTCGCTCGGCTTTGGGGTCCGGCGTAGCGTCTTTCTTTATCTGCTTAACATCCGAAAGGAACTTGCGCAGCCTTCCCGCATATTTGAACTGACGCTTCGACTCTGCGTCTTCGTCCAGGTCCCTCAGAGCGGGTTCCACCTGCTCCACCAACCCGCGTTTCACGGGGAAGAGGAAGCAAAAGGGCTCTCCTTTCTCGAACCCGATGGGATGATTTGGTCTTGTGATCTTCCAGTTCATCGTGAAGGAGTATGGCATCCAGTCCGTTTCCACCACGGCGGACAAGGGATGTTTCCGTCCTTGAAGCTGTTCGGAGGGCCGGATACCCAGAGGTTGTAGTCGGCCTCCGTGCGGAACATGGCCGGTATCGAGATCGTGACGATCCCAGAGCCGAAATGCCCCTCCACCTTCACCTCTCCATCGCCAGCGAGTGAGACCTGAACATCCCGCGGGTCACTTCCACCGTTCCATTCCACACGGAAACCCCCCCCGCAGCAGATCACCCACCCGTGCGCGTTGGCGATCGACAGTGGGAGGCAACGGTAGGCGTAGCGATCGGGAGTGGCGTCCATCCATTCCCGCCGATTGCTGGCTGGCCGGATGTCGATGTCTCCGGCGCTCAGTACGTAGCACTCGAGCTTCATGGACGCCAATAAATAGCCAAGGCTAGTGGTTATGCAACCGGGTCAGTTGAGCGCGTGGCACCGGGGGACTGGATTATGAGTCTTTCCCGGTCAGACCGCTGACAGATCGTGAACTCGCTGTCTGGCTATGCTGCATGCACGCGGCGCCGGAGACTCGCGAGAGGATGGGAGGGTTGGGACGATGCTGACAATGGCCAAACTCGGGTATGTCGTCTTGCGACTCAGCCAAGCGATCGGGGACGCAGAGGTCGGAGAGAATCGTCGGGAAGCAGTGGAGCTGTGGGAGCAGCTTGGGCGAGCCGTGGATCAGGCGCGGAAGATGGAAGAACCCGCCCCGGGCACAACCGAAGCGATCACCGACTGGTGGGAGAGCAAGATCTATCTGTTCACACTGGCGTTGCAGCCCCGTGCAGCACGGTACGCCACCCGTGAGTGGGTCGGGATGGTTGAAGGCGAGCTTGTTCGGGCGCAGGAGAACTATGCGGCGTGGCAGGCCAGGAGACGAGAGAAGACACGCTATTCTTGACACCGGGACGGTGGAGGAAAGTGTCGAAGTTCTGGGGCGAATTCTCGACGAAGATCTGGGCAGCCGATACGATCCGCTGTGCGGACGTTGGCTGCTTGCGCTGCGGTAAGTGGTGCGCCCTAAGGGAGTCGAACCCCTAACCTTCAGATCCGTAGTCTGACGCTCTATCCAATTGAGCTAAGGGCGCACGTCGGGCGGGGAGGACAAATATACGCCGCCGTTGTGCCGCGGCAACGCGCGCGGACCTCACACGGGCGCTCGCGTTAGCTTGCGGGGATGAATTCCCGTGCGGCCGGCCGCCCCCTGGTGCTCGTCGACGCAGCCATCCCCGACGCGCCGTTCGCCTCGCTGGAGGAGGCGGCGGAGGTGGTGCGCTTCGATGGGGACGCCGATCTGGCGCGCCTGCTCGCGGAGCGGGGAGGCGAAGTGGCTGGGCTCGGCGTCCAGCTGACGACCACGATCGACCGCCAGCTCCTCACGCGCCTGCCCGCGCTCGAGATCGTGGCGGATTACGCGGTGGGGTATGACAACGTCGACCTGGCGGCGGCGGCGGAGCGCGGGGTGGCCGTTACGCACACACCCGACGTCCTCACGGAAGCGACGGCGGACCTCACATGGGGGCTGATCCTCGCGGTCGCCCGACGCGTTCTGGAGGGGGACCGCATCGTGCGCTCGGGAGTGTGGACCGGATGGCACCCGCGACAGCTGCTCGGGATGGAGCTGGCCGGTGCCACGCTGGCGATCCTGGGGATGGGGCGGATCGGCGAGGCGGTTGCCCGACGCGGAATGGCGTTCGGCATGCGGATCGTCTACTGGAGCCGCTCGCCCCGCCCCGAGGTCGAGCGGAAGCTGGGCGCGCGCCGGCTCGACCTCGAAACTGTCCTTTCAGAGTCCGACGTCGTCTCGGTCCACCTCCCGCTCGCGGACGACACGCGACATCTCCTGGACGCCGGCCGGCTGGCGCTCATGAAGTCCGGGTCAATCCTGGTGAACACGAGTCGGGGCCCGATCGTGGACGAGGACGCGCTGGCCGATGCACTGGACGCCGGGTGTTTGATGGGAGCGGGGCTGGACGTTCACGAGCGCGAGCCGGCGATCCACCCGCGGCTGGCGGCCTCGCCACGAACCGTACTCCTGCCGCATCTGGGATCGGCCACCGTGGAGACGCGCGAACGCATGGCGGAAGTCGTCGCGCGGAACCTGCTCGCCGTCGTCGGCGGCGGGCCGCCGACGGATCCGGTGCCCATTTCCTAGACGGCCGGGGAGTCCTCGCGCTTCCCGAACAAGTACAGGACGCCCAGCAGGATCGCCGAGCCCAGGAGGATCGAGATCCAGGGCGACATGCCGTAGGCGGTGGGGATGTCGCCGACCGCCATCCCCACGATCCCGACCAGGAGCGCGTACGGCATCTGCGTGCGCACGTGATCGATGTGGTCGCAGCTCGAGGCCATGCTCGAGAGAATCGTGGTATCCGAGATCGGCGAGCAGTGGTCCCCCCATACGGATCCCGCGAGCACCGACGAGACGGCCCCCAGGAGGATCGTATAGGTATCCGACTCGCCGTAGCCGGCCTCACCGGAAAGGGCGACGGCCAGCGGGACGACGACCGGCATCATGATCGCCATCGTGCCCCACGAGGTTCCGGTCGCGAACGAGATCAGCGCGCACAGGATGAAGACGAGGACGGGCAGGAGGCGCGGGTCGAGGTTCCCGGTCAGCAGGTGGATCAGGTAGGAGGCCGTGTGGACGTCGATCGTGATCTGCCCCAGGGCCCAGGCGAGCACCAGGATAACGAAGGCGAACAGCATCGCCTTGAGCCCCGCGATCCACGCTTCCATCGTCTCCTGGAGCGTGAGGAGCCGCTGCGCC
The DNA here is from genome assembly GCA_025931135.1 of Gemmatimonadota bacterium. Classification (GTDB taxonomy): domain Bacteria; phylum Gemmatimonadota; class Gemmatimonadetes; order JACCXV01; family JAHWKZ01; genus JAICNR01. The sequence goes on along the minus strand of JAICNR010000006.1, from coordinate 6,996 downwards.
AGGGTCATGATGATGGCCACCGCGCAGGCCAAGAAGGAGCCCCAGATCAGCGACAGGTAGGAGTCGCCGTTGCCGAAGATGTTCGAGAGGCCGAGATCCGTGTCGCCAGATGAGAGGACGGCGTCCCGGCCGGTGGTGTACATACCGGCGACGGTCACGATCGTCATGACCGCGATCGGCACGATCGCGTTGTACCAGCGGCGCGGCTTCCCCTCGACGGGAGTCAGGATCTCGGCGTCGAAATCCGAAGCCGGCCGGGCACCGTCCCGGATCACCTTGCCCTCGCGCCTGGCGCGCAGCTCGGCCTTCAACATGGGGCCGAAGTCCCGGTCGGTGAGGATCACCATCAGGACGAAGATCAACGCGAGCACGGGATAGAACCGATACGGGATGCTCTGGACGAAGACCACGTACGGCTCGTACGGCATATTCATCGACTGGAGCGCGTCGTCGATGAGGCCAACCTCCATGCCGATCCATCCCGAGATCAGCGCGATCGAGGCGACCGGGGCCGCGGTCGAATCGACGATGTAGGCCAGCTTCTCCCGGCTGATCCGGAGCCGGTCGGTCAGTGGTCGCATCGTCGGACCTACGATCAGCGTGTTCGAATAGTCGTCGAAGAAGATCACGAGTCCCATGACATACGCCGCGAGCTGCCCGCGGATGGGCCCTACCGCGTGCTTGGTGATCTTGTCGACAACCCCATACGTTCCGCCGTTCCGGCTGATGATCCCTACCATGCCGCCTAGCAGGAAGCTGAACACGAGAATCATTGCGTGGCCGGGATCGACGATCGCGCCCACGATGTACGTGTCGAGCGTCCGCCAGAGCGCAGTCAGCGGGTTCCAGTCGTAGAGAAACAGGGCCCCGATCCATACGCCAGCCAGGAGCGAGATCACGACCTCGCGGAAGACGAGCGCGAGCAGGATCGCGACGAGAGGTGGCAGGAGCGCGAGCCAGCCCGGCAGGACGCGTGTGGAGCCCTCGGCGGAGCCGATCGACGTCGTGGCGGAGATCGCCATCGAGCCGCCGCCTTCGATTCGGAGATCCTGGAGCAGCACGGAGTCGCCGCTCGCGATCCGGCCGCTCATCTCGGTGCCGGCGGCCGCGGCCGGTCGACCGGGGAGAGCGATCCGGTAGTCGATCGAATCGCCAGCGGGCACGCCGACCGGCACCAGCCACGCGTCGAAGGCCACCCCGTCGAGGACGACCTTCGGCATACGGATCTCGACCGTCACGCTGTCCGGCGGGGTATCCGTCTGACCGGCGGCCGTGGCCGGGAGCGAGAGCGAGAAGAGCGTCAGCCAGATCGTGGGGCGCAAACGGTCCTCGCCGGCGGGTTGGCTCGGGTTACTCAGCGGGTCGGCCTAAACTAATCCCCGCGCGACGGAGCGAAAGCCCCGCGACCCGGCGTGTCGTGGGGGTCCGACAAGTGTCGATTTCTTGACACGTCGAGAGGCCCCGGACTAGGTTCGATCGACCCGACCCCGCCGGCCCCGCGAGGCAAGAGGTGAAACCGTCGTCCTGATTCGATCGTCCTTCCGGCCCGGGCCGGCGGGGCTTTTTTTTGTCGTGTCGAAGGAGGAGCGCGTGGGAACGATCACGATGGACGCACGGGCGATCGACCGGGCGCTGACCCGCATCGCCCACGAGATCGTGGAGGTCAACCACGGCGTCGAGAACCTGGCCATTCTCGGAATCCAGCGGCGCGGCGTGCAACTTGCCGAGCGCATCGTGGACGAGATCGAGCGCAGCGAGGGGTTCCGACCCGACATCGGAGTGATCGACATCACGCTGTATCGCGACGACCTGGAGTCCATCTCGGACCAGGCCGTGGTGCAGGAGACCGACATCCCCTTCGACGTCGAGGGCAAGGTGATCGTGCTGGTCGACGACGTGCTGTACACGGGTCGCACCGTCCGTGCTGCGCTCAACGAGATCATGGATTTCGGCCGTCCGAAACGCATCCAGCTGGCGGTCCTGGTGGATCGCGGACATCGGGAGATCCCAATTCGCGCGGACTTCGTCGGAAAGAACGTGCCCACGTCGCAGAGCGAGCAGATCAAGGTCAAGGTGGAGGACCTGGATGGAACCTGGGAGGTGGAGCTGATCGACAGAGGCGCGGCGAAGGAATGAGCTTCCGCAGGCCCCATCTGCTGGGCCTGGCGGGGCTCGAGGCGGAAGAGATCGGCGATCTGCTGGATCGGGCGGACTCCTTCTGGGAGGCGGCCGGTACGCCGGGCTGGCGCGCGACGAAGTCGCCCGCGACCGCCCGGTTGAGCGCGGTCAACCTGATCCTCGAGCCCTCGACCCGCACTCGCTGCTCGTTCGAGATCGCGGAGCAGCGGCTCGGCATCGAACACCTCTCGGTGGGTGACGAGCGGCTCAGCCTTATCAAGGGCGAGACGCTCGTCGACACCGGACGCACTCTGCGGGCGATGGGGGTCAACGTCTTCATCGTACGTCATCCCGAGGTCGGCGCCCCGGCGCGTCTCTCCGAGGAACTCCCCGGAGCCCACATCGTGAACGCGGGCGACGGCACGGGCGAGCATCCCACGCAAGGTCTCCTCGACCTGCTCGTCCTGCGCCGGCGCTGGGGATCGCTCGGCGGCCGCAGGATCGTGATCGTGGGCGACGTCCTGCACAGCCGGGTCGCGCGATCGTGCGTCCACGGGCTCGCGGCGTTGGGCGCTACGACTGTGCTTTGCGGTCCCCGGCATCTCCAGCCGGAGGCGGGCGGGTGGCCGGGGTCATCGGTCGCGGAGGATCTCGACGATGCGCTCGCGGGTGCGGACGCCGTGATGGCGCTCCGCATCCAGCGCGAGCGCTTCACGGCCGGAGAGGCGCTGCCCGAGCGGGCCGCCTATCGCGAGCGGTTCGGCCTCACGATGGAGCGCGCTCGGCGTCTCCCGAGCGAGACTCTGATTCTGCATCCCGGTCCCTTCAACCGCGACGTGGAGATCGATGGGGAGGTGATCGACGGCGGCCGGACGGAGGTCTGGACTCAGGTTCGGGCGGGTGTCGCGGTCCGGATGGCAACGCTGACGGCGCTGGGCGAAGCGCTGGAAGCGTCGAGCGTCGAAACCGGTGCACCGGCCGGAGCCTGGGCGCGCGCGTGAGCCCGCCCGCGCTGCTCCTCCGCGGCGCGCGGTTACTGGATCCGACCCTCTCGCATGACGGCCGCGCCGATGTACTGGTCCGGGACGGCCGGATCGATCGTGTGGAGGGGTCGATCGAGCCCCGAGCGGGGGTCCATGTCATCGACCTCTCCGGATTCCTCCTCACGCCGGGGCTGATCGACATCCACGTCCATCTGCGGGAGCCCGGCCAGGAAGCGAAGGAGACGATCGCGACCGGTACCCGGGCCGCCGCCGCGGGAGGGTTCGTCGCTGTCTGCGCCATGCCGAACACCGATCCGGTGATCGACACCCCCGAGATGGTCCGTCTCGTGATCGAGCGCGCCGCGGCCGCCGGACCGGTGCGCGTGCATCCTATCGCGGCGGCCACCGTGGGCTCGCGCGGCGAGCGTCCCACGCACGTCGATGCGTTGGCGGGCGCGGGGGCGGTGGCGGTCTCGGACGACGGTCGCCCGATCTCCGACGAGGCCCTCGGCCCGGTGCTCGAGCGCGCGCGGGCGGCGGGAATACCGGTGGCCAATCACTGCGAGGCCCTCGACCTGTCCGCGGGAGGGGCGATCCTATCGGGCGGTTTGGCGAAGCGGCTGGGGGTGTCGGGCATTCCCCGCGAGGCGGAGAGCGACGCGGTTGCGCGTGACCTGGCGATCCTCGCCCGGACCGGCGGTCGGCTCCACGTGTGCCACGTCTCGACCGCGCGCTCGGTCGAACTGATCCGCGAGGGGAAGGCGGCCGGGCTCGCGGTCACGGCCGAGGTGGCCCCGCACCATCTCGCGCTGACGGTCGATGAGGTCGAACGAAGCGGAGCCCTGGCGAAGATGAACCCGCCGCTCGCAGGCTCGGAAGACAGGGAAGCGCTGCGCGCGGCGCTGGCGGATGGGACGCTCGACTGCGTAGCCACCGACCATGCGCCCCATACCGAGGCCGAAAAGGCGCGTGGTCTCGGGCAGGCGCCGTTCGGCGTGGTGGGGCTCGAGACCGCGTTCGCGGTCCTCTACAGCACACTGGTCGAGCGCGGCGTACTGCCGCTGACGACCCTCGTGCGGCGGCTCGGTGCCGACGCGGCCCGCGCGCTGGGGCTGGAGGCTCCGGTCGTCCGCGTGGGGGCGCGCGCAGACCTGGCTGCCTTCGACCTGGAGACGGAGTGGACGGTCGATCCAGCTCGCTTCCGCTCGCTCGGGCGGAACACGCCGTTCGCGGGATGGCGGCTCCGGGGGCGGCCGGTGATGACGGTAGCGGGCGGGACGGTTGCCTACGACGGCCGCGCCCCCGAGGAGCGATGAGCCCCGAGATATATCGCAAGCGGGTCTTCTGCGCCGATCTCTCGGTCGGCGACGAGGTCGAGGAGGTGTTCCGCGTCGAGCGCGTGGAGCGGCGGTCCGGGAAGAAGGGCGCCTACCTGCGCGTATCGCTCGTCGACCGTTCGGGGACCGTGACGGCGATGATTTGGGAGGAAGTCGAGCGCATGGTCGAGGCCCTGGTCGAGGGCGCCTACGCCCGCGTGCGGGGGGCCGTGGAGGAGTGGAACGGGATGCTCCAGCTTCGGATTACCGCGGCCGAGCCGTGGAGCGAGGCTCTCGACCTGGCCGACTTCCTCCCCCGGGGCCCGATCCCAGGCGAGGAGTCGATGGCGGGGATCCGCGAGCTTGTCGCCACGATCCGGGATCCCTGGATCTCGCGCCTCGTCCGATCGCTCCTCGACGACGGCCAGCTGGCGGCAGCCTTCGCCGCTGCGCCGGCGGCCAAGCTCAACCACCATGCCTATGTCGGCGGGCTCGCCGAGCACACGCTCTCGGTCATGCGGCTCTGTGCCGCGGCCGCCGAGCATTATGGCGATCTCGATCGGGATCTCCTGCTCGCGGGAGCGTTCCTCCACGATGTCGGCAAGACGGCCGAGATCGCGGTCGAGCCCGGATTCCCGTACACCGAGGAGGGCACTCTCCTCGGACACATCCCGATCGGTTTCGCTATGGTCCGGGAGCGGATCGCGCGGATCCCCGGCTTCCCGCGCGAGATCGCGATGGATCTCGGGCATCTCATTCTGAGCCACCAGGGCGAGCTCGAGTGGGGGAGCCCCGTCCAGCCGCGGACGGCGGAGGCGCTCGTGCTCCACTTCGTCGACAACCTGGACTCGAAGGTCGCCACCGCGCGCACCCACCTGGCGGGGATCGAAGCGGGCCACGGACCCTACGTGCGCTCCCTCAGGCGCTCGCTCTTCCGCCGCGCCCTGCGCGAAGCCTCGACGGAGCCGCCCGCACAAGTCGGCGGCGGACCCGACAGGGGCGAACCGTCACTGTTCGATCGCGTGGACTGAGAGGGGGTGTGCACATCCTCCGCATTCTCTTCACCCGGTGTTACGGCCAGACACTCAGGTACTGGCGCGCGTCGCGGCGCGCGAGCGCGATTGGCGACCACGTGCGGATCCTCGCGCGGCTCGCGGCATGAGCCGCTTCGAAGATCTCGTCGATGACGCGCGCTCACGGATTCGGGAGACTTCGGTAGAGGAGCTCCAGCGCCGGATCGAAGGGGGCGAGCGGTTCTACCTGGTGGACGTGCGCGAGGCCGGCGAATGGGCCCGCGCCAGGATCCCGGGCGCCGGTTGGCTCGGCAAGGGGGTGATCGAGCGGGACATCGAACGGACCATCCCCGAACCGGACGCCGAGATCGTCCTCTACTGCGGGGGAGGGTATCGCTCCGCGCTCGCCGCCGATTCCATCCAGAAGATGGGTTACACGAACGTCCGCTCGCTGGCGGGCGGGATCGGCGCCTGGTTCCGGGCCGGGCTCCCGCTGGACCAGGAGCCCCGGGAGCGAGCGTGACAACCGGGGGTCGCCGGGCGCAGTTTCCCTTTGGGATGACCGCACGCCCTTCCTTCACTCCGCTCGCGGTCCTGCTCTTGGCGGTCGCATGCTCGCTATCCGGCCCCGGGGACGAGGGCGACCCTCTCGCCAGACTCGAGGCGAGCCGAGCGAAGTGGGTGGCGAACGGCCCCAGCGAGTACGAGCTCGCGATGCGCCGGTCCTGCGGTGAGTGCCTGCCGGAGGGCGCCCTGGCCGTGGTCGTGAGCGTCTCATCCGGTGGAACGACGGTGAGCCTCGCGCAGAACGGTGAGCGGATCGAGAACCAATCCGGGCTCTACCCGGACGTCGACGGTCTTTTCGAATTGATCGAGATACACATTCTGGCCGGTGCGGACGTCGAAGCGGAATACGACGGCGATCTCGGTTTTCCGCGCTCGGTTTCGATCGATCCCGTGCCCGACGCCGTCGACGACGAGTTCGGGTACGTGGTCGACGATCTCGCCGCAGGGCGCCTGGTCGCTCTCCGCGCCGAGCTCCGGGTCCGACGCGAGCGCTGGGCGGGGCAGCGGATCCTCGACTATCAGCTGACCCTGAGCCGGTCGTGCTTCTGCTCTCCCGAGGGCGCGGGCCTGGTGGTCCTCACCGTGCTCGAAGGGGAGCCCGCGGAGTGGCAGTACTTCCTGTCGGGCGATCCGATCGCGCCGGAGTGGCGCGCCTTCTTCCCGACCGTCGAAGGGCTGTTCGATTTCGTGGAAGACGCGATCGACCGCGGTGCCGAATCGATCGAGGTCCGCTACGACGAGGATCTGGGCCTGCCCACGACGATCCGGGTCGACTATCGGCTGGCCGCGGTCGACGAGGAGATCGCCTACGAGGTCGAGAAGCTCCTCGACCTGGGCCGAGGCGCGGAGCCCACGCCGGCGCGGAAAGGGGAATGAGCGCCGGTCCTCTCGCCGGAGTCCTGATCCGCGGGACATATTGAGCCTCCGAACCCGCCCTTGATCACGGAGGCATCTATGAACGAGAAGATCGAGAAGTCCGACCGCGAGTGGCGCGATACG
>JAICNR010000143.1 GCA_025931135.1 Gemmatimonadota bacterium | reverse complement strand
CGTTCCGGAACATGGACATGGAGGCGATGCGGCAGGCTCCCACGCGACAGCCCCTGTCGCGCGAGTGAAGCTCCGGGGCGGCCGGCCGGGGGGAGACGGCCGCCGGCCCCAGAGCTCCCGTCAATTCGTCAGGAGAAGGAGGAGCACGGACAGGGCGATGAGCGGGATCTTCATGCTTCCACGGATGGGCAAGCGGCGTGCCAGGACGCTCCGGCGAACGTCCACCCGCGGCATCGTCGCGGAGCGGAAGCGCAGCGGAACGCAAATTGAAAGGAAGTCTCGCGCCCTCGAAATTCCACCGGCGCGCTCGGTTTTCCACCGTCGCGGATGCGACGTTCCGCGCGCGTTCGCTCCCGCTTCCACGTCCGCGGAGCATCGACCGATCGTGACTTGACCCGGAATGCCGCGCAGGGAGATTCGCCCCCGTGCCCGAGCTCCCCGAGATCGACGCCTACCTGCACGCGCTCCGACCGCGCATCGTCGGCTCGAGGCTCGAATCCGTGCGGGTCCGCTCGGTGGCGCTCCTCCGGACGTGGGATCCGCCGCTCGAGGCGGCGGAGGGGTTGGGCGTGGTCGCCATCCGGAGGATCGGCAAGCGGATCGCGATCGAGCTCGAGGGCGAGCTCTTCCTCGTGATCCACCTTATGGTCGCCGGTCGGCTCCGTTGGGCGGAGTCCCCGTGGGCGATTCCACGAAAGGGAGGGTTGGCGGCGTTCGACTTCTCGACCGGATCGCTCCTCCTCGTCGAGGCCGGGACGAAGCGGCGCGCGCGACTCCACGTGGTGCGAGGCCAGGAGGCGCTGGCAGCTCTCGACCCCGGCGGCCTCGAGGTGATCGAGAGCCGGCTCGATCCGTTCCGCGCCGCGCTCCTCCGCGAGCGACACACCCTCAAACGCTCGCTCACCGATCCGCGCCTCTTCGCGGGGATCGGAGGCGCGTTCGCCGACGAGATCCTCCACCGCGCCCGACTCTCTCCGCTCCAGACCGTCGACAACCTGTCGGACGACGAAGTCGAGCGGCTCTGGCGATCTGCCTGTGACGTCCTGGCCGAGTGGGTCGCGATCCGGATCGCGGAGACGGGCGACGGCTTCCCGGAGAAGGTCACGGCGTTCCACCCGCGAATGGCCGTCCACGGCAAACACGGCCGACCGTGTCCCGCATGCGGCGCCCCGATTCAACGGATCGTGTACGCGGACCACGAAACGAACTACTGTCCGGGGTGCCAGACCGGCGGGCGGATCCTCGCCGACCGCGCGCTCAGCCGTCTTCTGCGCGAAGACTGGCCGCGAACGCTCGAAGAGCTCGAGGACCAGGATCGCTCCGCGGCGGGAGCCAGCTCGCCCGCGGGGAACCCTTCGACGAAAGGATCGCGATGAAGCGCCCCACCGCATGGATCTTCCTCTGCTCCTTGCTCGCGTGCGGTGGAGCGGAGACCGGAGACATCGCCCCGGCCGGCGAGTCGGCCACCACTGTCGCCGACGAGGAAACGGACGCCATGGAGCCGCAGCCCGGCGCGGGCGCCGCGCGCGCGGACATAGTGGACGCCGAAGGCCGCGGCCTGGGAGCCGTGATCCTGAACGAGAGTGGAGGCGAGGTCGCGCTGGCGGGCGCCCTGATCGGGCTGTCTCCCGGCGAGCACGGGTTTCACATCCACGAGACCGGTACGTGCGACCCCCCCGGTTTCGAGTCCGCGGGCAACCATCTGGCTCCGGCGGGGAACCCGCACGGTTTCCATGCCGAGGGCGGCCCGCACCCAGGGGACCTCGGGAACCTGGTCGCGGCCGCGGACAGCATCGCCACCGTCGAGTTCGAGACCACGCTGGTGAGCCTCCATGGCGGTGACGCTTCGCTCCTGGATGACGACGGTTCCGCGCTCGTCGTCCACGCCGATCCCGACGATTACATGTCTCAGCCCGCCGGGAACTCCGGGGCGCGGATCGCCTGCGGGGTGATCGAGGAGTAACGCTACTCGAAGCGCGGGGTGTAGCGGTCGAGGGTCGAGTACGGATCCGGCCACGGGAGTTTGTAGCCCAATCGCCAAGCGGCGTTCCGCGCCCAGTATGGATCCCATAGATGCGCGCGTGCGAGTGCGCACAGGTCCGCCCGGCCCGCCGCCAGGATCGTGTTCACGTCCATGTACGACGAGATGTTCCCCACCGCCATCGTCGGCACGCCGACCTCGTGCCGGATCCGGTCGGCGAACGGCGTCTGGAACTGGCGGCCGTAGCGCGGCTTCGCGAACGGCACGGTCTGACCGGCAGAGACGTCGACCAGATCCACGTCGTGCGCCTTCAAAAGCCGTGAGACCTCGAGCGAGTCCTCGATCTCCTGCCCGCCGGGCGTCCAGTCGACCGCCGAGATCCGGACCGAGAGCGGCTTCTCGGCCGGCCACGCCGCGCGCACCGCGTCCACGACCTCTAGCGGGAATCGCATGCGGTTCGCCACCGAGCCACCGTACTCGTCCTGGCGCAGGTTCGTGAGTGGGGAGATGAAGGTCGCGAGCAGGTAACCGTGGGCCATGTGGACCTCGAGAAGGTCGAACCCCGCCTCCATCGCCCGCTCCGCGGCGCGCACGTGATCGCGGATCACGGCCTCCATGTCGAGGCGGTCCATTGCGCGCGGGATCGGGTTCGCTTCCGACCACGGGATCGGGCTCGGCGCCAGGACCTCCCACCCCCCCGTCTCGAGCGGCTCGTCCTCCCCCTCCCAGGCCAGCTTCGTGGACCCCTTGCGGCCCGCATGGCCGAGCTGGATCCCGATCCGGGCAGGCGACCACCGGTGGACGAAGTCGACGATCCGCTTCCAGCCCAGGACGTGGTCGTCCCGATAGAGACCCGCGCAACCGGGGCTGATGCGGCCCTCCGCGCTGACGTCCGTCATCTCCGCCATGACCAGCCCCGCGCCCCCGACCGCGCGGCTCCCCAGGTGCACGTAGTGCCAGTCGTTCGGCATTCCGTCCTCGGCTGAGTACTGGCACATCGCGGACACGACGATCCTGTTCGGCAGGAGCAGGTCGCGCAGCCGGAACGGCGTGAACATGGGAGGCGGCGGCGGGTCGAGGAGGACGTCGACCCCGCTCTGCTTCGCCGCCTCCGCCGCGAACCAGCGGTCGACGCAGGCCGTGAACGCCGGGTCGCGGTGCTTGAGGTCCTCGTGCGTGATCCGCAGAGAGCGGGTCAGCAGGTTGAACGCGAACTGGAGCGGCGCGGTTTCCATGTACCGCTCCGTCCCCTCGAACCACTGCAGGCTCGCCCAGGCGGCCCGCTGGAGGCTCTCGACCTCGGGCCTTCGCCCGGCCTCGTAGGCGGCGAGCGCGGCGATCACGCTATCCTCCCGCGCCAGCGCCGCCGCCAGCGCGATCCCGTCCTCCATCGCGAGCTTCGTTCCGGAGCCCACCGAGAAGTGCGCAGTGTGAGCGGCGTCGCCGATCAGGACGACGTTGCCCCGCCTCCACCGCGCGCACGTCAGGGTCGGGAACGAGCGCCAGATCGAGCGGTTCGCGATCAGCTGGTGGCCCTCGAGCCGGTCCGCGAACAGCGTCTCGCAGTGCGCGAGCGTCTCCGCCTCGGAGGCGTCGGTGAGGCCGCTCCGGGCGAGGGTCGCGTCGGTCGTCTCGACGATGAAGGTCGAGCGGTCCTCGCTGTAGCGGTAGGCGTGGAGCCGCCAGAGGCCGTGCTCGTCCTCGCGGAAGTCGAACGTGAACGCGTCGAAGAGCCGCGTGGTTCCCATCCACACGAACTTGTTCGGCCGCCAGTCGATCGCGGGACCGAAGTCGTTCCGCCACGCTTCGCGCACGACGCTGTTCACGCCGTCGGCGCCGACGACCAGATCCGCCTGCAGACGCACCGGGTCGGCGACGTCGCTCTGTGCCCGGATGTCGACGCCGAGCTCTCGCGCCCGCTCCGCCAGGACCTCGAGCAGCGCCATCCGCTCGAGGCCGCTGAAGCCGTGCCCGGTCGACGACAGGACGCTTCCGCGGTAATGGACGTCGATGTCGTCCCAATGATGGAAGCGATCTTCCAGCCGCGCGAACGTCTCGGGGTCGGCGGAGGCCAGCTCCTCCATCGTGGCGTCGGAGAAGACCACGCCGAATCCGTACGTGTCCTCGGGCCGGTTCCGCTCGTGGACGACTACCGAGTGGCCGGCATCGCCGCGCTTGAGCTGGATCGCGAGGTAGAGCCCTGCCGGGCCGCCCCCGACGATGACGACCTTCACGGGCGGTCGCGGGCCTCACCCGCGCGCGCGAGCAGCTGCCCGGCGATCACGAGGCGCTGGATCTCGGTCGTTCCCTCGTAGATCCTGAGCGCCCGCACGGAGCGGTAGAGCCGGTCGACCGGGTGGTCGGCGAGGACGCCGCGCCCGCCGAGGATCTGGACGGCGTCGTCGACGATCCGCTGCGCGGCCTCGGTGGCGTACGACTTCGCCATCGCGGACTCGAGCGTGACCCGCTCGGCGCCCCGGTCCTTGACCCACGCCGCGCGGAAGACCAGGAGCCGCGCGGCCGCGAGCTCGGTCGCCATCCGCGCCAGCTTCTCGCGCACGAGCTGGAAGCCCGCCAGGGGCTCGCCGAACTGACGCCTCTCGAGCGCGTGGCGGGTCGCCTCCTCGAGCGCGCGCGCGGCCATCCCGCACGCCGCCGCTCCGACGGTCGCGCGCAGGAGGTCGAGGGTCGCCAGGCCGAGCTTGAATCCGTCTCCCGGTCCGGCCAGGCAGGCCTCCGCAGGAACCCGGCATCCGTCGAACCGGATCCGTCCCAGGGGGTGAGGCGCCGACAGGACCTGGGCGCCCGCGAAGGTGAGCCCGGGCGCGTCTGCCGGGACGACGAAGCAGGCGATTCCCTTCGATCCCTTCCCCGCTTCGGTCTGCGCGAAGACGGTATAGAAGTCCGCGATCCCGGCGTTCGAGATGAACGCCTTCTCCCCGTCCAGGACCCAGTCGCTCCGGTCACGGGTCGCCGTCGTCGCCATCGACGCGACGTCGGACCCGGCCTCGTGCTCGGTCATCGCAAACCCGCCCATCGCGCGACCGGCGACCGCTTCCTCCACCCAGCGCGCGGCGTCGCCGCCCGCCCCCGCGAGGACGATCGGCGTCGATCCGAGCGCCTGGAGCGCATAGACCGCGTCCGCCAGGGGCGAGGCCGCGGCGATCGCCTCGCGCGCGAGCGCGATCCGCCGGAGGTTCCGCGTCGGGATCGGCGCGAGCCATCCGCCTCTGCCCAGGATCGCGAGAATCTCCCGCGCCTCGATCCGGGCCGCATCGTCGCTCGCCGGCTCGGCCCGGATCGCGAGCTCCGCCCGCGCGAAGCCGTCCACGGCGGCTGCGAACTCGACGTCGGCGTCGTCCAGGAACGCGCGGATCGTGTCGACGTCCGGCACGCTATTCGAACCGCGCCGGACGCTTCGCCACGAACGCTTCGTGGGCCTCGCGGAAGTTCGGGCCCTCCATGCATTCGGCCTGGGCGCGCGCCTCGGCGGCGAGCGCCTCGGCCAGACCCATGGCCGCCTCCTCCTCGAGCGCGCGCTTCGTCACCGCGAGCGCCGCGGACGGCCCGGCCGCGAGCCGCGTGGCGAGCTCGGTGGCCGCGGGAAGCGCCTCGCCGTCGGGGACGACCCGGTTGTAGAGGCCGATCCGGTGGGCCTCCCGGGCATCGAGAAAATCGCCCGTCATCAGGATCTCGGTGGCTCGACCGAGGCCTACGATCCGGGGCAGCAGCCACGCCGCCCCCATGTCCGCGCCCGAGAGCCCGACCTTCGTGAACAGGAACGCGATCTTCGCGCTCTCGGCGGCGATCCGGACGTCGCACGCCGCGGCGATCACCGCTCCGGCGCCGGCGGTCGTGCCGTTCAGCGCCGCGATCACCGGGCGGCGGCAGGCGCGGATCGCGGCAATCAGGTCGCACGTCATGGCGGTGAACTCGAGGAGACCAGCCGCGTCCCGATCGAGGAGCGGGCCGATGATGTCCTCCACATCGCCACCCGAGCAGAACGCTCGGCCTTCGCCCGTGATCACGACCGCGCGCACTCCCGGCTCGACGTCCAGCGCGCGAAAGGTGCGCTCCAGCTCGGCGTAGACCTCGAACGTCAGCGCGTTCAGGCGCTCCGGGCGGTTCAGCGTGACGGTGGCCACGCCGGTGGCGGGATCGTGAGCGTAGAGGAACGCCGTCGGCTCGATCATCGTCACGGAACCCCGAGGCTCTTCATGTCGAGCCGTCCGGCAGGACCGCGGTGGCCTCGATCTCCACCACGGCCCCCACATCGACCAGTGCATTGACCTCGACGAGCGCCATCGCCGGATAGTGGCGGCCCATCGCCGCGCGCCAGACGTCGCCGAGGCGCGCCCGCGACTCCCG
>JAICNR010000137.1 GCA_025931135.1 Gemmatimonadota bacterium | reverse complement strand
CGATCCCATGCACCACCGGCTTCTCGTCCACGTACTTGAGGTAGACCCTCAGAATCCCCTGCTTCCCGTCATCCAGCACCTTGTAGTTCTGGATGAACTGGTTCTCCTGCAGGATGCGGGCGATCTCCACCTTGATCTTCGAGGCCGGGATGTCGACGCGCTTGTGCTTCGCCCTGCAGGCGTTCCGGATGCGCGTCAGACAGTCCGCGACTGGATCGGTCATCACCATGGTCTATTCTCCTACCAGCTGGCTTTGCGGACGCCCGGGATCTCTCCCTTGAGCGCCATCTCTCGGAAACAGATGCGGCACAAGCCGAACTGCCGCAGGAAGGCGCGCGCGCGGCCGCAGCGGTTGCAGCGGTTCACACGGCGTCCCTCGAACTTCAGCTTTCCCTTGTTTCTCGCGATCCAGGACTTCTTCGCCACCTTGCCTCCTTGAAGTGACTCAGCTCGCCTGCGCCTCGACCGACTGGCGCTGAGGCTGTCGGCGGAACGGCATGCCGAACGCGCTGAGCAGCGCGAGCGCTTCGTCATCACGCTCCGCCGTCGTCACGAAGGTGATGTCCATTCCGTGCACCATGTCCACCTTGTCGTAATCCACCTCGGGGAAGATCAGCTGCTCCTTGATCCCCAGCGTATAGTTGCCACGGCCGTCGAACGAGCGCGTGGGCACCCCGCGGAAATCGCGGATCCGGGGGATCGCCACGTTCACCAGCCGGTCCAGGAACTCGTACATGCGCGGGCCGCGGAGCGTCACCTTGGCACCAATCGACATGCCCTCGCGCAGCTTGAAGTTCGATATCGACTTCTTCGCGCGCGTCACGACCGGGCGCTGACCGGTGATCGCCGCTAGCTCCTCTACGGCGCTGTCCAGCCGCTTCGGGTTGTCGATCGCCTCGCCCATACCCACGTTGATCACGATCTTCTCGAGACGCGGCACTTCGTGCGGGTTGGCGTAGCCGAACTCCTTCTGGAGCTGCGGCATGATCGACTTGCGGTACGTGTCCTTCAGCCTCGACATGGCTTCATCCCCTCGGCTTCTCGATCACTTCGCTGCAGTGGGCGCAGGCACGCACCTTCGAGCCGTCGCTGAGCATCTGATGACGCACCCGCGTACCGCGACCGCACTTGGAGCAATACAGCACCGCGTTCGAGGTGTGAATCGGCGCCTCGCGCTCGGTGATGCCGCCCTGCGGGTTCCGCTGGGTGGGCTTGGTGTGGCGCTTGATGAAGTTCACTCCTTCCACGACCACGCGATCCTTGTCCGGCAGGACCTTCAGGACCTTCCCTGTCTTCCCGGCGTCGTTACCCGTCACGACCAGGACCGTATCACCCTTCGCTAGTCTGGGCATCAGAGCACCTCCGGCGCGAGCGATACGATCTTCATGAACCGCTTCTCACGCAGCTCCCGGGCTACGGGACCGAAGATGCGCGTGCCCCGCGGCTCCATCTGGTCGTTGATGATCACCCCCGCGTTCTCGTCGAACTTGATATACGTCCCGTCCTTGCGGCGGGTCTCTTTGCTGGTCCGCACGATGACCGCCTTGGCGACGTCGCTCTTCTTGACCGTACCGTCGGGCAGAGCGTCCTTCACCGTGACGACCACGATGTCGCCCAGCCCCGCGTAGCGACGGCGGGTTCCGCCCAGCACCTTGATCACGAGCGCGCGCTTGGCGCCCGAGTTGTCCGCGATGCGGATGATCGATTCCTGTTGCACCATGTCGCTACTTGGCCCGTTCGATCACGCGGATGAGCCGCCAGCGCTTCGTCTTCGAGAGCGGGCGGGTCTCCATGATCTCGACCAGGTCTCCCACTTTGCTTTCGTTCGTCTCGTCGTGCGCGGTATAGCGCGAGGTGCGCTTGATCCGCTTGCCGTACAGCGGATGCTCGACCAGCCGCTCGATCGTCACGACGACGCTCTTGTGCATCTTGTCGCTCGCGACGCGGCCCCGCAGGACCTTGCGCCGCTTGCGGTCCGCGCCGGCGACGGCCGTCGCGGCGCTCTGCTCGTTCCGGTCTTCAGCCATCAGGCCCCCTGTCGCGCGGCTTCGTTGCGAATCGTCTTGCACCGGGCCAGGTCTTTCCGGGCCCCGCGGATACGAAGCGGGTTCTCGAGCTGGCCGCTCTGGTTCTGGATGCGCAGCCGGAACAGCTCGTCTTCGAGCTCGGCGATCCGGTCGTCGAGCTCTTCGGCGGAAAGACCGCGGATCTCCTCCGTCTTCATTCCGCCGCTCCCGTCCGCTTCACGAACTTCGTCTTGAGCGGCAGCTTGGCGGATGCCAACCGCAGCGCCTGACGCGCGATCGTCTCCGGCACGCCCTCGAGCTCGAACATGACGCGTCCCGGCTGCACGACCGCCACCCAGCCCTCCGGATTCCCCTTGCCCTTCCCCATCCGGGTCTCCGCGGGCTTGGCGGTGACCGGCTTGTCGGGGAAGATCCGGATCCAGACCTTGCCGCCACGCTTGATGTGCCGCGTGAGGGCCACGCGCGCGGCCTCGATCTGCCGGTTGGTGACCCACGCCGGATCCAGCGCCACCAGACCGTACTCCCCGAAGGAGATCTGGTTGCCGCGCTGGGCAAGGCCCTTGCGGCGGCCACGGTGCTGCTTCCGGAACTTTACTCGCTTTGGCATCAACATTGTTGTTCGATCTCTCTGGCTACAGGGTCCGTCCGGCCTGGCCGATCACTTCGCCCTTGAAGATCCACACCTTCACGCCAATCGTTCCGACGGTCGTGTTCGAGGTCGACTTCGCGAAGTCGATGTCCGCGCGCAGCGTGTGGAGCGGAACGCGGCCCTCGTGGTAGCCTTCCGTGCGCGAGATCTCGTTCCCGCCCAGCCGGCCGCCGCACTGGATCTTGATCCCCTCCGCACCCATTCGCATCGCCGACGTGACCGCCTTCTTCATGGCGCGCCGATGCGAGATCCGCTGCGCCAGCTGGAACGCGATGTTGTCCGCCACCAGCTGCGCGTCGAGCTCGGGCCGCTTCACTTCCTCGACCTTGATCGAAACGTCGTCGTCGGTGAGCCGCGCCAGCTCGTCCCGCAGCTTGTCCACCTCGGACCCCTTGCGGCCGATCACGACCCCGGGCCGCGCGGTGAAGATCATCACCGTGATTCGCTTGGGCGTGCGCTCGATTTCGACCCGCGAGATGGCGGCGTGCG
The DNA here is from genome assembly GCA_025931135.1 of Gemmatimonadota bacterium. Classification (GTDB taxonomy): domain Bacteria; phylum Gemmatimonadota; class Gemmatimonadetes; order JACCXV01; family JAHWKZ01; genus JAICNR01. The sequence continues at coordinate 3,544 of JAICNR010000137.1, read as the reverse complement.
AGAGCCGGTTCTTGAGATAGTTCCGGATCATCTCGTCCTCGGCCAGCCACTCGGGCATGTTCTTGTGGTTGAACCAGCGCGAGCGCCACGGCTTGACGATGCCCAGGCGAAACCCGATCGGCGACGTCTTCTGTCCCAACGTTCTCTCCTTACTCAAGGGATCGCTGAAAACGGCTGATTTCCGCGTTGCGCCCCTCGTGCCGGCCTGCCGCGTACCTGAGTACGCTTCGGCCGTCCCTCGGAGCGCGCCTTGAAATCAGCTCGTTTTGAGCGATCCTCGTTACTTCCAAGGTCTGCATTTCGAAACTCAGTTCCCCTCCGTGCTGACCACGACCGTGATATGGCTCGTCCGCTTCCTCACGCGATAGGCCCGCCCCATGGCGCGCGGGCGGATCCGCTTCCAGGTCGGCCCTTCGTCCGCGAAGGCCTCTTTCACGACCAGGTCCTCCGGGCCGTGTCCGCCCTCGGCCTGCATCGCATTCGACACCGCCGAGCGCAGCGTCTTCAGCACCGGAATGGCCGCCGCCTTGTTCGTGTACTGCAGCAGCGCATAGGCGTCCTCGACGTTGCGGCCGCGGATCAGGTCGATCACCAGACGCACCTTGCGCGGCGTCACGCGGACGTGGCGACTGATCGCGCGCGCTTCCATCACACGAGCTTCACTTTCTTCTCGGACGCCAGCCGGCCGCCGTGGCCACGGAAGATGCGGGTCGGCGAGAACTCCCCGAGCTTGTGGCCGACCATGTTCTCCGTGACGTACACCGGGATGAACTTGTTCCCGTTGTGCACGGCGATCGTGTGCCCCACGAAATCCGGCGTGATCATCGAGGCGCGCGACCAGGTCTTCAGAACGCGCTTGTCACCCTTCTGATTCATCTCGTGGACCTTTGCGAGGAGCTTGTCCTCGACGAAGGGCCCCTTTCTCAGCGAACGTGCCATGGCGTCAGGTCTCCTGTCCTACTTCTGGCCGCGGCGTCGCACGATCTGCTTCGACGACGCCTTCCGCTTCTTGCGCGTCTTGTAGCCCTTGGTCGGCTTGCCCCACGGGGTCACCGGATGGCGGCCGCCCGAGGACTTCCCCTCGCCGCCGCCCAGCGGGTGATCGATGGGGTTCATCGCCACACCGCGGACCTTGGGGCGCTTGCCGCGCCAGCGCGAGGCGCCCGCCTTGCCGAGCGACAGGTTCTCGTGCTCGAGGTTTCCGACCTGGCCGATCGTGGCTTGGCAATCCGCGTGCACACGCCGGACCTCGGTACTCGGCAGCCGCAGCAGGCAGAACCGGCCCTCACGGGCCACGAGCTGGACGCCGGCCCCTGCCGAGCGCGCGATCTGACCCCCCTTGCCGGGCTTGAGCTCGACGTTGTGGATCGTCGTGCCGAGCGGGATCGACGACAGCGGGAGCGCGTTCCCCGGCTTCACGTCCGCCCCCGGGCCGGCCTCGATCCGATCGCCGATCGAAAGCCCGTTCGGCGCCAGGATGTAGCGCTTCTCACCGTCAGCGTAGTGAATCAGCGCGATGTTCGCCGAGCGGTTCGGGTCGTATTCGATCGTGGCCACCTTGCCTGGGACGTGCTTGTCGCGCTTGAAGTCGACCTTCCGGTAGCGGCGCTTGTGGCCGCCGCCGCGGCGCCGCGAAGTGATGTGGCCGTGGTTGTTCCGGCCGCCGCTCTTGGACATCGACTCCAGGAGCGAGCGCTCGGGCTCCATGGTCGTGATCTCGGCGCGGTCCTGTACCGTCCGGAAGCGCGAGCTCGGCGTCACTGGCTTGAACTTCTTGACTCCCATCTCGTTCTCCCGGCCCTACAGGTTCTCGTACATTTCGATCGAGTTACCCTCTGCGAGGGTGACGATTGCCTTCTTCCAATCCGCGCGGCGGCCCGAATAGCGCCCCATCGCGTGGATCTTGCCCATCCGGTTCTGGGTGCGGACCTGCAACACCTTGACCTCGAACAGTTGCTCGATCGCGTCCGCGATCTGCCGCTTGTTCGCTCGCGGGTCGACCGCGAACACGTATTGGTTGGACGCGTCCTGCTGCCGGGTCGATTTCTCGGTGAACAGCGACCGGAGGATGATCCGGCGGCTATCCATTGTTCGGGCCTCCCGGAGTCGGCCGCGACTCCCAAGCGCCGTCCTCGACCGCGACCACGTCGTGGCGGAGAACGTCGAGCGCCGAGGCGTCGCCGAACTTCTTGATCGTCAGCCCGGCCACGTTGCGTCCCGACTTGTAGAGGTTCTCGTCACTCTCGCGGGTCAGGAGCAGGACTCTGCCTTCCGTGTCCCATCCGGACAGCGCCTTCACCAGGCGCTGCGTCTTCGGCGCCTCGAACGACTCGAGCTCGACGACCCGCACCTGTCCGTCCGCGGCCTTGTCGCTGAGGGCGGACGCGAACGCGATGCGCCGCACCTTCTGCGGAACGCGCTCGTGCCAGTTCTTCGGAGTCGGGCCGAAGATGGTCCCTCCGCCCTTCCAGAGCGGCGAGCGATTCGAGCCTGCGCGCGCCCGGCCGGTACCTTTCTGCCGCCACGGCTTGGCGCCGCCGCCACGCACGAGCGCTTTCGTCTTCGTCGAGGCCGTGCCCGCTCGGCTGTTCGTCCGCTGGGCGCGAGTCGCCTGGTACATGGCGCTCTTGTTCACCTCGGCGCCAAACCACTCGTCCGGGAGCTGGACCTTCCCCGACGCGGATCCGGACATCGTGTATCGCGACGCTTCGGCCATCACGCCCCGGCCTTGCTGATCCTGAGGATCGCGTTGCGCGCCCCCGGGACCGAGCCCTTCAGGAACACGAGCTGCTGATCGGCGTCCACCTTCAACACCTCGAGATTGCGAATTGTCGTGCGCCGGTTCCCGGTCTGGCCGGGCAGTTTGCGGTTCTTGAACGTCTTCGCGGGATCCGCCGCCTGCCCCATCGATCCCGGCCGGCGGTGATGAGTCTTGGTCCCGTGCGAGGCGTCGAACCCGTGGTGGCCGTGGCGCTTGACCACACCCTGGAATCCCTTCCCCTTCGACACGCCGACCACGTCGACCCGGTCACCCGGGGCGAGCACGTCGGCGGGAGACAGCTCCGCGCCCGGCTCCAGCTCGCCGTCCGAATCGCGGACCAGAAACTCCTCGAGCCTCCGTACGGGCCTGACGCCGGCCGCGGCGAGGTGACCGAGCACCGGCTTCGTCACGTGCTTTTCGCGCGCTTCCTCGAAGCCCAGCTGAACGGCGCGATAGCCGTCCCGCTCCTCGGTCTTCACCTGCGTCACGTAGTTCGGACCCGCCTTGATGACGGTGACAGCGAACGCGCGGCCCTCGTCGTCGAAGACCTGGGTCATGCCGATCTTCTTCCCGATCAGTCCTGCCATGTCACACCTTGATCTCGACGTCCACGCCGGCCGGCAGGTCGAGCTTCATCAGCGCGTCCACCGTCTGCGGCTTGGCGTCCAGAATGTCCACGAGTCGCTTGTGCGTCTTCATCTCGAACTGCTCGCGCGACTTCTTATCCACGTGCGGCGAGCGCAGCACGGTGAACACCTGCGACCGGGTCGGCAGGGGTACGGG
>JAICNR010000166.1 GCA_025931135.1 Gemmatimonadota bacterium | reverse complement strand
CGGGCTCTCCGGCCACAGCGTCGCGATCAGCTTGTCGCGGCTCATGGGGCGGCCTCGGGCTGCCGCGAGTAGCGCCAAGAGCGCCAGCCGCCGATGCTGGACAGCGCGCCCACCGAGGGGCCCGTCAGGGCCCACCAAGGTAACGCCGCCCAGAAGCTTCAGGATGTAGGGCTCTACCATGTGGAAAAATCGGGGCGCCCGGCAGCAGCTCGGTGATCGTGATTCCTTCGCCGCGCGGAGAGCGGCGTCGCGGAGGACGCGAGAACCCGTAGCTTTGCGCGCCCGGCTCCGCCGGGCTTGTCGGGGAGATCGGCTCCGATCAAGCTCAACGGTAACCAGCCATCCCTTTAGAGGTCAAGAATCCCTGATTCGCCGAAGAATCGAGAGCTGGATGACGCCACGTGGCTCTCGGTCGAGAGGAAGATGATCCACGGTGGGTAGGCTCTCCTATGTGAGCGTCGGAGAGGCGCTTTCCGGCCCTGGGCGCACGAGCCATTACCGGGCCGCCAGTCCCATCCAACCTGGAGGCTCCATGAAACGCTTGCTGCTGCTGATGATGGGCTTCACGCTCATCGCCGGGGGGTGTCAGGACGGATCCGTGCCCACGCAGTCGGACTCGCCGGCCACGCTGTCCGAGGCTGGCGGTGCCGTCAAGTTTTGGGAAGCCGGATCCAGCGTGCGATGGAACCGCATCGCCATTGACCTCTGGCGCGCGCGCGGTGGTCTCGCGGGTCGAATCAATGCCTACCTCTCGCTGGCGCAGTACCGAGCCGTCCTTGCCGCCCAAGATGGGAAAGTCGGCTCCACGCATCCGTCGCTCGCGGCGGCGGCGGCGGGCGCGTCCGTGGTGGTGCTCAAGCAGTTTTACCCGCTGGACGCTGCCGCGCTGGAGGCGGAACTCGAGGCGCAGCGTCTGGAGACGCCGTGGCCGGGAGAGCGGCATAGGGATTTCGCTGCCGGCGAGGCGATCGGGAGAGACATCGGGACCGAGGTCCTGGCGTTCGCTGCCACCGACAACTTCGGTGTCCTCGACCCGGGATCACCCCCGGTGGGGCCTGGATTTTGGACGAGCAGCGGGGCACCGACAGTCCGAGGTAACTACGGAGCACGGCCGTTCTTCCTGACCTCCGGCAGCGAGCTGCGCTCGCCGCCTCCCCCGGCGTTCGGATCGCCCGAATTTCTGGCGGCGCTCGCCGAGGTGCGCGCGGTGTCCGATAATCGCACCGCCGAACAACTGGCGATCGCCCAGAAGTGGGCACCGTTCTCCGGGGTGTTGTTCAGCGAGATCGCGGCGGACCTGATCGTGAAGCACCGCCGGTCGGAGGTCGAGGCAGCGCGCATTCTCGCCTACGCGCACGCCGCGGAATTCGATGCCAATATCGCCTGCTTCGACACCAAGTTTACGTACTGGTTCATCCGCCCCCCGCAGGCGGATCCGGCCATCACCACGCCGATCGGTCTACCGAACCACCCATCGTATCCGTCCGCGCACTCGTGCGGGACCGGCGCCTGGGTGACCGTCCTGGCCGACGCGTTCCCCAGCGAACGGCCGGCGCTGGCCGCCTATGCGCAGGAAGCCAGCATCTCACGACTGTACGCCGGCATCCATTACCGGTTTGACCTCGAGGCGGGTGAGGCGATTGGACGTGCGGCAGGTCGGCTGGCGCTGGAGCGGGGAGGATTGGAATAGACAGCGAGTTCGTTTGCGGGGGTCGGGTTCATAGACCCGCCCCGCAACGCTATCGCGCCGCAGCGCGCGGCTCCCTTCGGGGAGCCGCTCGCTATTTGGAGTCCAAGAGAAGGTTGGCGAGGAGGGGCCAACACTCCGCGTTCAAGGTCTCCAAGAAGGTGATCCGGCTCAAGCCGGCCCGCCTTGTCGCCGCCGATGAGGGGACGGAAGAGGAAGCAGAACTCTTCCGGCGGTAGCTCGTATCTCGTTGCATCGCCCGGGGTTGAGTATGGTGGGCGCAGAAGGATTCGAACCTCCGACCCCCTGCTTGTAAGGCAGGTGCTCTACACCGCTGAGCTATGCGCCCGTCCGCGCGATCCCGAGCGGGATCGCAGTTCGCGGAAAGATAGTCGCCCCGAGAGGCGGTCGCTCCGCCCCCCGCGTTTGCCGCGCGTTTACTTCTTGATGATCCCGATGGGCAGCAGGACGCAGTAGCCGAGGACGAGGAGGATCGGGGCGATGGTCTCGCTTCCCCCGGCGAGGAGCGCGTAGCCGACCGCGATCGCCACCGCCGCCCCGCCAAGCCAGAAGGCGTTGGCGCGGGAGAACGACAGGGTGGGGCGGCCGGGTGCGGCGGACTGCGGACCGGGCTTGATCGGTTTTGTCGCCATGCGGAGCCGGAATCTAGACGGCGGCGCCGGGACCGTCAATGCCGGAACTGGCGCATCCGCGTGAACACCATGGGGATACGGGCCCGTTCCGCGGCCGACACGACTTCCTCGTCCCGGCGCGAGCCTCCGGGCTGGATGATCGCCCCGACCCCCGCGTCCGCGGCCGCCTCGATCCCGTCGGGGAACGGGAAGAAGCCGTCCGAAGCCAGTGCCGCCCCGGCGGGGTCGTGTCCCAGCTCCCGCGCGCGTCCGATCGCGAGCTGGACCGCGCCGACGCGGTTCGTCTGGCCGCCCCCTACCCCGATCGTCGCTCCCCCCCTGGCGATCACGATCGCGTTCGACGCGACCTGCCGGCAGACCGTCCAGGCGAAGAGGAGGTCGCGCCACTGGTCGTCGGTCGGCCGGATCGAGGTCGCCACTTCGCACGCCGCGCGCGGATCGCCGGCCGGCAGCCATTCAAGGTTGGGCCGCTGGACCAGGATCCCGCCTCCCACGCGCCGCAGCTCGAGCGCGGTCGGATCGCCGCCGGGGAACGGACCCGCGAGGAGCCGAAGCGCCTTCTTTCGCGCGAGCGTGTTGCGCGCCGCGTCGTCGAACTCCGGCGCGTACACGACCTCGAGGAAGTGCTCGGCGAGCTTCGCCGCCAGCGTTCCGTCGACCGGCCGGTCGAGCGCCACGATCCCGCCGAAGGCCGAAACCGGATCCGCCGCCAACGCACGCGCGTACGCCTCGAGCGCGGAATCGGCCACTGCAGCGCCGCACGGGATCGTGTGCTGGACGATCGCGCAGACCGCGCGCGCGGGATCGAGGGCATGGAGGTCGCGCGCGACCCGACGGGCCGCCTCGGCGTCCAGGTAGTTGTTATAGCTGAGCTCCTTGCCCTGGAGGATCTCGACGGCGACCAGGTCGTCCGCCCGTGCCGCGCCCTCGCGATAGAGGGCGGCCGGCTGGTGCGGGTTCTCGCCGTAGCGGAGCTCGCCCGCCAGCTCGCCGCTCCACGTCCAGCGCTCCGGCCAGCCCGCCTCGCCCGCGGAGAGCCAGGCCGCGATCGCCGCATCGTACGAAGCGGTCAACCGGAACGCCTTCGCGGCGAATCCCCTGCACGTCTCCTCGGCGAGCGCGCCGCCGGTCGCGGCCAGCTCCTCGATCACGCGGTCGTAATCGTCCGGCTCGCAGACCACCGCGACGTGCCGCCAGTTCTTCGCCGCCGCTCGCAGAAGCGCGACTCCGCCGATGTCGACCAGCTCCGTCCGCCCCGCCTCGTCCCCCGCTCCGAGCGCTTCCGCGTCCTGGAAGGGATAGAGGTTCACGACCACGAGGTCGATCGGCGCGACCGATCCCGCGGCGAGGTCCGCCATGTCCTCCTGGCGGTCCCTCCGGGCGAGGATCCCCGCGTGGATCGCGGGGTGGAGGGTCTTCACGCGGCCGCCCAGGATCTCCGCCGCGCCGGTCGCCCTCTCGACGGTCTCGACCTCCAGCCCGGCCTCGGAGAGGAGGGCCGCCGTCCCGCCGCTCGCCACCAGCGCGATCCCGTGGGCGGAGAGCGCGCCGCCGAGCTCGGCGAGCCCACGCTTGTCCCACACCGACAGGAGCGCGCGCCGGACCCTCATCGCTTCACCGGCTCCTCGATCCATGCCCGGTCCCCTTCCACGCGGAGTCGCCCCTCGGCCACGGCCACGACGACCTCCGGCAGAAGCCGGTGCTCGACCTCGAGCACGCGCGCCGCCAGAGACGCCGGAGTGTCGCCCGGCAGCACGGGCACCTGCCGCTGCGCGACGACCGGCCCGCGGTCGTACTCCTCGTCGACCAGATGCACGCTCGCCCCCGATCTCGATTCGCCGGCCGCGAGCACGGCCCTGTGGACGCGCTCGCCGTACATCCCCTTGCCCCCGTGTCTCGGGAGGAGCGCGGGATGGATGTTCAGGATCCGGCCTCGGTAGCTCCGCACGATCTCGGACGGAACGCGCTTGAGATAGCCGGCCAGGACGATCCAGTCGACCCGCGATTGCTCCAGGAGGTCGATCATCCCGGCCGCATCGTCGGGCGCGACCACGGCGGTCGCCACCCCGCGCGTCCGCGCCCGCCCGAGCGCCAGGGCGTCCGCGCGGTCGCTCGCCACCAGCACGATCGCCGCATCCTCGCGAGCCG
>JAICNR010000020.1 GCA_025931135.1 Gemmatimonadota bacterium | reverse complement strand
GGAGTGGCGGCGGTTGATCGCCCACGTCAAGGAGCTCCTCGACGAGAGCGCGATCGAGAAGGTCGAGAGTCGCTACTACCCGGCCGGGTGAGCGGTGCCGCGGCCGTTCTCGATCGTCTTCGCGAACGCCCAGGGCGGCGTCGGGAAGACGACCTCGGCCGTCCACGTCGCGGGCGCGTTCGCCGAGACCGGCGTGGAGACCCTCCTCGTCGACCTGGACCCCCAGGCCTCCGCGACCCGGCATCTCGGCCTCGACCCGGACGCACTCGACGCGACGTTGACCGATGTCCTGATCGATCCATCGCGCGGAATCGCGCCCGCCGTCCACGCGACCGCGTACCCGGGCCTCTCCGTCCTCGCGGCCCACGAGAGCCTGGGAACGCTCGAGTCCGAGCTCGGCGCGATGCCGGACCGCGAGAGTCTCCTCGCAGCGGCGTGGCCCGGGAACCCGCCGTTCCGGCTCGCCGTCTTCGACGTGCCGCCCGCTCTCTCGCTCTACACGGTCAACGCGCTGCGGATCGCGGACGCGGTCGTGATCCCCGTCCAGACCCATCCGTTCGCGCTCGCGAGCGTTCCGCGGACGCTGGATCTCGTGGACCGCGTGCGCCGACACCTGAATCCGAGGCTCTCCGTGATCGGCTATCTGGCGACGCTCTACGACAAGCGGACGCGGGTCGCCCGCGAGTGTCTGTCCCGGATGATCGCGGAGTGGGGCCCGCTCCTGATCGAGACCCCGATCCCGACGAACGTGGCGCTCGCCGAGGCCGCGCGGGACGGGCGGCTCCTGTACGAGGCGGATTCCGAGTCGGCGGGCGCGGCCGCCTACTACGCGGCGGCCGCGGAGATCATCGCCCGCTGGCGCGAAACGCGGAACGGGTCCGCCGCGCGGGTAGCGCGGTGAGGGCCCGATCCGGATCCGCCGGGGGAGTGGAATGAGCCGCCCGGTCGTTTCCGCCGAGGACGTCCGAGCGGCCGCGCGGAAGGGCGACCTCCGACTCGAGCTCCCGGCGGGCGCGATCGTCACCCCGCTGGCGCGTGACGAAGCGGCGCGGCGCGGGATCGAGCTGGTCGAAGGGGAGGCGACCGCCGGTGGGAAGTCACTGCGCCGGGCCGCGACCTGCGATCCCGACGACCTGGAGCGGGTCGTCGAGCGAGTCCGCGAGCGTCTGCCCGACGCCGATCCCGCCCTGGTGCGGGACATCGCCCGACGGCTCCTCGAACGGCTCGGCGGGTGAGCTCCGGGGCGCACCTCCTCGCCGCGCTCCGCGAGCGCGCCCGGAAGGCTGGCCCTCGTCGAGTGGTCCTCGCGGACGGCGCCGACCCTCGGGCGGCCGCGGCCGCGCGACAGCTGACGGACGAGGGGATCGCGCGCGTGACCCTCCTCGGGGGACCGATCGCCTTACGCGAGGCGGCGGACCGGGCGGGCGTGGACCTGGCCGGAATCGAGCTCCTCGCTCCGGCCGCGTCTCCAAGGCTGGACGCCTACGCAAGCGAGCTCGCGGCCCGCTGGAAGGCGCGGGGGAGGGAAGCGACGGAGCGGGACGCCCGCGCGCTCCTCGAGACTGGCCCCGGCTTCGGGGCGTGGCTCGTCGCCCGCGGCGAGGCCGACGCGTGCGTGGGCGGGAACGTCTCGACGACGGCCGACACGGTCCGCGCCGCGATCCTCGCGATCGGTACGGCGCCCGGGATCGCGACCGTGTCCTCGGTCTTTCTCATGATCGCCGACGACGGGACCGCGTACACGTTCGCCGATTGCGGCGTCGTCGCCGAGCCCACGGCGGACCAGCTCGCCGACATCGCGGTCGCGAGCGCCGACACGCATCGCGCGCTGACCGGGGCGGAGCCCAGGGTCGCGATGCTCTCGTTCTCTACGAAGGGAAGCGCGAAGCACCCGAAGGTCGAGCGCGTCGTCGAGGCGACCCGCAAGGCGCACGCGCGGCGTCCCGCGCTCGTGATCGACGGCGAGCTCCAGCTCGACGCCGCGATCGTCCCCGAGGTGGCCGCGGTGAAGGCCCCGGCCAGCCCGCTCGCGGGCCGCGCGAACGTGCTGATCTTCCCGGACCTCGACAGCGGGAACATCGGCTACAAGCTCGCCCAGCGGTTCGGCGGGATGACCGCGCTCGGGCCGCTCCTCCAGGGGCTAGCCGCCCCGATGCACGACCTCTCGCGCGGGGCCTCGGCGGACGACATCGTGAACGTGGCGGTCATCGGGTGCGTCCAGGCGTCAAGCGCGGGAGACCGCAGACGATGAACCCATTCCGGAGGGGACCCATGGGAGCCGACAGCCGGATTCCCGGCCTCGTCCTGGCCGTCCTGCTCGTGCTTTCGGCGACTCTGGCTACCCGCGCGCCGGCGCAAGAGGCGCCGGAAGAGGATCCCTTCCTCTGGCTCGAAGACGTCGAGGGCGAGCGCGCGCTGGCGTGGGTGGAATCGCAGAACGCGTCGACGCTCGCCGAGCTCGCGAAGCAAGCCGTCTACGACTCGATCTACGACGAGAGCCTCGCGATCCTGAACTCTCAGGACAAGATCGACTACCCGACGATCCTCGGGGACCGGATCTACAACTTCTGGCAGGACGCAGAGCACGAGCGCGGGATCTGGCGGCGAGCGAGCTGGGAATCGTACCTGTCCGGCGCTCCCGATTGGGAGACGGTCATCGACGTGGACGCGCTCGCGGAGGAGGAGGAGGTGCCGTGGGCGTTTCACGGCGCCACATGCCACGCGCCGTCGTACCGGCGCTGCCTCGTGCGGCTCTCACGCGGCGGCGCGGACGCGGTCGAGGTGCGCGAGTTCGACCTGGAGTCCTCGACCTTCGTCGAAGGCGGGTTTCATCTCCCCGAGGCGAAGAGCAGCGTGGCATGGCGTGGGCCGGACGCGCTGATCGTGACGACGGACTTCGGCGCCGGCAGTCTGACGGAGGCGGGCTATCCCCGCGTGGCGAAGCTTTGGACGCGTGGAACGCCGCTCGAAGCCGCGACGGTCCTGTTCGAAGGCGCGGTCACGGACGTGGGCGTGTGGGCGGGAACCGTCGATACGCCAGAGAAGAGCTTCGCCATCATCTACCTTTCTCCGACCTTCTTCGAGTCCCGTGTCCACGTCCTCGAAGCAGACGGTGCGTTGCGTCTCATCGATGTCCCGCTCGACGCGATCCTGGACCTCACGGGGCGGGATCTCGTCGTCTATCTCCGCTCGCCGTGGGAGATCGAGGGACGGAGCTTCGCCCAGGGCTCCGTCCTAGCCATCGATTTCGAGCGGTTCCTGCAGGGCGACCGGGCGTTCGAGGTCGTCGTCGAGCCCGGGCCGCGAACGACGGTCGAAGGAGTTCGGGTCGCCCGCGGGGAGCTGCTCGTGTCCGTCCTCGACAACGTCGTCGGCGAGCTCTGGCGATACCGGCGGCAGGGTGGCGAGTGGATCGGCGAGCCGGTTCCGGCGCCGGGCATGGGCTCGGTCAACGTCGTGGCGGCGGACCCCCTGTCCGAGCGGTATTTCTTCACGTTCGGGACCTACACGCAGCCGACGACGCTGTACCAGGGCGGGCCGGGCGGGGAGGTCCGCGAGGTGCGGCGGATGCCCGGGATGTTCGACGCGGAGGGCCTCGTCATCCGACAGCTCGAGGCCACGTCCGCGGACGGGACGCGGGTGCCTTACTTCGTCGTCCATCGCGAGGAGATCCGCGAGGATGGTGAGAATCCCACGCTTCTCTACGGCTACGGCGGCTTCCAGATTTCCGAGACCCCGTACTACGGCTCGATCCGGGGAAAGGCCTGGCTCGAGCGGGGGGGAGTCTTCGCGGCAGCGAACATCCGCGGCGGCGGGGAATTCGGGCCGGACTGGTGGAAGGCGGCCCAGAAGGAGAACCGCCAGCGTGCGTTCGACGACTTCCTGGCCGTAGCGCAGGACCTCATCGACCGCGGGATCAGCTCGCCTCGACGCCTGGGGATCGAGGGGGGAAGCAACGGCGGGCTCCTGGTCGCAGCGGCGATGACGCAGCGACCGGAGCTGTTCGAGGCGGTCGTGATCGAGGTCCCGCTCCTCGACATGCGTCGATACCACACGTTGCTGGCGGGAGCCAGCTGGATGGCCGAGTATGGGAACCCGGACATCCCAGCGGAGTGGGAGTACCTCCGCCGCTACTCGCCCTACCACAACGTCTCGGCGGCGGCGGAGTATCCACGGGCCCTCTTCTACACGACCACCCGGGACGATCGAGTCCACCCGGGGCACGCGCGGAAGATGGCGGCCCGGATGCTCGACATGGGCCATCCGGTCTACTACTACGAGAACACGGAGGGCGGCCACGGGGCGGGGGTGACGCCCGAGCAGCGGGCGCGCATGTACGCCATCGTCCATACGTACCTGATCGACCGGCTGATGGGGGCGGAGGGGGAGCGACTTGAATAGCGGCAACTTCGTGCTTAAACTCGCGGTACGGCTGGCCCACCGCGATCGCTGCCGGGCCCCTGGCCGGTCGCCTTTGAACCGACTCCGATTCTAGCCACGCGCCGTTCGCCGGCGCGCGAGACGCTCATCCGCACGACCCCTCGGCCGGGAGGAGGACCGAATGGAAGCACTGGGGATGATCGAGACGCGCGGGCTGGTGGCGCTCATCGAGGCCGCCGACGCGATGGTCAAGGCCGCGCGCGTCACGCTCGTCGGGTACGAGAAGATCGGCGCGGGGTACGTGACTGCGCTGGTCCGCGGAGACGTCGCGGCCTGCCAGGCCGCCGTCGACGCCGGCGCGGCCGCCGCCAAGAAGGTCGGCGAGGTCGTATCCGTGCACGTGATCCCGCGGCCGCATTCGGATCTCGACGCGCACTTCCCGATCGTCGCCGAGTAGGGCGCTTCTCCGGGCCGGGCGCGCGGCCTGACGCCCCGCGCCGCCGCTCCGGACGTCACCACCCGTGTCTCTGACCGAACGCGAGATCCGCACGATCGTCGACCGCATCACGGCCGAGCTCGACCGTGGCGGCCGCGCCGCGTCCCCATCCGCCGGCGCGGCCGTCCGCGAGCCCGGTCGGTCACGCTGGCCGGAGACGCGGTTGAGCGCCCCGACCGGGGGGATGCTGGGGATCTTCGAGACCGTCGACCAGGCGGTGGCCGCGGCCCGCTCGGCGCAGCGGGAGATCCGGACGCTCGAGCTCCGCGACAGGATCATCGCGAACCAGCGGACGCGGCTCGGAGAGGCGGCCGCTTCGCTCGCCGAGGACGCCGTCACCGAGACCCGGCTCGGGAACGTCCCCAGCAAGACCCTCAAGAACCGCCTCGTCATCGATCGGACGCCGGGCACCGAAGACCTCCACCCCGAGATCCTCTCCGGCGACCACGGCCTGACGCTGACCGAGCTCGCCCCGTGGGGCGTGATCGGGGCCGTGACGCCGTCGACGAACCCCGCCGCCACGATCATCAACAACGGGATCTCGATGATCGCGTCCGGCAACTCGGTCGTCTTCGGCGCGCATCCGCTGGCGAAGAACGTAACGAACCGGACGATCCACCTGATGAATGCGGCCTCGGCCGAGGTGGGCGGGCCGGAGACGCTGTTGACCGCCGTCGCCGAGCCCTCGATCGAGGCCGCCCAGGCGATGTTCCATCACCGGGGGATCGACCTGCTCGTCGTGACCGGAGGCGGGGGCGTGGTCCGCGCCGCGCAGGAGTCCGACAAGCGGGTGATCGCGGCGGGGCCCGGCAATCCGCCCGTCGTCGTGGACCGCACCGCGGACCTCGCCCAGGCGGCGCGCGACATCGTGGCCGGGGCGTCCTTCGACAACAACATCGTGTGCACGTGCGAGAAGGAGATCCTGGCCGAGGAGGCGATCGCCGACCCTCTGCTGGCCGAGCTCCAGCGGAACGACGCCGTGCTGCTGTCCGCCGACGAGGCCGAGGCGCTCGCCCGCGCGATCCTGACGGACTATCCCGGCCCCGAGCCGCGCATGAACAAGGACTTCGTGGGGAAGGACCCCGCCGTTCTCGCGGGGCTGATCGGGAAGCGCGTCCCGGAGACGACCCGACTCCTCGTCGCCGAGACCGGCAAGGACCACCCGTTCGCGGTCCTCGAGCTCCTGACGCCGGTCATCCCGCTCATCCGCTGCCCGGACGTCGACACCGCGATCGACTGGGCGGTCGAGCTCGAGCACGGCTTCAAGCACACGGCCTGCATGCACTCCAGGAACCTGGACGCCCTCCACCGGATGGCGGTGGCGATGAACTGCTCGATCTTCGTCAAGAACGGACCGAACCTGGCCGGGCTGGGGTTCGGCGGGGAGGGGCCGACCGCGATGACGATCTCTACCCCCACCGGGGAGGGGCCCACCTCCGCCCGGACCTTCGTCCGCCGACGGCGGTGCGTGCTGGTCGACTACTTCCGGATCGTGTGAAGGCCGGCAACCCATTTCCCAGCAGTTGGTTCGGGAGTGCGACATCCGGCGATGGGTGATTCCTCGAACGCGATGTTCGGTCACGCTCGTTGGTCCACACACTCATCCACATCGGCCGTTTCGGCAGACCCGAAAATGGGGGGCCACGGATTAGATAGGGCCCGGAAACCGATGAGTAGGCCCGGGGCCGAGGGGGCTCAGTCCAGCGATGGGGTGATGATCTCCCTTGCCAGCCGCGCGATTTCGATGGGGCCGAGGACGACCGCCTCGCGGTGGAAGAGGCCTTCCACCGCCGCGCGGTGGACACGGATCTTGTAGCGGCTAACCGCGAGACCCCCGACGGCGAGGACGTTGTGGCCGCCGTTGGGCACGGGATCTCCGTCTTCCTCGCCCGATAGTCCCTCGATCCCGGCCGGCTCGGCGCCGCTGATGTCCACGAGGAGGTCGAGGCCCCCGAGCGCGGACCAAACGCGGCGGGGAAGGAGGGTGAGGCCGGGAGGGCCGGCCGTGATCAGCACCTTGGCGCCCGCCACGACGTCCTCGAGCGTCTCGCCGGTCTTCCATACGACGGTATCAATCGCCTCCTCGAAGGTCGACGCCACGAACCGCGCGCGCTCGGCCGCTTCCTCGGCGTCAAAGACGGTCAGCAGGACTCGCGCGCCCTCGGTCGCGAGGATCCCCGCGACCCTGGCGCCCGCGGGCCCGCCCCCGATCACGACGACGCGCGCTTTCGTGAGGGACACCAGTTGCCGCACGCGCGCCACCGTGGCCGCCGCCACCGTGCTCCCGCCCTTGCACTCCGACATGAGCGAGATCCGGTACGGGCCGAAGAACGCGCGCCGCGCCTGCCGGACCATCTCGTCGATCACATGGTCGTTCGTGCCGGTGATCAGGAGCGCGGTCCGGTGGAGCTCGTCGCGTGGGCGTGAATAGAGGGCGCCCGAGACCAGGACCGGGACGTCCTGAGGGTCCACGTCGCCGTGCGCAAGGATCTGATCGGCGCCGCCGTCCAGCGACATGATCTGATCGAAGACCCGGGGGTGCGGATTGTGGTCCAGATGGATCAGGATGCGCGGGCTGGCGGGCACGGTTCGAATCTATCCGGCAAAGGCGGGGCCACCAGCAAGGGGGTAGGTGCCCGGGAGAGGGGAGCGGCCCACGAGCGGCGGAGCCCTCACTCCATCTGTGACTCTACATAATATACGTTATGCGACATCCACTCCTCTGGGGCTCCAAGCTCGCAGCCTGAGCCCCCGGCCGGCATCCTGCCATCCCCCTGTCCGCCCCCCGGGCCCCCGTATCTCGTACACTCACTATTGGGTGCACTGGCCCGGGCCTTGCCACCGTTGTTCCTGCCGAATGCAGATCTCCGCGACGCCAACCACGAAGACCACGCTGGTCGCCCTTCGCCTCTGCGCGGCGGGCGCGACGGGCGTCCTGCTTTGGAGCTATCCGCCGGTATCGTTCCTAGCGAACGCGACCGCCGTCTGCCTATGGGCGGTGTACGCCGTGAGCGCGGTCGGCCTGCCGTTCGTGCCGCGCCCATGGTTCGAGCGGCCTCGGATCCTACCCATGTTCACGATCGCCGAGCTCATCCTCCTCGGCGCCCTCGTGACCCTGTACGAAGAGGGCGGCTGGATCTACCTGCCGGTCTTCCTCGTGACGATCCTGCTCGCGGCCTTCGCCCGTGACGTCGGCTGGGCGATCACGGTCGCTGCGGTCGCGGCGTTCGTCCAGATTCCGCTCTACGCTACCGGCACCGATTTCGGGACCGGGCAAGCGATGGCGCTGGAGTGGAGCGCTCTCATCCTGCAGGGGGTGATCCTGCTCGTCGCCGGCGCGGCGGTGGGTCATCTGACCGAAGAGCTCTCGCGGCACGAGTCGACGGGCGATCTCCTCGACAGCGCACTTCAGATCTCCGCCCTCGTAGCCGGGACGTTCGACGTCGATACGGTGTACCGCCGGCTGGTGGAGCTCATGGCTCGCCTCCTCCAGGCGGACCGCGTGGCCATGATTCAGCTGACGAGCGAGCCGGACGTCGGGCGCGTCGTCGCGGCCGCGGACCTGGGTCAACCCCTCCAACAGGATCTCTACGTGGAGCTGTCCGAGCATCCGGAAGTCGCTGAAGCGATCGCCCGCCAGAGCCCGATCGTCGTCCATCGTCGGGGACGGGCGCGGGATTCCCGCCTTACGCTGCGGCAACGCGTTCGGCGGACATCAATCCTCGTCGCCCCGATCCTGGTCGGTGAGGAGCCACGAGGTGTCCTCTACATCCGGAACGACCATTCGCCGGCGGACTACAGTCGGCAGGAGCTCGCGTTCTGTCAGTTGATGGCCCACGCCGCGGCCCGTGCCGTCGGGCACGCGGAGCGCTATGCGGAGATGGAGGAGGCAGCGACGCGGGATCCACTGACCGGCCTCCGCAACCTGCGCGCGTTCCACCAGCGGCTGGACCTGGAGGTGGCGCGCTCCGAGCGGGATTCGCGACCGTTGTCCCTCCTCATGATCGACATCGATTACTTGAAGCGTGTGAACGACGCCTTCGGGCATCTCGCAGGCGACGGCGTTTTGCGAACGATCGCGACGATCCTGAGTGAGCAGGTCCGGGAGGTCGACTTCGTCGCCCGGTACGGCGGCGAGGAGTTCGCGATTCTGCTCACGGGCGCCGAGGTCGATCGGGCTCAGAGGGTCGCAGAGCGGATCTGCACTGCGATCTCGGAATCGGAGCATTCGGGGATCGACGCCCCGATCACCGCCTCGATCGGCGTCGCCACCTACCCCCATGACGCCACGACGCCCCGCGACCTGGTCCACCAGGCGGACCAGGCCCTCTACTATTCGAAGTATCGAGGCCGAAACCGGATCACGGTCTACGATCACCTGCACCGCCGGGCTTCCGAGGACGAAGTCCAGCGCGAGCTCGTCCAGGCCTTCACGTCGGTTTCGCTGGAACGGCACTTCAGCCACGACGATCCCCGGATCGGAGCGATTCGCGATCGCCTCTCCCTGTTCACGACCGATACCGACATCATCGACAACCTCGACGACATCATCGAGAGCCTGACTACCGCGATGCACGCCCGGGACACCTACACCCGGCATCATCTCGAGCAGGCAGCCGCGCTCTCGGACTTGTTCCTCGGCTATCTATCCGTCGAAGAGGACGAGCGACGCACGATTCGGATCGCCTGCATGTTGCACGACATTGGGAAGCTCGGCGTCCCCCAGGACATTCTGCAGAAGTCGGAATTCCTGACCCGCGAGGAATACGAGATCGTCCGCAAGCATCCCGAGATCGGAGCGCGCATCCTGGAGCCGCTCCGACCCTTCAGCGCGGCCGTTCCGTGCATCCGTCACCACCACGAGCGGTGGGACGGAAAGGGCTACCCGGAAGGGCTCCGCGGTCCGGACATTCCGTTCGGGGCGCGCGTAGTGAGCCTCGTCGATTCGTTCCACGCGATGGTGAGCAAACGGCCGTATCAGAGCCGCGTGAAGGGACTGGGCTATGCGCGAGAGGAGATCCGCAGGAACGCGGGAACGCAGTTCGATCCCCAGCTGGCGGCAACGTTCGTGCGAATGATCGAGGAGCAGGCGGAGAGAATGGCCGCGTTCGTGGAGAGCGATTCGGGAGGCGGGGCGTCCGAGGGTCTGGCCTATGCGGGATTCGTGGCGCGCCCGGAGGTCCTGACCTCGAGCTGAACCCGAGGTCGACTAGGGCGTCGCGCTGTCCGGTGGCGTGGCGCCCGCCGCCACATCGGAGGCGGTGGCTGCGGACGACTCCCGCGCCCCGCCGATCGGCTGCACCGTCAGCTCGGCGAGCTCTCGTCGCGCTTCGTCCGCCGCTGCACCTTCCGGGTCGAGCTCGATGATCGCCTGGTACTCCGCCACCGCGTCCTCGGGCCGCGATTGCGACACGAAGAGGAGCGCGAGCGAGGCGTGGATCTGGGCCTTCAGCTCATCGTACGGGGTGGCATCGATCGCCGCGCGATACGCCTCGACCGCCCGGTCGACCTGGCCTGCCTGAGCGTACGCAGTAGCCAGCAGGCGCTGCGCGTTGTCCGCCAGCGGCGAGTCGCCGTGCTCTTCGATCAGCTTCTCGAGCGTGGCGACGGCCTCGGCGGGTTGGCCGGCCTGAAGCTGGGACTCCCCGAGGAACAGGAGTGCGTCGTCGACGTACCCGCTCCCGCCGTGCCGATCGACGAACCCCTGCAGGTCGCTCACGGAAAGCTGGTAATTCCCCGCGAAGTATGCCTGCCGGGCCATGAGGTAGTCCCGAGCCGCCTCTTCCTCCGCGCCGCGCGAGACCCCGCGATAGACGAAGAACCCTGCGGCGAGGACAACCAGCGCGACCGCCGCCCCGATCATCTCGCGCCGATGCGTTTCGGCCCAATGCGCCCAGTCGAACGTGCTCTGTACGAACTTGTCTCGCTTTAATTGCTTCTTGGATAATCGCTTACGGCTCATGATATGAGAATCACCTTGAAGTCGAGATGGAGTGGTGCCCCCGGCGCGATTCGAACGCACGACACGCGGTTTAGGAAACCGCTGCTCTATCCACCTGAGCTACGGGGGCGGATGCGGGAGCGGCGCGGACCGTCGGCCCGGGCACGACTCGAAGCCTGGAATCCGATGGAATGTAACAGCGCGGGCCGGATCGGGTAGGGTCGGTATCTTCAAGCCCGTGACCTCGGAGACCAGTCTTCAGGCGCCTCGCGTGCCCCTCCTGGTCCTCGCGGGGGGAGCGAGCCGGCGAATGGGTCGCGACAAGGCGGCGCTCGCGTGGCGGGGCGAACCGCTTCTGTCCCGCGTGATCGCGCGCCTCTCCCCCGTGGCGGACGGCGTCTGGGTCTCGACCCGGCCCGGGCAGGAGCTTCCTCCCGGGCCGTATCGACGGGTCGACGACCACCGGCCGGGAGAAGGCCCGCTGGCTGGACTCGCCGCGGGTCTGGCGGCGATCGGAGGCTCGGGGCAGGTCGCGGTCGCGGCCTGCGACTATCCCTTCGCGGACCCCGCTCTGTTCCCCGCACTTCGAAGCGCCGCGCCGGCCGCTTTCGCCGTCGTTCCGGTCCTCGACGGCCGGAGTCATCCGTTGATGGCGCTCTGGCGGGCCGACGCCGCGGACGCCTGCGACCGCGCGCTCAATCGCGGCGCCCGCCGCGTGCAGCACGTGTTGGACGAGATCGGCGGAGTCGAGGTCCCCGCCGCGCAGCTCGGTCTCGAAGATCCCGAGCGCGCGCTCCTCAACGTGAACGACCGGGAAGCACTCGCGCTCGCGCTGCGCCTCGATTCCAGTGCGGAGGACCCGGCCCTCTAGTCCGGGCCGCGCAGCCAGCGCCGTACGACCGCCTCGATCTGTGGCGTGAATGCATCTGCGTTCGGGAGGAACAAGTGCGCGCCGGGGGGGGCGTCGGCCTGGGCCGGCATGTCGAGCGCGATCCCATGTCGATAGCGAAGACCCGCCAGCGTGCCCTCGTCGATCCCGGCCAGCTGGAGCCAGGCCCCTTCTCCACGCGGGAACACCCGGATCGCTCCGCCGCTGCCTTCGATCCGCACCCAGTCCTTGCGAAACCAGCGCGACACCGCTCCGAACTCCCCCGCGATGCGCTCGATCGCCCCGATCAGCTGCGCGGGGCTGCGTTCCCGGTCCGGACGGTAGTCCCCAGCCACCGGTCCCTCGAGCACACCCGGCAGCACGCGGTCGGCGGAGGGATCGAGCTCGCCGACGACGAGCGAGCAACGGACACGGCTCCGAGACTCGTCGAGCGGAGAGACGGTGAACGCGGCCGTCCGCCCGGGCCCGACACAGGACAGGACCGCGTCCACGACGGCGTCCGAAACCGAGGTCCCGACGACGACCATGGCGGGCGGCTCGACCGCGCCCGTGAACCTCCCCCATACCGCCACCGCCCACGACTCGAGCGTCCAGTCCTCGGGAGGAGGGAGCGGCAGACGTGCCTCGAGCGCCTCCCGTAGCGGACGCTGGGCCCGGGACCAGAACTCCCGGAACGCCGCATCGCACCGCTCTTCCGACCAGCCGGTCGCCGACTTCGCGAATCGACGCACAGCGACGAAGAGCTCGAGCGTCGCTTCCCCTTCCGCAGCCCCGGTGACCACGAGACCGCCGCCGCGGCGCCAGCCCAGAAGAATCGGCACCTCGGCCAGATCCAGCACACGCGCGTCGGCCCAGCATGCTCCGCCGGGGAGCGCGCTGGGATCCAGGAGGAGCGCGCGGGGGAGCCACTCGCGGGACACGGCCGGATCGCGCTCCTTCGCGGGCAGGGTCACGATCCGTCGAAAGTGACGAGGCTCAGGATGTCGTGGCCGTCCAGTCGGGCGCGACCGTCGAGGAAGCCCAGCTCCACCACGAACGCCAGGCCGGCGATCCTGCCACCGAGCCCTTCCACCAGCCGCACGGCCGCCTCGATCGTCCCGCCGGTGGCCAGGAGGTCGTCGACGATGACGATCCGCTCGCCCGGCTCGATGGCGTCCTTGTGCACTTCGAGCGCATTGACACCGTACTCGAGGTCGTAGGACGCGCGGATCGTCTCCGAGGGCAGCTTGCCGGGCTTGCGCGCGGGTACGAGCCCGAGGCCGAGGCGGTCCGCCACGGCCCCCGCGAAGAGGAACCCGCGCGCGTCCACGCCCACGACCTTGTGCGCGTCGCGCCCCGCCGTCCAGTCGGCGAGGGCCCCGACCGTGGCGCGGAACAGCTCAGGGTCGAGCAGGACCGGGGTGATGTCCTTGAACAGGATTCCCGGCTTCGGAAAGTCCGGGATGTCTCGGATCGACTCGCGGAGCCGATCCGCCAACGTGGTTGTCTTCATCGAATGCCTCCCATCAACGGGCCGCGCCCGTCGAGGAGCGGCAGCACGGTTCTCGGATCGACGGTCCCGTCCTTCCAGCGGACCTCGAAATGGAGATGATCCCCCGTCGCGTTCCCGCTTCGACCCACGAGCCCGATCGGCTGCCCGCGTCGGACGCGGTCGCCGGAGCGGACGAGGTTCTCCCGATGGTGTGCGTATACGGTACGGAGTCCACCCCCGTGCTCGAGGATCACGAAATTTCCGTACGCGCCCGACGATGCGCTGGTGGCCACGATGCCCGCCGCGGCCGCATACACCGGGGTGCCTGCGCGGGCACGCAGGTCGAGTCCGGCGTGGAACCGCGGATCGCCGCCCAGAGGATGGAGTCGTTCCCCGTAGACGGAGCTCAAGATCCCGGACCCGTCCGTGGCCAGCGGCCAGACGAGCGACTGCAGCGCTCGGACCAGGTCAAGATCCGCCGCGGCGCCCGCGGAAGGCTCGGCGCGCAAGTCGCTCGAGCGAGACGACCGCGGCACGGTCACGGCTGCAAGCGGCGGTGTGCTCTCGGAGTACACGGGGGCGCAGCCCAGAGCTGCCGCGAAGAGGCCGGCCAGGACGCCGGCCGGACCGACCCCGCAGCTCATCGGACCACCTCGAACCCCGGGTAGCGCACGCCATCCTCGACCGGCTCCCAATCGAGCGACTCGACCCGCGCGGCCGGTGGACCCCGCCGGATCCGCTCGAGGAGATCCGACACGGCTCCCAGGTCGTCCGCTTGGAGCACGACTTCCACCGCTCCGTCCCGCCGGTTCCGCACGGTCCCCCGCACGCCGAGGACCTCGGCATTCCGCGTCACGAACCAGCGGAATCCGACGCCCTGGACGCGCCCGCGCACAACGCACCTTCGCGTCTCCAATGGGTCCTCCAGCGAGTGTCCGGTCCTCCGATGGCTCTCAAGATAAGCACTTTCCGGGCCGCATCCCCTCCCCCCCCGCGGGGTTGCACAATGTCCCGAGCGCCCCGTATATACGTTCAACTCTTTTCGGAACGCGACGCTCAACCGCCATCTCTGCGGAGGCATATGCGGATCCAGTCCAGGTCGGGCTCATCGTTCGTTCCGTCGGTGCTATTGGGAGCGGCTCTGCTCCTCGCGCTCGGCTCGCCCGTGTTCGGACAGGGAACCGGGCGCGTCGTCGGGACCGTCACCGAAGCCGCCACTGGCGGCGCCGTCGCCGGCGCCCAGATCGTCATCGACGGCACGGGGATCGGAACCGTTTCCGGCCAGCGCGGGACGTATAGCATCGCGAACGTTCCGGCAGGCCCGCAGACGCTGGTCGTCTCCGTGCTCGGCTTCGAGACGCTGCGGGAGGAGGTCGACGTGGCGGCCGGCGAGACCGCGACCGTCGACATCGCGTTGACCGCGGGCTACGTGGAGATGGGCGCGATCACCGTAAGGGGCGCCAGCCGGCGCCCGACCCGGATTGTGGAGGCGCCCGCGGCGGTCAGCGTCGTGACCCCCGAGGAAATCCAGCGAAAGGCGATCCACGGGCAGCTTCCGAAGCTGTTCACGGACCAGCCGGGGATCGACGTGGTGCAGAGCGGCGTGCAGGACTTCAACATCAATGCCCGCGGATACAACTCGTCGCTCAACCGGCGCGTGCTCGTCCTCCAGGACGGGATCGACCGCAGCGTCGGCTTCCTGCAGGCGCAGGAATGGACGGCGCTGTCGATGCCCCTGGATGACCTCGGTCAGCTCGAGCTGGTCCGCGGCCCGGGCTCCGCACTCTACGGTGCGAACGCGTTCAGCGGCGTGCTGAACATCTCGACGCCCGCCCCAGCCGACGTGGTCGGGACGAAGATCGCGGCTTCGGGAGGCGAGCGCGCATCCGGGCGCTTCGACCTGCGGCATGCGGGCGAAACGGCGAGCGGCAACGTGGGCTACAAGGCGAACGTGGGGTACGTGCGGGTCGGCGACTCGTGGTCCGCCTCCCGCACTCGGGACCTGGCCGTCGGTGATTGCCCCGCCACGGCGCGGAACTGCAATTTCGTCGAGGGTGATGTCGAAATCGCGGGGCTGCCCGTCGAGGCCGTGCCGCTGATCGACGATCCCGTGAGCTCGCTGTACGGGAGCGCCCGCCTCGACTACAACTTCGACAACGGCTCGGTCTGGACGGCGGAGGGTGGAAACACATTCACCGAGAACGAGCTGTTCGTCACCGGGATCGGACGCGTTCAGATCAACGGCTCCAACCGGCCCTGGGCACGCACCCAATACGCTTCCGACCGGTTCACCGTCTTCGGCTGGTACAGCGGACGGCGGGCGAACGACCGCGAGGGCAACCCCGCCCCTCCGCCCCTCAACGAGTTCACCGAGCTGTGCATCCCGCGCGACACGTGCGAGGGCAACAACCAGACGGCCCTGGCTTCGGGCGCGGTGCTCCTCGAGGCATCGGATCTGTTCCACATCGAGGGCCAGGCGAACTGGAGCACGTCCGACGAGCGGTTCCGCCTGATCGGCGGCGGCTCGAACCGCTGGGTCTCGGTCGACACCGACGGCACGCTCATGGAGGACAAGCACGAGGACACGATTTCGAGCCTCTTCGGGCAGGTGGAGTACCAGATCCACCCGATGGTGAACCTGCTGGCCGCCGCGCGCTTCGATCACTTCTCGGTGCTGGACTCCGACCAGAACGAGGTCTCGCCGAAGGCGGCGCTGGTGTTCAGCCCGAACCCGGAGCACTCGCTGCGCTTCACCTTCAACCGCGCGTTCCAGACGCCGAACTACTCGGAGATGTTCCTGCGCGTGGCAGCGGGCCCGGTGATTCCGCTCAATCAGGTCGAGCTGGGGCTCGAGGCGGCGATCAGCGCCCAGATAGGCCAGCCGATCGACCTCCCGCTCAACTTCGTTCCCACGCCGGTCGTCGCCCGCGGGAACTCAGAGCTCACGGCCGAACAGCTGACGGGCTACGAGGTGGGCTGGAAGGGATCCTTCATGGGCGGCCGGGCGTACGCCACGGCGGACATCTATTACAACGAGATCGAGGACTTCGTCACCGACCTCCTTCCGGGCGTGCACCCGGATTTCGAGACCTTTGACTCGGTCGAGGACCTGGTGGCGTATCAGCCCGCCTTCGGATCGCCGCCCCTGTCGGCGTTCGCGCCGGCGGTCCTCCAGGCGCTCACGACGGGGGCCGTCGGGGCGGTGGCCCCGCTCCTCGTCCTGAAGCCCGACGGGACGCTCGAGTACGTGCTTTCCTACGCGAACGCGGGCCGTGTCACAGAGAGCGGAGTCGAGGTCGGTCTCAGCGTTCAGCCGGCGGTCAAGTGGGAGATCTTCGGGAACTACACGTACTTCGACTTCAACGTGGAAGAGAGCACGCTGGCGGGCGACGCCCTGCTCCCCAACACGCCCAAGCACAAAGGGAACCTCGGGTTCACGTTCAACAACCTGGATCGCTGGAGCGTGGGATCCAGCGTCCACCTCCAGGAAGGGTTCGATTGGGCGGCCGGGGTGTTCGCGGGGCACGTCCCCGGCTTCGCGACCGTGGACCTGAACGGAGGCTATGTGGTGAACGAGTGGGCGCGCCTCAACCTGGTATGGAGCAACGTGTTGGACAAGCAGCACTACGAGCTCTACGGGGGCTCGGTGATCGGCAGCCGCGCACTGGGTGGCGTCACGCTGACCTTCTGACCCGCCACGCCCGGGGGCCGAAACGACGAGCGCGCGGGGGGCATGCCCTCCGCGCGCTTCTTCGTGGTCGGGGAGACA
This sequence comes from Gemmatimonadota bacterium, assembly GCA_025931135.1. GTDB lineage: Bacteria > Gemmatimonadota > Gemmatimonadetes > JACCXV01 > JAHWKZ01 > JAICNR01. Next base: position 6,032 of record JAICNR010000020.1, on the reverse strand, counting down.
GGATTTGAACCTGCGACCCCTACGTCCCGAACGTAGTGCTCTACCGGGCTGAGCTACTCCCCGACGATTTCCAACGGCAGAATCGAGAAACTACCCGCCCCTCCGCGCTCCGGCAACGCGAGTTCCGAGGACCCCCAAGCGCAAAGGGCCGCCCGAAACGGGCGGCCCTTCGCCAACTGCTCGTGGAACGAAGGCTACTTCTTCTTGCTCTTCTTCGACTTCTTCGCCGACTTCTTCGCCGGCTTCTTGGCCGTCTTCTTCTTGGCCATGCGTCGTTCCTCCGTGGTTTCAGGTCCCGGTCAACTACGGTGAATTGCACCGATTATACGGAATTCCTTTCATTTGTAAACCTTTCGTTTGCCGGAACCGCCCCAGCCCGAACGCGTCAGAGAGCCATCCGGATGACGAAGAATCCGCCGACGAGCAAAACGGCGAACAGAATCGTCAGGATCCCGAGATGGCGGTCGATGAACTCGCGCGCGGGTTCTCCCCAGAGCCGGAGCAATGTCGCGACGAGTCCGAAGCGAAGACCGCGACCGACGATACTGGCCGCGACGAAGCCCGGCAGGGAGATCTCGAAGGCGCCGGCCGTGACCGTGAACGCCTTGTAGGGGATCGGCGTGAGCCCCGCGATACCGACCGCCCAGACGTCGTAGCGACGGTAGAGTTCCTGAACCTCACCGTACCTCTCCATGAGCCCGTAGAACTCGAGGATCGGACGGCCGACCGATTCGTAGAGGCCCATGCCGATCGCATACCCGGCGAGACCGCCCAGGACGCTGCCGATCGTGCACACGACCGCGTACCACCACGCCCGACGCGGCTGGCCCAGGCAGAGCGCGATCAGCAGCACGTCCGGGGGGATCGGGAAAAAGGACGATTCCGCGAACGCGAGCGCGAACAGGGCCCACGTCGCTTGCGGGTGCTCCGCCCACGACAGGACCCAGTGGTATAACCGGCGGTGCCAGGTCACGCGCCGCCCTGCAGCGCGAAGGACTCCCACTTCTTGAGGTGCGGGATGACGCGATGGTTCGTGAGGTCCAAGTGGACGGGCGTGATCGAGATATATCCGCGCTCCACGGCCCGATAGTCCGCTTCCTCGGGCCCCTCCCAGGTCGGCTCTCCCCCGCCGATCCAGTAGTAGGTCTTGCCGCGCGGGTCCTTGTCGGTGAGCACGGGGTCCGAGTAGACCCGCTTCCCGAGCGTGGTGATCCGAACCCCTTCGATGGTGTCGGGATGCCGATCCGGCAGGTTCACGTTGAGCAATGTGTCGGCGGGAAAGAGCGTCTGGCGCGGTTCCTCCACGATCATGCGCGCGAGTCGCCGGACCACGTGCTCGTAGCCTTCGAGCCACTCCTCGTTCGCGTGGACAAGAGACACGGCGACGGATGGAATCCCCAGGAGCGTGGCCTCCATGGCGGCCGAAACGGTCCCTGAGTACGATACGTCCTCCCCCATGTTCCCCCCGTGGTTGATCCCGCTGAACACGTAATCCGGCCGCCGTTCGAGGATCGCGTTCACGGCGAGCATCACGCAGTCCGTGGGCGTGCCGTCGACGTGGTAGCGGTTGTCAGCGGTCTGCCGGACCCGGAGCGGGTGGTGGAGCGTGAGGGAATGGCTGGTGGCGGACTGCTCGCGATCCGGAGCGACGACGACGACCTCGCCCAGTTCTTCCAGCGCTCCCGACAACGAACGCAGGCCCGGTGCCAGGTACCCGTCGTCGTTCGTCACCAGGAACAGCATTCAGTCGACGGTGAACGTCGCGTGGACGGTTACCGTGATCTCCTTGCTGCGCGTGGCTGTGTTGTGCACCCCGTAGTCGCTGACCTCGGTCGAAAAGGGCTCCGTGATCTGAAACACCCCGGCCCGGGCGGAGACGATCTTGTCGACGGCCATGTCGGAGCCGCCCGCGATCTCCTCCGCGCGCCGGCGCGCGTCGGCGGTGGCCTGGGACAGCAACGAGTGCTTCAGCTCGTCGATGCCGGAATAGAAGTACTCCAGCCGCGAGAACTGGAGCACGACACCGCTCTCGAGCAGAGGTCCCGGGTCCAGGGCGATCGCCTCCAGGGCCTGGCCGCCGCCTTCGGCGACCACGGTCAGGCCCTGGTCGAGGCTGAACCCGACCTGGCTTCCGAACTGGTCCCAGCGGGGATTCACGCTGACCGGTTGCACGTTTACCGCGCCCTCGGCGATACCGGACTGCGCGAGTGCGCCGGTGACCCGCGCGCGGTCCTCGCGGAGGGCGGTGTACCCGTCGGCCACTCCGTCGGTCCCCACCTGTCGGCTGATCGTGATCGACCACTTCACGACATCCGCCTCGAAGCGCTCGGTGGCCGCGCCGGTGACCTGGATCGTGTCCCGCATGGTGCGAGCGGAGCGGAAGAAGAGGCCGAAGACGCTAGCGGCGAGGATCGCCGCCGCACCGAGGACGAGAGCGACGCGCAAGGCCATGCGGTTCTCCGTAACGAGGGTTGACGTGACCGCCTATTCTACTCGCCCGAGGGATCCCCGGCTCATTCGCCTTGGTCCGGCGGCCACCAGGGCTCTAGCAGGACGTCGAATACCCCCCCGCACACGGCTGGGCTCCAGGAATAGAGATCCTCGGTCAGGTTCACGCGCACGAGGCGCGGGCGGCGTTCGGCCAGGGCCGCTCTCGCGTCCTCGACCACTTGGGCCTCGCCGCATCCCCCGCCGATCGTCCCCACCGCACCCGCGCCCGGCTCGATCGTCATCCGGCTCCCGACGCCGCGCGGGGTCGATCCCTTCGCCCGGACGATCGTGGCCAATACCACGGGCCGACGGGCCCGTACCGCGTCCTCGAACGCCGACAGGACATTGAGCGCTTCCGTCACGACGCCTCCACCGGGCCCGTTCGCGCGAGCGCGCGCACGTGACGGAGGACGTCCGCCTTCTCTGACAGCGGCCGCCCGCTCCCGCCGCGCGAGGCCAGGACGATCTCGGCTCCCACCGCGATCGCGATCTCCGCCGGGCTCTCCGCCCCGATGTCGAGTCCCAGCGGTGCGTGGATCCGGGAAAGCCACACCGCGTCCACGCCTTCCGCCGCGAGCTGCTCGAACGCGGCACGCACCCGCCTGCGGCTCCCGATCATTCCCACGTACGAGGGTTCCGTGCCGGTCGCGGCCAGCGCCCGCAGGCAGTCGTAGTCGTGACGGTGCCCGCGCGTGACGAGGACGAGGCTCGTCCGGGGCCCGACCGCGACGTCCGCGAACGGCCGCTCGAAGTCGGCCACGATCACCCGATCGGCGTCCGGGAAGCGCTCGCGAGTCGCGAGCTCGGGCCGGTCATCGAGCACCGTGACGCGGAAGTCGAGCAGACGGCCCACCGTAGCGAGCGGCCGGGCGACGTGGCCGGCACCGACGATCACGATCTCAGGACGCGGCGACCAGCGCTCCACATACAGCTCGATCCCGCACGCGAGGGTCCGGCATCCCGGGACGTCGGGGGCGGCTTCCAGGAGCGCGTGCCCCTCGTCATCGACGTCCGCGCTCCCCAGCCCGCCATGATGGGCGTGACCGTCCCACGCCAGGCGCGCGCCGACGAGGCCGGCTTCCGGAGCGGAGACGACGACGGCGAGCGCGGCGTCCTGTCCCGCGGCGATCGCGCGACGGGCGATCGAGAGGGCCTCGGCGACGTCCAGTCGCTTCACGAGCCGATCTCGCGCTGATACTCCGCGGGAGTGTCGATGTCGACCGTGACGCCGCGGTCGTTGATCGGGACGTCGTGGATCTCCTCGGCGTGGCGGTGAATGACGTCGCGGGCGCCCTCCTCGAGAGCCGGATCCGCGAACTCCAGCCAAAGGCCCCGCGCGAGCAGAATCGGGTGACCTGGCCGATCACGGTAGACCGGCCGCACGATCGGCGAACCGGTGGCTTCGAACTCGCCGATCAGGGCGGCAACCGTGCGCGCGTCTGCGAGAGGATGGTCGACTGGAAGGACCACGGCGGCGGCGGCGTCGGCCGGGACGGCGGCCAAGCCCAGGCGAAGACTCTCGATCTGTTCGCCGCCGGGACTTTCAACCGGTTTGGCGCCGTGCGCGCGAGCCAGCTCGCCGGCGCGACCCACGACTTCGCCGCGGCCGAGCACGGCGATCACGTCAGCGCAGCCGCCGCGCTCGAGGATCCCGATCGCGCGTTCGAGGAACGTGCGGTCGCCGACCTCCAGGAGCGCCTTCGGGCTGCCCATCCTCGCAGAGCGCCCCGCCGCGAGGACGATCCCCGCGATCTTCACGGTGCTCCCCGGAGCTCCCTCAGAGCACGGGCGACAGTGGGCAGGATCATCTCCTTGCGCCAGGAGATCGTGAAGTCCGTGTTGTCGAGCGGACGACCCGCCTTCCACGCGGCGGTGGCGGCCGCTTCGATGGCCTCGTCCTCGAGGCGTCCACCCACCAGCGCGACCGACGCGGACTCGACGACCTCGGGTGACGATCCGACCCCGCCCAGCACTACGCGCGCCTCGGCGACCGAGCCGTCGCCGGCGAATCGCACCCAGGCACCGACTCCGAGCACCGGGAAGTCGAACGCCCCGCGACGGCGCACCTTACGGTAGACCACGCGCCAGCCGTTCGGCGCGGGCAGGTGCACATGGGTCAGGAGCTCGTCGCGCTGCTTCGCGAGATACACGATCCCATCGTCGCGGTAGAGCGCCGCGACCGGCACGCGCCGCTTCCCCGAGACGCTCGCGAGATCGACATCGGCTCCCAACGCGACGAGGAGCGGCACTGTGTCCGCCGACTGGACCGCCCAGCAGCGCGGCGACGACGGGGCGACCCAGCAGATCGACCCGTCCTTCTTCATGCAGAAGTCGATCGCGCTCCGCCAATCGAAGCTCTGGTCGTAGTAGTTGCAGCGCGTGTCGAGGAGCAGATTGCCTCCGAGGGTCCCCATGTTCTGCAGGATCGGGGTCGAGATCAGCCGGCATGTCTCGGCCAGCGCGGGCCAGCAAGCGCGGACGCGCGGGTCGCGACGTACCGCCGTGAGCGTGGCCCCGGCGCCGATCGAGATCCCTCCGTCCGCGCGGGTGTCGATCCCCCTCAGCTCCTCGACCCCGTGGAGCGCGATCAGGGTTCCCGGCACCTGGTGGCGGCGCTTCATGTTCGGATACAGGTCCGTTCCGCCGGCGACGTACATGGCGTCGGGTGGCGCGTCGGCCTTCGCTGCGACGGCGTCGGCGATCGAGGCCGGGGCGCGGTACTCGAATCGCGGAAGTCGCATCATGCGAGTGAGCTCCGCTGCACGCTCATGCGGGAACGCCCCCGGTCACGTCGCCGCGCACCCCGCCGGCGCCGATCCCGCGCGGGTCGTCGTCGGCGCGTCCGTCGCCCCCTTCCCAAGGCGGACGAACCTGCACCGACTCGGGCCACGCGAACTCCGGGACGGGTCCCGGACCTTCTCGCGGCTCCTGCCCCTTCGCCTTCCGCTTGAGCGCCGCCAGCACCTTCTGCGGAGTCACGGGAACCTCGTCGATTCGCACCCCGACCGCATCGTGGATCGCGTTGACCACCGCGGGCGGGATCGGGAGCAGCGGTCCCTGTCCGACCTCCTTCGCGCCGAACGGACCGTTCGGGTCGGGATCCTCGATCAGGAACGTATGGACCTTGCACATCTCGTGGGTTGTCGGGCTCTTGTATTCGAGGAGCGATGGATGCCGGTGGACGACGTTGCGGTTTCCACGGTACGTCATCTCCTCCATCAGCGCTTCGCCCAGCCCCATGTACACGGAGCCCTCGACCTGCCCGATCGCGACCACGGGGTTGATCGCGCGCCCGATGTCGTGGGCGATCCAGATCTCTTCGACTCGGGTCTCGCCGGTCTCCGAATCGACCGTCACCTCGGCGACTGCTGCAGCGTACGAGTACGCGGGGCTCGGGCCCACGCCCGCGCCCTTGTACCGGCCCGGGGACGCTGGCGGCGTGTAGGAGCCGACGGCTCCGATCGTGCCGAATTTCGCCTCCGCGATCACCACCGCCTCGGCGAACGGAATCGAACGATCCGGGTCCTCGACATCGAGCGCGC
>JAICNR010000044.1 GCA_025931135.1 Gemmatimonadota bacterium | reverse complement strand
GCCGATCGCCTTCCGGATCGTGGATCCCCAGCCGGGGCCTGACGCGGCTCCGGACGCGCCGACCCCGAACCTGTCCGACGCGAACCGCCGGGCCGCGCAGCCCGACGCGCCCGCGGATCTGCCCGCCGGAGAGGCATTTCGGGCGGGTACGTCGCCCATCCCGTCGACGCCGCGCCCCGCGGGGGCGGCGGCCCGACCGGCGGTCGCTACGCCCGCCCCGCGGCCGGACGCGCGGCCGGCTGACCGCGCGAGCGCCGCTCGCGAGCTTCCCGCCGCGGAGGACGGGACACGCGAGAGAACCGAGGAAGCGACCGACGACGAGGTCGATCTCGCCGCCTCGCCCCGACCGGAGCCCGGCCGAACTGACGCCCGCCTCTCGTTGGGGCCGACGCGCTCCGCTCGCCCGCAGCCGTCCCCCGCGAGTCCGTCGGTCGATCCGGGAGCGCGGCTCCCCGTCCCCGAGGTCGACCAGAGGCTGACCCGCGCGGAGGCGGGGTCTGCCTTCTCGCTCAACACGACGGCCTGGGAATGGGCACCCTACATGCAACGCCTCAAAGCGCGAATCGAGGAGCACATTTCGCCGCCGGCGGCCTTCTACTACGGGACGGCGGCCTGGATCAGCCGCGTTCGATTCCGAATCGGCCCCGACGGCTCCCTCCTGGAGTTTCGACTGCTCGACCACCGCGGCGTCGAGAACCTCCAGTACGTCGCGCTCGACGCGATCACCGGCGCCGCGGACTACGAGCCGCTCCCGCCCGGTTTCCCCGAGCCCTATCTCGAGATTACGGGGAACTTCTACTTCAACGTGTTCCCGTCGGACGACCGGTAAAGGAGGCGCGCTCATGTGGGATACGATCGTCTCAGGCGGGGTGCTCATGGTGCCGTTGGCGGCATGCTCGGTGCTCGCGGTATGGGTCATCGTCGACCGGGCGTTCCACCTGCGGACGGCGAGCGTCATGGAGCCCGAGATCGTGGGCATGATCGACTCGCTCGAAGAGCCGGGCGACATCCCGCTCGCGCGCTCGATCTGCGAGCGTCACCCGGGACCGTTCGCAGCCATCGTGCGGGTGGCCCTGGATTACCGCGACCGACCGCGAGAGGAGCTACGGGAGCTGATCGAGGACCAGGGTCGACAAGAAGTGGCGCGGCTAGAGCGCGGGCTCGGGCTGCTGGAGACGGTGGCCGGGATCGCGCCGCTCCTGGGGCTCCTGGGGACCGTGTTCGGGATGATCCAGGTCTTCGACGTCGTCTCGCAGCAGGGGGTCGGGCAGGCGCAGAGCCTGTCCGCTGGGATTGCGCAGGCCCTGATCACGACCGCCGCCGGGCTGTCGATCGGGATTCCGGCGCTCGTCGCCTACAACTACTTCACCGGCAAGGCCGAGCGGCTGGTCCTCGACATGGAGGCTCAGACGAACCGGCTCGTGCAGAAGATCCTCCGCTTCCAGCGCGATGAGCCCGAGAACGTCGGGATCGAGTCCGAGCTCCGGGCCGGGAGACGAGAGCGGTGAGGTTCGGCGGCGCCGGGCGCCGGAAGGCTCTCATCAACATCACGTCGCTGATCGACGTCGTCTTCCTCCTGCTCCTGTTCTTCGTCGTGACCTCCACGTTCCTCGAGCGTCCCGGGCTGGACCTGACACTTCCCGCCGCCTCGCCGACCGAGGTCGCCCGGCGGGACGAGGTAACGGTGGAGCTGGATGCCGACGGCGCCACGTGGCTGGACGGTGCGCGGTTGGAGTCGGCGGACTTGGAGGCCGGCATCGAGCGAGCGCTCGCTTCGGCCGGGACCGAGCGCGTCGTGCTCGAGGCGGACGAGCGCGTGCCGCACGGGCGCGTCGTCGAGGCCATGGACGCGGCCCGCCGTGCCGGGGCCACGGGCCTGGTCGTTGCCACCCGCCCCCGGGAGGAGCAGGTCCCGGCGCCGTGAGCCGCCCCGCGTGGCTGTTCGCCGCGGCCACCTCGTTGGCGGCGGCGGCGCTCGTGGTCGGTGGCGCGCCGGGGTGGATCCTGTTCGTATCCTCGGTTGGGCTCGGCGCCGCCTCGTTCGCCGCGGGGCGTCCGCGGGGCTGGGGTCTCCGGGCCGCCTACATCCTCCTCGCCGGCTATCTCGTCCTCTGGGCCTGGTTCCGGATCGAATCGTGGAACCTCTCCCGAAGCGGGGGAGTGGCGGCGGAGGAGATCGAGCGCGGGAAGCGACAGCGCGTGACCGAGGTCCTGTCCCGCCGCCTCGAGGACGACGGCGCGCTCCTGCGCTCGACACTGGCGCGGCTCCGACGCGACCCGGGCGAACCCTCGCAGACAACCGCCGACGCGGACCTCTTCCTCGCGCTCGACCGAGCCTCACCCCCGGAGCTTCCCGCGGGAGTCGGATTCGAGATCTACGACCGGGAGGGTCGATTGCGGGCCTGGTGGGGCGATCCTCGAGGGGATCGTCTGCCGCCCGACTCGATCGCCTCCGCGATCGATCGCCCGCTCGTGCGGGCACCGTCGGGTTACCGCCTCGCATACCTCGCTGCTCCATGGGTCGCCGGGCGCGACACGTTCACGGTGGTGGTCAAGGACCTCTGGGCGGCGGAGTCGCCGCTCCGGCGCGAGATGGCCGAGATCGACCTCCTGGTACCCCGGCTCCAGGATCTTCACGACCTCGCGTTTCACGTCGTGCCTCCCGATTACGAGGATCGTTCGTCCGTGGAGCCCGCCGCGTACGTGGCGGGGCCCGACGGGGCCGTGATCGCGGAGATCCATTCCGAGCGCTTCCTGATCGACCGCTATCTGGAGAGCCGGCGGGCCGACGTCGTGCGGCTCCTGGGGTTGCTCCTCGCATGGCCTCTCGTGTGGGCGATCGGGGCCGCGTGGCACGTCGCCAGGCAGTCGGCACGCGCGTGGATCGCGATGGGTGTCTCGTTCCGCTGGGCGTTGGCGGTGGCGGCCCAGGCCGGGATCCTGCTGGCGATCTGGCTCTTCCTGAACGAGTCCCGGCTCCCCGCATTGTTCCTGCCGGAGTCGTGGTTCAGCCCGCTCGCGTACGCGGCGGCGAGGTTCGGTCGCGCGGGCCGATCCGCTGGGGATTTCGCGCTCACCGCGGCGTTCGTGGCGTTCCTGTCGATCTCGACGGTGGCGCTCCTTCCGCGGCGCGCCGGCGGTCCGCAGCCTCTCCGAGCCGCGATCGCGGGGCTCGGGACTCTGGTGGCGGCGTACCTCGTTCTGCGCGCTCAGGTGGAGGCCCTCGAAGGAGCGATGGCCAGTATGAGCCCGTCGGTGTTCTTCAGTCCGACGATTCTGTTCTCCCCGCCGTTCCTCATGGTGATCCTCGCGTTCGCCCTGCTCCTTGCCGCCGCGGTGGCCGGGCTCGCCGCGCTCCTCCGTTGGGGACGGTTTCCAGTCGGCGGCCCATGGGTCGCGTGCGCGGCCGCGGTCGCGGCGGCGGGGATCGGGTTCGCGGCGTGGCGCGTGCCCGTCGCGGCTCTGGCAGGGGAGAGGTCGGCGATCGTCGTGCCTCTCGCCGTGGCCCTGGCGGCCGGCGGCTGGCTCGTCCACGCGGCGGCTCGACGCGGCAGACGGGGGAGCCCGGGCCCCCGTGTGGCGCTCGCGGCGACGGCGCTCGCCGCGCTCGTGACCCTCCCCCTCGCGGCGCACGCCCGGGTCCAGGCGGCGCACGAGCTGCTGGTGGAGCGCGCCGAGCGCATCGGTGTGTCGTCCAGTCAGTGGCTCCAGTACACGATGGCCAGGACGGTCGAGTATCTGCAGGACAATCCTCTCGTTCGCGAGACGATCGTGGGACGGGATCGCGACGGAGCTCTAGCCGTCTGGGGCCGGAGCCCGCTCCGGGATCTCGACTATGCGACCGCGCTATACGTCTTCGATACCCTGGGCGCGGTGGTGAGTCAGTTCGCGCTCACGGCAGAAGATCTGTCCGCCACCGCCAGGGACTACGCCGAGCAGGTCGAGCCGGCCCAGGTCGCGGTCGAGGGGTCCGTCGGGACAACCGGGACGCGGTGGGCCGTCGTCCCCGTGTTCGTCGGAACGGACCGGATCGGGACGGCGGTCGCGATGACGACCGAGGCGCTCGAGCTCCGCCGGCCGTCGGGCGCGGCGTTCCTGCTGACCGACCTGTTCGCATCACCGGGGGGCGGCGATCTCCCCGGGTACGAGCTCCTGCCCGCCGGTGAGCGCGCCCCGCCCAGAACCCTCCTGACCGCCGTTCGCGGCGGCGGCGAAGAGAGCGCGCAGCTGGCGATGCCGCTGGATCCGCTCCTTCCCGCCGCCCGGGGCTACGCCGTCTTCGTCATCGTCGGGGCTCTGATCGGCCTCGTCCTGGGAGGGCTCGACCGGCTCGGCGACGCCCGCGCCCGGGCCCGCTGGCGGATCGGCTTCCGGACCCGAAACCCGCTGCGGTCGTTCCGCGTGCAGCTCCTGATCGCGTTCCTCGCGGTCGCGGCCGTCCCTCTGGGCCTCTACGCGGTGCTCGGCTATCGGGCCACCCGCGCCGAGCTCGAGGAGGGTGCCCGGACGGCCGCGGGTGATGCGCTCTCTGCGGCGAGCGCGCTACTGGCGGGCGACGCGGCGCTCGAGCAGGGTATGGGACCCGCTCTCGGCCTGAGGCTCCGCGGGATCGCCTCGATCCTCCAACAGGATCTGATCCTCTTCTGGCGCGGCCGGACAGTTTCCTCGAGCCGGCCGGAAATCTTCGCATCCCAGCTCTTCGCCGATCGCATGCCCGGCCAGGTGTACGTCGACCTCTTCGAGGTCCGTCAGTCGATCGTGTTCGACGAAACGTCGCTCGGCGAGCGGTCCTTCCTCGTCGCATACAGCATGCTCGATCAGACCGGCGCCCCGCCCGGGTACTCACTCGCGACTCCGCTTCTGATCCGCGAGGACCGGGTGCGCGTGGATCTCCAGCGACTCGGCGAGGGCGTGTTCCTCCTGTCGGCGTTCTCGATCGGTTTCCTGCTCGTCGTGGGGTGGTGGCTGGCGCGGGTCATGGCCCGGCCGCTGTTCGCGCTCGAGCGCGGGACGCGTCAGATCGCCGCCGGGCACCTGGGCTACCGGCTGCCGCCACCCAGGCGACGGGACGAGTTCGGCAGGTTGCAGCGGTCGTTCAACGCGATGGGCGAACGCCTCGACACGAGCCAGCGGGCGCTGGAGCGCGAGAAATCCCGCGTCCAGGCGATCCTGTCGGCGGTGGGAGCCGGCGTCGTCGCGCTCGACGCGGGCGGCAGAGTCCGGCTCATCAACGACAGGGCGGCCGTACTGCTGGATCAGGCGCCCGACGCTGTCCTCGACCAAACGGTGGACGACCTCCTCCATCAGGATGGGGCGAGCGCGGCGTTCTGGCGGGAGGTGGGTCTTCAGCGTCAGCGAGCACGCCGCGGCGACCGCGATCTGGTGCTGCGCCGGAACGGGGAGGAACGCCACTATCATCTGGTCGCTACACGTCTCGCGGACGCCGAGGGCTCCGCGACAGGGATGGTCGTGGCGTTCGAGGACATTACGACGAACGTCCAGTCCCAGCGCGTTCTTGCATGGGGGGAGATGGCCCGGCAAGTGGCGCACGAGATCAAGAATCCCCTCACACCGATGAAGCTCTCGCTCCAGCACCTGGAGCGCGTGGTCGAGGACCGGGCTCCCGACTTCGAACGCGTATTCCACGAGAACCTCGACCTCGTGCTGGCTGAGATCGAGCGGCTGGAGCGAATCGCAGGGAATTTCGCCCGCTTCGGTGCACCCGATCCTGCGGGACAGGCTCCATTCGACGCGCTCGAGACGGCGCGCGAGACCGTCGCGCTCTACGCGCCCGGAGAGGAAACGGTGCGGTACTCCCTCGAGACGCGCGGCGAGCCGTTCCACCTGATCGGAGATCCGGAGGGGTTCCGCCGGGTCCTCGTCAACCTTCTCCAGAATGCACGCGAAGCCGTACTCGCTCGAGGCAGTGGTGCGATCGTCGTGCGGCTCGACTGGGAGCGCGAACCCGGCTGGGCGCGCATCTCCGTCCTCGACGACGGAGTGGGGCTCCCGGACGACGGGCTGGAGAGACTCTTCGAGCCGTCGTTCTCGACGAAGACCCGCGGCACCGGCCTCGGCCTCGCGATCACACGGCGAATCGTCGAGTCGTGGGGCGGAACGATCGAATGGGAACGGCGGACGACCGGAGGCACCGCGATGCACGTGAGATTGCGCATCGCTCCGACAGCCGGCTCCTGACTCCGCTCTCCCCTCAGATCGAATCCCACCTGGCAACACTAGGAAGCGCTTGACGGCCTTCGCTTCACTACGCCCGTAACGCACACGATCGAAGTGAACCTCCGCTTCCACGATTTCGGAAGCGGATTGCCCAAACGCGGCAAGCCGCGGCACTTGTCGGCTAGGATGGGTTTCCTCGTCCCGATGACTCGAAGAAGGAGAGAGCCGTTGAAGGAGCTTCACCCGCAATCGTCGACCTCCTGGTCCTGGGCAGCGGCCCGGGAGGATTCCGGCCAGGACCTGGCGGAGTACGCCATCCTGACCGCGCTGATCGTGCTTGTCGTCATCGGGGTCCTCTCGCTGGTCGGCGATCGAATCGCGGCGTTCTACGAGAGCGTCGTGGGCGTCCTGCCGTTCGGCGGATGAACCGAACGCCGATGCCGACGAGGGCGGCTCGCCGTCCGGCGCTCCCGGCACTCCTGCGGGGGGACCGAGGCCAGTCCCTGGCCGAGCTGGCGATCGCTTTGCCGATCCTGATGGCCGTCGTGATCGGGATCTTCGAGTTCGGGCGCGCGTGGAACGTGCGGCAGACCGTGACTCATGCCGCACGCGAAGCGGCCCGATCCGCCGTGATCGCAACCAGCACGAGCGACGCCGTGGACGACGTGATCGACGATCGCCTGATCGCCGCCGCGCTCGACCCAGGGCTGGCGACGGTCACGGTAACAGGCATGGGGGGGCTGCCCGGGACCGCGACGACGATCGAGGTCAGCTACCCCTACACCTTCTCGTTTCTCGGACCCGTGATCGACCTGTTGAACGGCGAAGGGGAAATCGCCGGATCGCTCACCCTGACCTCGACCGCCACGATGAGGAACGAATGACGCCTCACCAGGAAGGAGATCAATGCAACGCAAACGGATAATGATCGTACTGGGCTTCGCGCTGCTGTGCGGAATCGGCGCCGGCTTCATGATCTTCGACTACCTGCGCGCGCCACTGGAGTCGGTGGCCGCGACCACCGACCGGACGCGGCCGATCGTCGTGGCGGCTCGCGACCTCGCGGCCGGGACGATCCTGCAGCCGCTGGACATCAAGATCGTGGAGTGGCCAGCCGAGCTGGCTCCTGCCGCCTATGCCAGCGAAGAGGCAGCCGTCCTCGGACGCGGGCTCGTCGCTCACGTCAGCGCGGACGAGCCGCTGCTCGAGACCAAGCTCGCCCAGTCCGGCCAGGGAGGGCTTCCCGTCGTGATTCCCGACGGCATGCGAGCGGTAAGCGTGAAGGTCGACGAAGTGATCGGAGTGGCCGGATTCGTCCTTCCCGGAACCCGCGTCGACGTGCTGGCCACGTTCGGCGACCGTAATGAGGCGATCACGCGCGTGATCCTGCAGAACGTGGAGGCCCTCGCGGCTGGCCAGACCACGCAGCCGGACGCCCAGGGCAAGCCCCAGACCGTCCCCGTGATCACGCTGCTGGTGTCACCGGAGGAGGCGGAGGACCTCACCCTCGCGGCGACCCAGGGCCAGATCCAGCTTGCGCTGCGCGGAACGCTGGACCAGGAGAGCGTGCGGACAGACGGATCCAGGGTCGGCGGATTGACCCGTGGAGCCACCACCGAGCCGGTGCGACGTGTTGCGGCGAGCGCGGTCCCCCGTTCGTCTTCTCAGCGGGTCATCACGTACAACGGCGCCGAGAAGACGGTGGCCGAGTTCTGATGAAGTGGCGTTTCCTCGACCCGCTGAAGAACGAACGCGGTGCGACGATCGTCTTCGTCTCGCTCCTGATGGCGGCCGTCCTCGGCATCGCGGCGCTGGCGATCGACGTGGGCATGCTCTACAACGCCCGCGCCGAAGCCCAGCGCGCGGCGGACTCGGCCGCGCTGGCCGGGGCGGGATCACTACTGGTCGCTCCCGATGAGTTCCGCGCTCGCTCGATCGCCATGGACTTCGGCAACCAGAACCGGGTCCAGGGCGTTCCGGTCGAGCTCGTCGACGAAGACGTGGAGGTCGACCTGAACGCGATGACGGTTCGCGTGACCGTACGGCGCGCCGCGAGCCGCGGGAATGCCATGGCGACCTGGTTCGCGAGAATCTTCGGCGTGGACGCGGTGGACGTGGCGGCTCGTGCCACCGCGGCGGTCGGAAGCACGAACACGGCCACGTGTCTCAAGCCGTGGGTCGTCCCCGACGCCTGGGACGACATCGATCTCGATGATGCGTTCGATCCTGCGGTCGACATCTACGAGCCTGGCGTGACGAGCTACGGAAGCGACTACCGCGACGGCGTTCCGGCGAACAACGGTCTCGACCCGCCCGGAACGACATACGTCGCCGATTTCGGGCGCCCCATCCTGCTCAAGTCGGGAGACCCCAAGAAAGCGCCGCAGCCGGGCTGGTACTTCCCGTGGGACGTCCCGCAGGCCGATGGCGAGCCGGACGTGGGTGGTGACAGGTATCGCTGGAACATCGCCAACTGCAACACCACGATGGTGACTCTCGGCGAGAAGTACATGATCGAGAACGGGAACATGATCGGCCCGACGAGACAGGGGATGGAGGACCTGATTGCCCAGGACCCGGACGCGTACTGGGACACGGCGGGCGATTCCGTCGCGATGAGCGTGGCCGAGTCATGGGAAGGCAGCCCCCGCATCGTCCACGTTCCCCTCTATGACCCCCGGGAGGAGATCGCACCCGGCAAGCAGCCGGTCACGCTCACCAACGTGATTGCGTTCTTCATCGAGGAGATGCAGGGGAACGATGTGTTCGGCCGTTTCCTGTACGCGAGTGGAGTCCCCGGTGGCGGGGAGGCCACCGGAGGCGTGGCCCTCAAGTACGTCCACCTGATCGAATGAAAGCGGAGGCCACGGAAATGAATCGAGTTCCATCCGTAGTGATCAGCACGGACGGCGCCGTCGTCGCCGATCTGAAACGCTGTGGCGAGCAGGCGGGCACCGTAGACCTGGTCCTGGAGTTCGCAATCCCGTACCGGGAGCTCACGGAACCCCAGATGAAGAAGATCCGCCTGGCATCCCCGCGGCTCGTCTTCATCGACCTCGACGACGACGCTCCGACGGGTTGCAAGGTGGCGCGCTATCTGGCGGATTCGCATCCCGAGGCCCTGATCGTTGCAGTGGGGAGCGCGGTCCCATCCGCGACGCTGGTCGCGGCGATGCGAGCGGGCGTCTCGGAGTTCGTGGAGAAGCCGATCTCGCAGCCGGCGTTCGACGAGGCGGTCGAGAGGCTCTCGCGCAAGCTGGCTCCAAGCCCGCGCGAGCGCGCGGCTGCGGAAGGCAAGGTGCTGTTCTTCTGCGGCGCCAAGGGCGGCGCGGGATCGACCACGGTGGCCACGAACTTCGCGATCCATCTGCATCGGCAGACTGGCGAACGGGTCCTCATAGTCGATCTGGACCTCACGCTGGGCGAGGTCGCGCTGTATCTCGGAATCGAGCCGCGCTACGGGATCGTGGACCTGGCGCGAAACCTCCACCGCATCGACGAGGGTCTCCTGGCGTCCTACATCGCGACCCACGAGTCGGGCCTGGACGTCCTCTCCGCTCCGTTCGATCCCGACGAGGGTCGTGGCATCGGCGCGGACGAGGTGGGGCGAATCCTGGAGTTTCTGCGCGGAGTCTACGACTGGGTCGTGGTGGACGCCTCGAACTCTCTCGACGCCCGCATGCTGGCGGGGCTCCGCACGGCCCAAGAGGTATTCGTCGTCACGCAGGTGGACGTCCCGTCGCTTCGCAACATCCAGCGCGTTCGTCGCGTGCTGAAGCGCGTAATCCCGGAGCGCTCGCCTCGCGTGCTGGTCAACCGGTTCCATCCGGGTACGGACATCACCCTGAAGGATGTGGAGCGCACGCTGGGCCTCGAGGTCTTCGGAACGCTGTCAAACGACTACGGCACCATCGCCCACTCGATCAATACCGGCGAGCCGCTCGCGATGAGCGCGTCTTCCGCCACCGGGCAGGAGATGGACGTTCTGGTGCGGAAAGTCTCGGGGATGCCCCTGGAGCCCGAGAAGAAAGCCCGCTGGCAGCTGAAGCTCCCTTCGCTCAAGCGGCGCGATGCCGACGTTACGGCGCGGCCGCGCATCCTGGCCGGAGCCGAGCCATGAGTCCCGTGCGGCTGCCCGACGAAGACGACATGCGGACTCCTCTGTTTCGCAAGGGGGTTCCTCGACGGAAGAAGGCAGCGCAGGTGCCCCCGAATCCACCCAGGGAACCGGACCGTGAAGAAGACACGGAATCCAGCGACGACTCTTCCGGCACTTCGAAGGAGGAAGAACGATGAGTCCCATGACGCTGTGGGTGGGGGCGGGCCTCTGCGCCGCGGCCGTGACGTTGGCGATCGTCGTGGTGGGGCTCGTATGGGATCACTGGCGCCGCGACAGGATGCGACGCGACATGCTCGAGCGCGTGGGCCCCGCCGAGGAGCGCACTCAGGAGCCCACGGCGATGGAGCTCTTCCGCGAGAACCCGGACCTGGCTCCGGGACGCCTCGACGCGTTCGCAGAGCTGCTGCCTCGCTCAGGCGACCTTGCCAGGCTGATCGAGCAATCAGGCCTGGGATGGCGGCCCGGCCGGTTCGTCCTCTTCACGCTGGCCTCCGCGGTAGCGTGCGGGGCCGTGGGCTATCTGTTCACCGGGTTCTGGATCATGGCGCTTCCGCCCGCCATTCTCGGCGCCACCCTTCCGTGGCTGTACGTGCGACGCTGCAAGGCGAAGCGGGTCGCGGCGTTCGAGGAGATCTTCCCGGAAGCGATCGACCTCCTCGGGCGGGCGATTCGCGCCGGGCACGGACTCTCGACCGCCCTCAGAATGGTCGCCGACGAGATGGGCAGTCCGCTGGGACCGGAGTTCCGGCGGGTGTTCGAGGAACAGAAGTTCGGCTTGCCCCTCGAGGAGTCGCTGAACGGGCTCGCGGATCGGGTCGACCTGGCGGACGTCCGGATCTTCAACACCGGCGTCCTCATCCCGCGCGCTGTGGGCGGGAATCTGGCCGAGATCCTGGACAACCTGGCACGTACGATACGGGAGCGGTTCACCATCCAGCGACAGGTCCGGGTCTACACCGCACAGGGACGTTTCACGGGCTATCTGCTGGCCGTTCTTCCCGTGATCATCGGCTTCCTGATCTACCTGCTCAATCGGGACTACATGTCGATCCTGTGGGCGGAGGACGTCGGCCGCGTTCTGATCGCGGTCGCGCTGCTGCTCCAGATCGTCGGCTTCTTCGTGATCCGCCGGATCGTGGACATCGAAGTCTGAACGCTAGGAGACCCTGATGCTGTATATCGCCACCGTTCTCGCCGCACTGTCCGTGACACTCGTCGTGTTCGGACTCGGGACCCTGACGGCGTTGCGTCCACGCGTCGTACGATCCCGACTGAGAGAGGTACGCGCCGCGGGCGAGGATGGGATCGCGGGCGACCGCCGGTCGGAAGCGCGCGAGCGGGTCGAGGCAGTGCTCGAGAGCCTGGGGCGGCGGATCGTGAAGGAACGCGCGGTCCCCGAGACGATGAGCGACCTCCTGCAGAAGGCTGGCTATCACCGTTCGAATGCGCTTCCGATCTACTACGCGCTGCGGATCGCGCTGACGTTCGGGCTGGGCTTCGGAATGGGCATGCTGGCCAGTCTCTTCGAGTGGAATCCCGGTCTCGTGCTCCTGGCTGCTTCGGGCATGGCGCTGACCGGCTGGGTATTCCCCCGGGTGTACGTCTCGCGCCGCGCCGGCGCCCGCCGGATGGAGATCCAGAGATCGCTCCCCGACGCGCTCGACCTGATGGTGGTCTGCGTGGAGTCGGGGATGGGTCTCAACCAGGCTTTGCTCCACGTCTCGCAGGAGATCGGCCCGGTGAGTCGGGCGATGCGGGCCGAGCTCGCCCTGGTGAACCTCGAGATCCAGACCGGCACCCCACGGGACGAGGCGCTGCGCCATTTCGCGGATCGAACGGACCTGCCCGACATCCGCTCGCTGGTGGCCATGCTGGTCCAGACCGATCGCTTCGGCACCTCGATCGCCCGTTCGCTGCGGCTGCACGCGGAGACGATGCGCACGCGACGCCGCCAGCGCGCGGAGGAAGCGGCCGCGAAGACGACGATCAAGCTCGTCTTCCCGCTGGTCCTCTTCATCTTCCCGGCCATGTTCGTGGTCATCCTCGGGCCGGCGCTCCTGCACATCATCGAGCAGCTGAGGAACGTCTCATGACCCGGTTCGGAGTCGCCCTGGCCTTGTCGGTCGCGCTGCACGTTCCCGTCCTCGCGCAGCCGACGGGACGGATCGAAGGACGCGTGTACGATGCGGCGACCGGGGAAGGGCTGGTGGGAGGTCAAGTGCGTATCGCTGAGACGGCGCTGGGGAACGTCACCCGCGGGGACGGTTCGTTCTTCATCGAAGCGGTGCCGGTTGGAGTTCGGCACATCGAGACCGAGTATCTCGGCTACGGAGAAGAGAGCCGCCAGGCCACGATCCTGCCGGGTCGGACGACCCGCCTGGAGTTCGCACTGGGCGGAGCGGCGATCGAAACGCCCGCCATCGTCGCCACGATCGCCCACGAGCCGTGGATCCCGAGCGTCGCTCTCCCCCCGCGGCCCGTGGTGGCTTCGCTTCCGGACAAGCTGCCGGACGCGACCCCCGTCGCGCGGTGCGAAGTGCGGGCGGTCCTGCACGGCGCCTATATCCTGGACGGCAAGTGGCAACTTCATACCTCGGTGGGGGGCCTTCGGTGCCGGTCCGAGGGGGACGATGCCGGGGTCGCGCCATGCGATCAGCGGCCTCCCACCCAACACGCAGCAGCCATCGGAAGGGGACCGCAATTGACGCGCTCGACGGCCCCGGATACCTTCCATCATGCCCCAGGCGCGCAGGGCGCGGACCTACCAACCCCGTCAGGACCGGAAGGTAGCAGCGGTACGTAGACGTCCGGGTCGCTGCGGCCCGCCTGGGGTATTTTCTTCGCCCGTTCCGACCTCTCCATCGCTCTGGAGCCGGACCCCGCCCCGATGACCCACCTGCCGCTGGCGCTGAAATATCGTCCCGCGACGTTCGCGGACGTGATCAGCCAGGAGCACGTGACCCGCACGCTGTCGAACGCGCTGGCCCGCGGCCGGACCGCGCACGCCTACCTGTTCGCGGGGCCGCGCGGGAGCGGAAAAACGACCACGGCGCGGCTCCTTGCGAAGGCACTGAACTGCGACCGGGGGGTGACGGGAGAACCGTGTGGGGAGTGCGAGAATTGCCGCGCGATCGCGGCCGGTCGCTCGCTCGACGTGATCGAGATCGACGCCGCGTCGAACCGTGGAATCGACGACATCAAGGAACTGCGCGAAGCCGTCAAGTATGCCCCGGCGCAAGGCCGGTTCAAGGTGTACATCGTCGACGAAGTGCATCAACTCTCGAAGGACGCGTTCAACGCGCTGCTGAAGACCCTCGAGGAGCCGCCGCGGGGCGTCGTCTTCGTGCTCGCGACGACCGAGCCTCACAAGATCCTGCAGACGATCCTCTCGCGATGCCAGCGGTTCGACTTTCGGCCGATTCCGCTGGATGCGATCCGCCGCCGATTGGCTGACATCGCGAAACGGGAGCAGATCCAACTCGACGAGCGCGCGGAGTTCGCGATCGCGAAGAAGGCCGACGGCAGCCTTCGGGATGCGTTGTCCCTGCTCGACCAGGTCGTGGCGTTCGGCGGAGACTCGATCGACCTCGCGACACTGCGCCGTCTGATCGGCGTGCCGGACGAGGAGCGATACCTCGAGCTCACCGAGGTTCTCGCCGCGGGAGACGCAGCGGCCGCCATGCGCTTCGTGCGCGAGCTGCGCGAAGCCGGCTTCGACCTGGAGTCGTTCTACGCGGGGCTCCTCGAGCACTTGCGCGACTGCCTGCTGTTTGCGGTCGGCGACGGCGCGCGATGGGCGGAAGTGCCGGAGCGGTACCACGCCGCATACGCCACCACCGCGGGAAAGCTGGGCGCCGAAGGCCTCCTGCGGATGCTCACGCTCGCGACCGAGGAGGAGCAGGCGTTCCGCCGCTCGAGCCAGCAGGACCTGATCCTCGAGGTGCTGCTCGTCCGGCTCGCGCTCCTCGACCGGACGGTGGACCTCGACCGTGCGCTGCGCGCGCTGGGAGCCGGAGGCGGGACGCGCCCGACGGCGGGATCCGGATCCGGCAGCCGTTCGGCGCCGCGGACCTCCGGGTCCGCCGGGAGGGGCGGTGTGCCGAGCGGGGAGACCGCCGAACCGACACGCCCGACGCGGGGTAGAACCGAAGGCGGGCAGGGGGCCGGTCCACTTACCCTCGAATCGCTGCTCGCCGCGTGGGACGAGGTCGTTGAGGAGGTCCTGACCGCGCGACCCACGGTGGCGGCTTCGCTCAAGGAGGCGCGGCCCTCCGCCTGCCAGGCCGACGGCGTCACGCTGACGCTACCGCCCCAGGCCGAGTGGAAGCTCGAGCAGCTGTCCGCGCGTGGGATGCTGGACCCGCTGGCTGCCGTTCTCGCGCGGCGCTGGGGATACAACGGGCGGATCCGGGTGGAGCCCGCAGGGGAGCATGAGCCGGGGGTCGTCCCCGCGGCCGCTCCCGCCAAGACCGGGCGGCCGACGGGCCGCGAGATCGAGGCCGGGGCGATC
>JAICNR010000010.1 GCA_025931135.1 Gemmatimonadota bacterium | reverse complement strand
GGGAGGAAGGTAATCGTCGAGCTCGCCGAGCGTGCCGCGCCAGTAGAGCCAGATCTGGCGCGACGTGTCGGTCAGGAGTTCCTCCTCCTCGAATCCGTACTCGCGCGCGAACTGCTTGGCCCCTTGGCCGACCAGGAGCACGTGATCGGTCTCCTCCATCACGACACGCGCCACCTGAGAGGGGTGTTTGATTCCTTCCAGGGCGGCGACTCCGCCCGCGCGGTGCGTCGGGCCGTGCATGCAGCAGGAGTCCAGCTGAACGACGCCCAGGGCGTTGGGAAGCCCGCCGTATCCCACCGTGACGTCGTCGGGATCGGCCTCGACGAGATTGACTCCGGCGATGACGCCGTCCAGGGGATCCCCACCGCCCTGGATCACCTCGAGCGCCTTCGCGACCGCGCCCTGGCCGTTGCCGCTGGCCACCACGACCGGTCCCGGGGGCCGGCGGGTGAGACGGGGAACCGACTGCCATGTCGTGCGAGCCCCGGCCACCGGCCCGGCGGTCCCGACCGCGAGCCCCGCAGCCGCGCCGGCGATGAGAAAATCGCGTCGACTGAGCTCGCTCATGCTTGCGCCTCCTGAGAAGGTCCGTTCCGAATCCGGCCGCTGGCCCGTAGGTTTCCCGCGTATCCTGGGCGAAGCGGGGCGCAAAGGCAAGGAGGAGGCGTGAGCGGGAACGGCCTGCCAGGTCCGCCGCGTGTCGAGTTCCGGTTTCTGCTGAGCCAGGTCTGGGGCGAACCCCGCGACCTCAAGCTGAGCGCTGAGGAGATGGACGCCCGGAGGGACGAACGGGTGCGCGCCATCGTGCGCTTCGCGTACGGGAGCGTTCCCTGGTACGCCCGCGCGATGCGGGAGCGCGGACTCGTTCCCGCAGACGTCGAGGTCGCCGCCGACCTCGCGCGCCTGCCCGTGGTCGAGCATGGGGATCTATCCTCCGACGGGAAAGCTTTCCTCCCTCGCGACGCGGACCCGGAGAGATTCCTCGCGCTGCCGACCAGCGGCAGCACGATGATCCCGCGGACGATCTACTACGACGACGAGGCCCTGGTTGCCGGCTGGGCCGTCAAGCTCCGCGAGCGCGCCGCGCGCGAATGGCACATGCGGGGAGACACGCGCCGCTACCGATCCGCGATCCTGACCCTCGAGGGCGGACCGACTCGAATTCGGGACCGGTTCCGCGAGACCGTGCCCGCTGTGTGGAAGCTCGCGCCGGAAGAGCTCCAGATCTCCGTGTTCGAGGACTGCGAGCAGGTGATCGAGGAATTGAGAGAGTGGCGACCCCGGTTCCTGGCCGGTTACGGCTCCGCGATCGGCCGCCTCTTCCGCTATCTGGCGGCGACCGGGGCCGATATGCCGCTTCCGGAGGTGGTCTCGTTCGGGTCCGATTCCCTCGCCACGGAGGAGCGCAGGATCGTCGAGGAAGAGTTCGGGATCCCCGTGCTCGGGATCTACGGCTCCACCGAGGCGATGGCCATCGGGTTCGAGTGTGGCCGCGGAGAAGGGTACCACGTCCACGACGACGTGACCGTGGTGCGAATCGTGGATGCCGCTGGCCGGGCTGTGACACCGGGCGAGTCCGGCTCGGTCCTGGTGTCGAATCTCGTGAACCGCGGAACGGTTCTTCTCAACGCACGGCTCGGCGACATCGCAACGCCGATCGAGGGCCCGTGCCCCTGCGGCCGTTCGCTCCCGCGGATCCGACTGCTGGAAGGGCGCCACGCGGCGTGGATCGAGCGGGAGGGCCCTTTGCCGCTCCACCAGTATCATTTATTCCGCCGCCTCAAGTCCCTCGGGATCTCGCGGTGGCAGGTCGTCCATAGCAGCCCGTCCGACTTTCTCGTGCGAATCATCCCGGCAGTGGGGCAGGAACGCGAGCGGCTCGATCCCGCGGTGCGCGCCGCCATGGCCGATCTGGTCGGGCCGGGGGCCGGGATCACGGTCGAGTTTCCCGCGGACCTCGAGCGCTCACCGAACGGGAAGGTCCTGACCTACATCCGCCGCGACCCCTGATCCCCGTTTCGTCCGCGCGCCGAGCGTGGCGCTCGGTCACTCCGCTGCCACGGTGTCCGCTGCGCCGGTTGCGTTCTGCAGCTCGGAGAGCACGACGAGCGAGTCCAGGCTCACATTGACGACACCCGGCGCCGACATGGCCACCTCGCGGGCGATCGACATCTCCATCCGCGTGGGAACCTCGCCGATCAGGCTCACGATGCCACCGTCGCTCGAGACTCGAAGCTCGATCCCCTCGCCGTCCAACCGCGGGTCCGCGTCCAGCCGGGTGCCGATCTCGCGTTCGATCGTCGAATCGGGTACCGACATCACGTTCTCGCCGGCCGGTGCTTCCTCAGGCGCGGGCTCCTCGTCGCCTCCACAGCCCAGGGCGAGGACGATCGCCAGTCCGAGACCCACGAGGCGGTTCCGGTGCTTCATCGGTGTTTCCTCCAAGACGAAGGGTTCAGGGAGCTCGACGGTCCGCATGGCGTACGAAGTAATGTACCACCCTTGCGAACGGCTCAGGCTCTTCGAGGAACGGAAAATGACCGCTTTCCTGGAAGGCGACGAACCGAGCCGTGAGCAACCGCCCCCGGAACGCGAGCTGGTATTCGGGTTGTACCACACGGTCGGAGGTGCCGTAGATCACCAGCGAGGGTGTACGGACGTGAGGGAGGGCCGCGTTCAGATCGTAGGACTCGAGCCCGGTCGCCACCACGCGGTTCACGGCCGCATGAAACGAGATCGTACCCAATAGGGATTCGCGTTGCTCGTCCGTCGGCGTACGGTGGAAGTAGAGGGGGAGGACGAGCCGGAACCGCTCTCGCATCGCGGCGTCGTCCAGCTCCTGCGACTGGATTCGTGCGAGCTGCTCCTGGACCTCGGCGGGAAGCTCTTCCGCGACCGCCTTCCTGTATCCAACCTGGAAGTCTCGGGTCGGCGCCCCTCCGACGATCACCAGCCGGGACAGGAGCTCCGGGTGCTGCAAGGCGAACAGGATCGCCAGCACGGACCCGAACGAATGCCCCATGATCGTCGGGCGCTCGAGGCCCAGCGCGGTGACCACCCGCTCGATGTCGTCGACGTGGCGGGAGAGGGCGAGCGGCTGGTCGACGTCGGGCACGCCGGAGCCACCGCAGCCCCGCTGATCGTAGGCGATCACGCGATGGTCTCGCGCCAGGGAACGCAGCCCGGGGCCCCAGGTCGCCGGGTCCGGAAAGAAATACGCCGAATCCATGCCAGGTCCGCCGGGAATGCAGAGGATCGGCTCCCCTTCGCCGGCCTCGCGAACGCGCACGGAGAAACCGTCCAGGGCCAGATCCCGCGCGGTGACCTCCGTATCGCTCATCGTGCGGAAGATAGAGGCCTTCCGGGGTCCGGCCGAGCGGGCGTGTCGCGAACGCGCGCCGCACGGTACCTTCGATGTGGCGAAAGGAGCCGATGGGCGTCACGATCACATGGGAAGGCGACATGCGCTTCCGGGCCCGCACCGAGGACGGGCACGAGCTCCCGTTCGATGGGACCCGCGAGCTCGGAGCGTCCCCGACCGAGGGTTTGCTGGCTTCGCTCGCGGCGTGCATGGCGATCGATGTCGTCGACATCCTCCGAAAGGGACGGCAGGACCTGGATCGCTGCGAGGTGGAGATCTCGGGGGAACGTCGGAAGGAGCCGCCGCGACGGTTCACGTCGATCGGGCTCGAATTTCGGCTCACCGGGACCGACCTGTCGAGCGCACGAGTGGAGAGAGCGATCGACCTCAGCCGCACCACGTATTGTTCGGTCTGGCACACGCTGGCGCCGGACGTCGAGTTGGAGATCGCCTTCGCGATCGAGGATGCGACGCTGGCACGCTAGCGGGGGAGCGCGCTAGGCGCGCGCGGCGAGAACGCCGCATCGATCAAAGCTCTGCCGGCCAGGCGCTCCTCCGAGGTGCCGAGGAGCGCGACGCGATCCCCGCCGTGGATCTCGCTTTCCGGGCCTGGCCGCGGATCGACGGCGCGCCCGTGAATGACGGCCACGACGACCGCACCCGATCCGGTCCGCACCTCGAGATCGCCAACCGTCCGCTTCTCGACCGAAGATCCCGCTGGAACGGTGAACCACTCGATCGACACCGGCGAGCTGTCTCCGATCTCCTCGAGGATCGAGTGGTACCGGGCCGTAAAGCCACCTTCCCACATCGGCCCGTAGAGGTCGTCCCGGACCGTGTCGGTGAAGCGCGCGATCTCCTCCGCGGGGATGTCGTAGCGTGTCAGGATCTGACGCACCATCTCGAGCCCGGCTTCCATCTCTGGCTGAACCGCCTCGTACACCCCCAGGTTCGCGAGCTCGGTCAGATGCTCCGGGTAGAGCGCCCGCGCCACGATCCGCAGCTCCGGGTTGAGTTTGCGGGCCTTCTCGACGGCCAGCCTGCCGGAGACCGCGTCCGATACGGCCACCAGCATCAGACGTGCCTGCCGGACCCCGGCCGCCTCGAGCACTTCGGCGTGCGATGCGTCCCCCCAGATGGTCTGCAACCCATTGGCGCGAGCGGCTTCGATGAGGGAATGGTCGACCTCGATCACGACGAACGGGACTCCGACCTTACTCATGACGCTGCCAGCCGCGCGTCCCGAGCGGCCGTACCCGACCACCACGACGTGATCGGCCATGCCTTCCCTGAGATCGAATGTCTCGACCACGACCTTCGGTGGATGCAGCCGCATCCAGCCGGCGTGGAGGAGCCGGCCCCATTGCATCACGGACGGGGCGATCACCATCGTCACGAGAGTCAGCGTGAGCGCCATGCCGTACTGATCCTGCGTGAGCGCGCCGGAGCTCACCCCTGTCCGCGCGATCAGGAACGAGAACTCTCCGACCTGGGCGAGGCCGAACCCGACCAGCCAGGGCGTGATACCTCCGTAACCGAAGGCCCAAGTCAGTCCGCCGAGGACCAGTGCCTTGATCGCCACGACGAACACCACAGCGGCCAGGACGGCGAGCGGGCTTCCGATCAGATTGGCAGGATCGAGCAGCATCCCGGCTGAGGCGAAGAACAGCAGCCCGAACACGTCGCGCAACGGGATGATCTCCCCCAGCGCCTGGTGGCTGAACTCGGACTCGCTCAGAACCATTCCTGCGACGAACGAGCCGAACGCGAACGAGAGGCCGAACAGGTGCGTGCCGTACCCGATCCCGACGCCCAGCGCGACCACGGTGATGAGGAAGAGCTCGCGCGACCCCCAGCGGACGATCCGCTTGAGGAGGAGCGGCATGAGTCGTGTGCCGACGAGAATCATCGCACCCAAGAACAGGGTCGCCTGCAGGAGCGCCCAGCCGAGCTCGGGAAGCGCGCGGTCGAAATCGCCCAGCCGAGGCAGAACGACGAGCATTGGAACCACCGCCAGATCCTGGACTACGAGGAAACCGATCATCGCACGGCCGGGAAGTGACGCGGTCTGGCCCTGGGACATGAGGATCTTCAGCACCACCATCGTGCTCGACAGCGAGAGCATGGCGCCCATCCAGAGGGAGGGAATCGGATCCCACCCGAGGATGGACTCGAAGAACAGGTAGCCGAGGGCAGCCGTGACGATCACCTGAATCGATCCGCCGATCAGCGCCAGCCGACGGACGGTGGCGAGGTCGCCGAAGCGGAGCTCGAGGCCCAGCGCGAAGAGGAGGAGTGCGACCCCGATCTCCGCCAGCAGCTCGACGTTATGGATGTCGCTGACGGTGGGGCCGGGGAAGTGAGGTCCGACCAGAAACCCGCCCAGGATGTAGCCGATGAGCAGGGGCTGCCGCAGACGGTGGGCGAGGAGCCCCCCGGCGAGCCCGGCGAGGACGACGAGGACGAGGTCCGAAGCGATGCCCATTGGGGCCGGCAAGATGGTTCCCCTAGAAAGGATAGAGCAAGCGCCCTGGCCGGCGGTTGACGCTCTTTCCTGCCCTCGATTACCTTCCTGGGCCGCTGATCGGGCGATTCTCTCTTCGGCTCAAACCAGACAGGCACCGCGGAGAACGAGAGGCGAGGGTTGGGCGCCAACCACGAACTCCGGTTGCTGACCGGAAGCGCGAACCCGCAGCTGGCGCAGGAGATCGCCGATCACCTGGGGACGCGGTTGACCGACGTCGAGGTCGACCGCTTCGCCGACGGAGAGATCTTCGTCAAGATCAATGAGAACGTGCGGGGGCGGGATGTGTTCATCGTCCAAGCGACGAACCCGCCGGCGGACAATTTGATCGAGCTGTTGCTATTGATCGACGCCGCGCGACGTGCGTCGGCGCACAGAATCGCGGCGGTCCTGCCTTACTTCGGGTACGCACGAGCGGACCGCAAGGATCAGCCGCGGGTCGCGATCAGCGCGAAGCTGATCGCGAACACGCTGGTCCATGCGGGCGCGGAGCGAGTGATCACGATCGATCTTCACTCGCATCAGGTCCAGGGGTTCTTCGACATCCCCGTCGATCATCTTTACGCCTCGCCCGTGTTCCTCGACTACTTCCGGGCGAAGGATCTGGGAGAGGTCGCGGTCGTGGCGCCTGACGTGGGTGCCGCCAAGATGGCGCGCGGATTCGCACGGCGGATGAACGCCTCGATGGCACTGATCGACAAGCGGCGCCCTAAGCCGAACGAGGCGGAAATAGTTCATCTGGTCGGGGACGTGGCGGGGAAGACCGCGATTCTGATCGACGATATGATCGATACCGGCGGCACGTTCGCGCAGGCGGCGCATGCGCTGAAGAGGAACGGAGCGGTGGCGGTTTATGGCTGCGCCACCCACGCCCTGCTGTCGAGGGACGCGAGTCGCAAGCTTCAGGAGGCCCCGTTCGAGGAGGTTTGCGTGGCGAACACGCTTTACATCCCCCCGGACCGGCGCTTCCCGCAGCTGCAGGTGCTGTCGATCGCAGGCTTGCTGAGCAAGGCGATCACGTACAATCACGAGTATCAGTCCGTTTCGTCCTTGTTTCCGGAGTGAGTCGGCAAGTCCGAACGGCATACCGCGGATTTCGATAACCCGATCGAAGGAGCATCTGGCATGGCGATCACGGCGACCATCAGTGCGAAGGAGCGCGAGGGGAGGGGAAAGGGCGCTGCCCGTTCCGCGCGCCGCGAAGGTAGGATTCCGGGGGTTCTCTACGGCCATGGCGAAGAATCGGTGGCCTTGAGCGTCGACGCGATCGACCTCAAGAAGCTCGTCCATTCGATCTCGGTGGAGAACACGATCGTGGATCTGGACTTGGGCGGCTCAGAGCCGTACAAGGTGCTGATTCGCGAACTCCAGCGGCACCCCGTGCGCGACGAGTTCGTGCACATCGATTTCTTCCACGTCGCGATGGACGAGAAGATTCAGGTCGAGATCCCGATCATCCTCATAGGCACCCCCACGGGCGTGAAGAACAAGGGCGGCGTGATGGATCACCAGCTTCGCGAGCTCGAAGTGTTCTGTCTGCCCGGCAACATTCCGGAGAAGATCGAGCTCGACGTTTCCAATCTCGACATCGGGGACTCGATCCACGTCAGCGACATCCAGCTGGACGACGTAGAGATCCTGGCGGACCTCGACCGCTCCGTGGTCGCGGTGCTCGCGCCGACGGTGATCGAGGTGGAGGAGGCCGCGGCCGTAGAAGAGGCCCTGACCGAGCCCGAGGTCATCGGCAGGGGCAAGGAGGAGGAAGCGGAGGGGGAAACCGGCCGCTCGCGTCGCGAGGAAGAGAGGGAGTAGGCCGCCCTGGCGCTGCGCGCGGTGGTGGGGCTCGGCAATCCCGGCCCGGAGTACGCAGAGACACGTCACAACCTGGGGTTCTGGATCGTGGACCGGTTGGCTTCGCGCTGGAAGGCCGGCGCCTGGCGACGCTCCGGGGAGCGGTTGGAAACGCGCGCCACGGTCGCCGGCCGTGAGATCGCCCTCGCGAAGCCGTTGACGTGGATGAATCGATCCGGGATCGCGGTCCGTGCGCTCCGAGAAGCCCTGGACTGCGAGGCCGACGAGATCCTGGTCTGCTACGACGAGCTCGCTCTGCCTCTCGGCAGGATCCGGCTTCGGACCAGCGGATCGCACGGAGGTCACAACGGCGTGCGCTCCATCATCGATCGGCTGGGAACCATGGGGTTTCCGCGCCTCCGGGTGGGAATAGGGCCGGATGGAGGGGTCGAAGACGGGTCGGACTTCGTCCTGTCGCCGTTTCGTCGCAAGGAGCGTCCGATCGCCGACGAGGCGGTGGTGCGCGCGGCGGAGGCCGTGGAGTGCGCGGTGACCGAAGATCTCTTGACCGCCATGAATCGCTACAACCCTGAACCTTCATAGAGGAGTGGCTGTGGAGACGTTCACTTCGTCGGCTTCCGCCTGGGGCCTGCTCGGCCTTCTGGTGGCGTGGGGCATCTACGCGTACCTGAAGAAGCAGCCCGCCGGGAACGACCTCATGCGCGATCTGGCGGAGCAGATCCAAACCGGTGCGATGGCGTTCCTGAAACGCGAGTACTCGGTGCTGATTCCGTTCATCGTCGTGGTCGCCGTCCTCCTCGGCCTCGCTGTCGGATGGCGGACCGGCGCAGCCTACGTGGGCGGCGCTCTTTGCTCCATCCTGGCCGGATTCTTCGGCATGAGCGCCGCAACGAAGGCGAACGTCCGGACGTCCGAAGCCGCGCGCTCGAAAGGGCAGGGTCCGGCCCTCCGGATCGCCTTCTTCGGCGGTGGGGTGATGGGGCTGTCGGTAGCGTCCCTCGGTCTGCTCGGAATCGGGCTCGTGTTCCTCTGGGTCGGTCGCATGGCCGCCACCGAGGAAGCGTTCCGCGCTTTCGCCGAGATCATCTCGGGGTTCGCGATGGGGGCGTCCTCGATCGCTCTGTTCGCCCGCGTCGGCGGCGGGATCTACACCAAGGCAGCCGACGTGGGCGCGGATCTGGTGGGCAAGGTGGAGGCGGGGATCCCGGAGGACGATCCACGCAACCCGGCCACGATCGCGGACAACGTAGGAGACAACGTGGGCGACGTTGCCGGCATGGGCGCCGACATTTTCGAGTCGTACGTGGGGGCGGTGATCGCGACGATCGCGATCGCGGCGACGAGCTCCGTGATCCTGCCCGAGCAGCGGATGGCGGCGATCTCGTTGCCGATCCTCCTGATCATCATAGGTCTGATCGCCTCGCTGATCGGTGTGGCCGCGATGAAGCTGCTCGAGCGGACGAACCCGGCGGGCGCGCTCCGCAACACGACGTTCATCGCGGCAGGGCTTTTCCTTGTGGCGTCGTACTTCATCATCGTGGAGATCGACGTGTTCGGCGGCGTTGCCGAGTACGGTCCCGCGGGCCCGTTCTGGGCCCTCCTTTCCGGAACTCTGGCGGGGATCCTGATCGGCCTTGCCACCGAGTACTACACGGCCTCGAAGCCGGTGCGCAGGATCGCCGCCGCGTCGGAAACGGGCTCGGCGACGAACATCATCGCCGGTCTGGCGGTGGGTATGGAGTCCGTCGTGGTCCCGGTCCTCCTCATCTGCGGAGCGATCTGGGTGTCCTTCGAGCTGTCCGGTCTGTACGGGATCGGGATCGCCGCGGTCGGCATGCTTGCCACGGTGGGTGTGACGATGTCCGTGGATGCGTATGGACCCATCGCCGACAACGCCGGTGGCATCAGCGAAATGAGCGGTCTCGGGAAGGAAGTTCGCGCGATCACCGACAGTCTCGACGCGCTAGGCAACACGACCGCCGCGATCGGAAAGGGATTCGCCATCGGCTCGGCGGCGCTTACCGCGCTAGCCCTCTTCTCTGCATACGCATCGGCCGTGGGACTGCGCGATACCGGGATCAACATCATCGACCACCGGGTGGTGATCGGGTTGTTCATCGGCGGATTGTTGCCGTTCCTGATCGCCGCGCTGACGATGACGGCCGTGGGGCGCGCGGCCGAGGGGATGGTCGCCGAGGTGCGACGTCAGTTCCGCGAGATCGCCGGCCTCATGGAGGGCACCGCGAAGCCGGACAGCGCGCGCTGTGTCGACATCTCGACCCGCGCCGCGCTGCGCGAGATGATCCTACCCGGGCTCATCGCGGTGGTCGCGCCGGTCGTCATCGGACAGGTGCTGGGTGTGGCGGCGCTGGGAGGAATGCTCGCGGGCGCGACCCTGTCCGGCGTGTTGCTCGCCTTGTTCATGGCGAACGCCGGGGGCGCCTGGGACAACGCCAAGAAGTACATCGAGGGCGGAGTCATGGGCGGCAAAGGTTCCGACGCTCACAAGGCGGCCGTCGTCGGCGACACCGTGGGCGATCCGTTCAAGGACACCTCGGGCCCGTCGATGAACATTCTGATCAAGCTGATGAGTGTGGTGGCGCTGGTACTCGCCCCCTGGTTCATCAGGTAGTCGGCGGCTCAGGATCGGCGATCTCCGCGTTGCGCTCCTCGGTCTTACGGCGGCGTACCTATCAGTACCCCGCGGACGAGCCTCCTCGCGCGCCTTGACCTCGCCGATCCTGAACCGCCTCCGGCAAGTTGGCGAGGATCGGCGATTCCGCGCCCCCTCCGCGGATCCAAAGGTCTCTGCGGGCTTTCCTGACGCCGGCGCGGAGAAAGTCCGCCCATTGTGCCGATCGTCCGACCCGACTACTTTCGGGGTCGCTAGGAGGCCAATGGGACGAAAGAGCGCACCGAAGAAATCGGAAAACGGGGGCAACGGTCTCCATGCCTGGCTCGGGGCCGCGCTGGCCATCGGTCGGGATCACCTCGGCTTGTCCCTCAAGGACGCGTGCCGCCAGTTGGCGGGGGTTTCCGACAAGACCTTGATGAAGTGGGAGACGGGAGACCGTCTCCAGCCGCTTTCCTATGCGATCGAGCTCGCGCGTCGCGACGAGGTGACCCGGTCCATGCTCCTCCAGGCCCTGGGCAAGGACGGGGTGTCGCGAGGAGCGCGAACCCCCGGCACGCACGCCCCGGAGGTGGAGCAGCTCGCGTTGCGCCTGGACCGCGCCGCGCGCGCCCAGGACGGGGAGCGGATCCTCCTGATGATCCAGGCGATGCTCGAATCGGCGCTCGCCGAGGGCGATTCCGAGGCCTGATCGGATGCAAGTCGGCATCGTGGGACTTCCCAACGTCGGGAAGTCGACGCTCTTCAACGCCCTCACCGCGGCGGGCGCTCAGGCGGCGAACTACCCCTTCTGCACGATCGACCCGAATGTGGGGGTCGTGGCCGTACCGGACGAGCGGCTGGACGTCCTCGCCGCGGCGTTCACACCGGAGCGCGTAACCCCGACTGCGATCGAGGTCGTCGACATCGCCGGCCTCGTCGAGGGCGCGAGTGCGGGGGAGGGACTGGGAAACCAGTTCCTGAGCCACATCCGGCAGGTCGACGCGATCCTCCACATCGTCCGCTGCTTTCCGTCCAGCGACGTCGTTCATGTCTACGGTGACGTCGATCCGCTCCGGGACAAGCAGGTCATCGACACCGAGCTCGCTCTCGCCGACCTGCAGGTCGTGGAGAAGCGCCACGAGCGGGTGGCGAAGCAGGTCCAGACCGGCCGGAAGGAGCTGGCTGCGGAACTCTCGGGCCTCGAGAAGCTCCTGCCGGCGCTCCGCGTGGGGGACCCGACGCGTGCGGTCGAGCTGAACGAGGCCGAGGAGGAGGCAGTGCGCTCCTATGGGCTGCTGACGAGGAAGCCCGTCATCTATGCCGCGAACGTCGCGGAGGAGGAGGTGGCCGCAGCGGTCCGTGACCCGCGCTCGGTGCCCACGGTCGCACCGCTGGCGGCGGCGGCGGCGGTGGAGGGCGCAGGGCTGGTAGCCGTGTGCGGCGATCTCGAGGCCGAGCTCGCTACTCTGCCGCGCGAAGATCGTCACGCGTTCCTCGCCGACATCGGGCTTCCCGAGTCAGGTCTCCGGCGCGTGATCCATGCCGCCTACGACCTGCTGGGGCTCCAGACCTTCTTCACCGCGGGTCCCAAGGAGGTTCGGGCGTGGACGATCCACCAGGGCGACACGGCGGTCGAGGCGGCGGGCGCGATCCACACGGACATGGCGCGTGGATTCATCCGGGCGGAGATCGTGGGCTGGGAGGACTTCCTGCGCGCCGGGCGCTCGATGCAGCGCGCGAAGGAGATGGGCCTCGTCCGGAGCGAGGGGCGCGACTACGCGATGGCCGACGGTGACATCACGTACATCCGCTTCAACGTGTAGCCAGCACCGTCTTACGCGGAGCGGTCGGGCGAGCCCGTTCCCAGCGACACCCTGGCGGGCACGGTCTCCGGGATCCGCCGGCCGGCTTTCCGCTCGTCGTCGTCCTCTGTCTCCCGCCGCCCGACGATCCATCCCTTGAGGCGCTCCGCGAAGCGATTCATCCCCACGTACGCCCCCGGCACGACGAAGAGTGTCAGCGCCATCGACAAGAACATCCCCGAAACGACTGCGATCGCGAGCGGCTGCATGAGCTCCGATCCTTCGCCTAGGCCGAGCGCGAGCGGCAACATTCCAAACACTGTGGTCAGGGTGGTCATCATGATCGGTCGCAGACGCACCGCGCCCGCCTCGACGACCGCCTGCTCCAGCGAGATCCCACGCGAGCGCCGATTCTGGTTCGCGTACTCGACGAGCAGGATCGCGTTGTTGACGACGATCCCCGCCAGCAGGATGACCCCCAGCAGGACCGGCGCGCTCTGCGGGGTCTCGGTGATCCAGAGCCCGAGACCCACTCCGATCAAGGACAATGGGATGGCCAACAGGATCACGAGGGGGTCGGTGAAGCTCTCGTACTGAATCGCCAACACGACGAAGACCAGGAAGATCGCCAACAGGATGACGATCATGAGTTGACGGTTGTTGTCCCGGATCGCCTCCGCCTCGCCGCCCATCACGATGCCATATCCATCCGGCAGCTCGAACGCGGCCAGACGGGCCTCGATCGAGTCGCTGACGGCGCCGGCCGGAGCGACGTCGGTCAGCACGTCGCCGCTGACCCGTAGGATCCGGTTCTGCTGTTCGCGCAGAATGCTCGTCGGACCGAGTCCGGTGTTGACACTGGCCACGTCCCGCAGGTAGATCGGCGCCCCGTCGCCCGCTCCCGGGAAGAGCGCCACAGTCTCCAGGTCCTCGGAGCTCCGGAACTGCGCGCGCGGGAGGATCACTCGGACGTCATATTCACGGTTTCCCTCTGTGTAGCGAGTTGCGACCGTGCCGCCCAGCGCCGTGCGCAGCGTCTGGCCGACCGCGGCCACGTCGAGGCCAAGAGTCGCCGCGCGCTCGCGGTCGAGACGGACGGTCAGCTGGGGGCTCGCCTCCTCGGTCGAGGGCTGGAGGTTTTCGAGGCCCGGGACTCCGTCGAGAAGGCCGATGATTTCGTCGGCTAGACGGTTCAAGGTAGGCAGATCGTCGCCCTGGATCGTGATCGCGATCGATTCCCCGGAAGACGAAGTCCGAAGGCCGCGGATCCGGGGCGGGCGGACGAAGATCCGCGCGCCGGGGAACCCGCGCTCATCGATCCGCCGCTGGGCTTCCATGACCCATTCGTCCGCGCTCATGTCGCGGCGGCTGGAGGAGGTCAGCACGATGTCCAGGGATCCGCGTCCGGAGCGGGCCGCGGTCGAGCCTCCGAAGAACGAACCGCCGGCGGTGGTGAACATGTGCTCCACGTACGGCATTCCACGCATGATCTCCTCGACTTCGAGGGCGACGCGGTTCGTCTCTTCCGCGGACGCTCCGGGCGGCAGGCGCAGGGAAACACCCACGTTCCCGCTGTCGACCTGCGGCAGGAACTCGTTGCCGAGGTCGCGGGTCAGGAACCAGATCCCCACGAGCATGAGGATCGCGATCCCGAGCGTCGCACCGCGACGCCGCACGAAAACCGGTCCGACGCGGCGATAACCGCCGCGCAGCCGACGCAGCCCGCCGTCGATCGCGCGAAGCGGGCGCGAGTTCGCGAGCCCGCTCGTTCGCTCCACGCGTCCGAGGACGGCGGCCATCGAAGGGACGAGTGTCAGCGCCACGCCGAGGGACGCGAGAATCGCGAACGAGATCGTCAGGATCATCTCGCGGAAGATGAGAGCAGCCAGCCCGCTGATGAGAAGGAATGGCACTACGGCCGCGAGGTTCGTCGCCGTCGCCGCGATCACCGCGCTCTGCACTTCGGCCGCTCCCTCATGGGCCGCATCGACTGGATCTCGGCCCTCCTCCTCCCGGTGCCGGAAGATGTTCTCGAGCATTACAATCGAGTTGTCCACGAGCATACCGACGCCGAGCGCGAGCCCGCCCATCGTCATGATGTTCAGGGTCAGGTCGCCGGTTCCCATCATGACGAACGTGGCCAGGATGGCCAGCGGGATCGCGGTTCCGATGATGAGCGTCTTTCGCAGGGATCCCAGGAACAGGAGCACGACGACCATCGCCAGGAAGGCGCCCATGAGAGCCGCGTCCCGCACAGAGGAGATCGAGGCCTGGATG
Organism: Gemmatimonadota bacterium; assembly: GCA_025931135.1. Lineage (GTDB taxonomy): Bacteria > Gemmatimonadota > Gemmatimonadetes > JACCXV01 > JAHWKZ01 > JAICNR01. The sequence continues at coordinate 12,225 of JAICNR010000010.1, read as the reverse complement.
AAGTCCGACTGGTCCTGGATGACTTCGAAGTCCACGTCGGGCGGCACGAAACCGGAGTCGTCGAGGTCACGGAGCCGCTCCTCGACGTCCTTCGCGACTCCGACGGTGTTGGCGTCCGGCTGTTTGCGGATCGACAGCTTGACGGCCGGTGTGCCGTCGAGCCGCGACCAGATCCGCTGCTCCGGATGCGTGTCATTGACCGCGGCCACTTCGGAGAGCGGTACCCGGCCCCCGCCGGGAAGCTCCAGCGGGAGTTCGCGGATCTCGCGCACGTTCCGGAACTTGCCGGACGTCTTGCCGATCACTTCGCGCTCCTCGGAAGCAACGATGCCGGCGGCCACGTCCTGGTTCCCCGAACGCAGCACATCGATCACGCCCGCGATCGTGAGCCCGTAGGACCGCAGCCGCTCCTGGTCCAGGACGACCTGGATCTCGCGCTCGAGCCCGCCCGATATGTCGACCGAGGCGACGCCGCGGATCGTCAGGAGCCGCGGCCGGAGCTGCGTGTCGACCCAATCTCGAAGGGAGACCAGGTCCCGCTCGGAGGAGCTGAACGCGACCTCGTAGATCGGGATCTGCGAAGGGTCGAACTTGAAGATCGTAGCCGGGTCCGCCTCGTCGGGCAGTCTTCCACGAGCGCGTTCCAGGTTCTTCGCGGCGTCCTGCAGAGCGAAGTCCATGTCGGTGCCATAGGAGAAGTGGAGGTTGATCCCCACCTGCCCCTCCTGGATCTCGGTCTCGATCCCCTCCAGATCCTCGGTCGGTGCGAGGGCGCCCTCGAGCGGCTTGGCGATCGTCTCCTCCATGACCTCGGGCGCGACGCCCGGGTTGCTGACCGAGGCCCGTACCTGCGGATAGACGATGGTCGGCAGGAGGTCGATCGGGAGGCGGCCGAGATAGAAGAGCCCTAGCACGACCGCCACCGACGCAATCATGATCGTTCCGATCGGCCGCCGGATCGACCAGCTAGGGATGCCGCGCCGGGCGCTCACGAGCCCGGCCTCGCGCCGGGAGCGGAATCCGCTGTCACCTCGGCGGCGGGGGGCGCTCCGACCGAGCGCACCGCGGCGCCTTCGCGCAGGGTCGTGCCACCCTCGACGACGACGATCTCGCCCGGGGTCAGGCCGCTCACGATCTCCACCTGTCCCCCGGAGACGAGGCCGGTCTCCAACTCGCGCCTGAGCGCCTTCCCGTCCTGGACGATGAACGCGGACTCCTCGCCCGCGGAACCTGTCAGGACCGCGCTCGCGGGAACGAGTGGAACGTCATGACGCTCGTCGAATCGGAACCTGACACGCGCCAGGTAGCCGGGTCGCGCCATGCTGCCTGTCTCGAGTGCCACCTCGACGGGCACGAGCCGCGTCGAGGGATCGGCGGAGGGGAATACGCGCCGGATGCGGCCGCGCAGAGGGCGATCGGGAAGCGCGTCGAGCGACAGCTCGACCGTGTCCCCCTGGGAGAGCTGTCCCACATCGAGCTCCGAAACTCCGATCGGCACGACGAGCGTGGACACATCGGCGACCTCGAACATCGGCGTTTGCGGGCCTACGACGTCGCCCGCCTCCACATACTTCGCGGTGACGACTCCCGAGATCGGGGAGCGGACAGTCGCGTAGCCGACCCGGGTTTCGAGGCGGCGCTTGATTCCCTCGGCGGCGGCCAGAGTGGTGCGCTCGCGCTCGTACTCGGGCAAGGTGATCACTTCGCGCTCGCGGAGTTGCTCGGCGCGCTCGAAGGCCGCGCGCGCGGCTTCGAGCGCGGCGTGCGCAGCCTCGAGCTCGACCGCCAGCTCGGCGTCCTCGAGCCGCGCCAGAACCGTGCCCACCCCCACCCGATCCCCCTCTTCGGCGAAAACTCCGCGCACGGTCGTGGACAGCTGGCTGTTCACGCTCACGGTTCGGATCGGCTCGACGACACCGGAGACCTCGACCTCGCGCGCGATCGAGCCGGTCTCGACCGAGGCTGTTTCGACGACCGTGACCCGCGGACCGCCCGGCCCGTCGGGACCCCCACGTCCCCCCGGTCCCCCCGCGGTCGGCTCGTCGTCCCCGCAAGCGAGCGGGATCGCGACGATGGCCAACGCGAGGGCGCTTCGCGTCATGGCGGGGAAGCTCACGAGCCCACCTCAGAGAGCGGCTCGCCCAGGTCGGCCTCGAGCGCAGCGACCGCAACGCCCAGCTCCTGGCGGGAGCGAACCCAGGCGACCTCCGCATCGGCAAGGGCGATCTGCGAGGTTTGGAGATCGATGATCGTCGCCGCGCCCAGCTGATAGCGTTCTTCGATCACGCGCAGGTCCTCGCGCGCGAGCTCGAGCGCGCGGCGCGCGATCTCGACTCGCCGCGTAGCCGTGTCTACTCGGCCGGCGTCGTCCTCGACCAGCGCGCGCACCAGGAGAACGGCGTCCCGTGCTTCGGCCTCGGCCGTCCGCCGCTCCGCCTCGGCACGCACCATGTTGGCCTCGCGCGCGAAACCGTTGAATACAGGGAAGGAGGCGGTCAGGCGGAGATTCCAGCTCTCTTCGTCCGGGGGCCAATCGAACGAGAACAAGTCGTATCCGCCGGTCAGCCGAAGGGACGGAATGTACTCGCCCCAGACTTCCCGTTTCTCGCTCTCCGCGCGATCCAGCTCGGCCCTGGCGGCGACTGCGTCCGGGGCGTTCCGCTCCGCGCGCTCGACGAGCACCTCGACCGGCGGGATCGCGGGGGGCACCTCGGGGAGCGCGCCGGCTTCGGGTCGCACCGCTCCGGGTCGACCGATCTGGCGACCGAGCGCGAGGCGGGAGGTCAGCAACTGAGTCTCCGCGTCGAGGACCGCCACCTCCGCGTCGGCCAGCTCGAGCTCGGCGCGGAGCGCGTCCGAGCGCGTGGCCGTACCGATGAGCCGCCGGGTCTCGACGAACTCCTGCTGTCGAGACGCGCGTTCCAGCCGCTGTCGCGCGGCCGAGAGCAGCTCTTCGCCGGCCGCGGCCTGATAGAAGATCCGCGTAGTCTCGAGGATCGTCGCATAGCGCTGCCCGCGTTCCAGCGCCTCGGCCGCACGGAGGGACGCCGACGCCGCCTGCCAGTTCGCTATCCTCCGGCCGCCCGTGAAGACATCGTAGGCGCCGGTGAGTTGCGCGGTGTAACTCTCGGACGTGAGCTGTCCGGTGGATTGGTCGAACCGCTCGTTGCTGGATTGCGAGTAGGTCGAGTTCGCGGCCACGAACGGCAGCCAGCTCCCGCGCGCCTCGAGCACGCCGGCCTCCGCGACACGGGTCGCACCGCGCGCGGCGACGTCGATCGGGCTCCGCTCGAGAGCGAGACGGATCGCCTCCTCATGCGAGACCGAGCCCAGCTCCTCCTGCGCGCCCGAGGTGGCGGCTGGAGCTAGCAGCGCGGATGTCACGGCGAGAACGAGGGCAAAGAAAGCGCGGGGTCGGATGACGTGGGCTCGGCGCATCACATGCTCGGCTGGAGTATACTGCGGACCGTCAGACGCGTCCGCTGCGGCCCGAGCGGATCTAGTTGGACCGGCTAACCTGCGAACAGCGTTAATTTCGACTCGCTAGCGCGCGGGAATCGGGAATGCCACCGGGCTCTCGTTGCCCTCGGTCGAGACGGCGGCGACGCCGAAGAAATAGTTGTCGACCACGAGGCCGGTCATCGTCGCCTCGGTCCTCCCGCCGACCCAGATCCAGCGATCCCACGTGGGCGACGTCGTGTCGCGCCAGTACACCTTGTATCCGGTGGCCCAGGGAACCGGAGACCAGGACAGCCGCGCCGCCGGTTCGACCGCGCCTCGGATCATGACCGAATCGGGATGCGCCGGAGCCCATGCGAGCGAGGCAAGAGTTGCGACGTTCAGCGCCGTCAGCCTGGCGGCGTAGTCGAAGTCGACGCCCGCCAGGTCGTCGCCGTACTCGACCCCGTCTTCAACCCGCACGTCCTGATGCTGGCGCGCGTAGTTCTCGTGGGTCTCCATGATCCGGACGGCGGAGAACCCCGCGTCGTTGAACGGACGGTGGTGTCCGCCGCGCCCGAAGCGGTCGAGGCGGTAGACCATGAGGACGTCCAGCCCGGGAACGTAATCGTCGGCTATCCGATCGACGTAGCGCGCAAGTTGGCGCGACGGTCCGTCGACCTCACCGCCGAAGAATCGCATCCGGCGCAGGTCGTCCGCGGTCGTTCCCGCAGGCGGGCTCTCGGAGAAGACGCGTGCGGTGGTGTCGTCGGTCACCCCGTCGACGCCTTCGATGTTCCCGATCATGTCGTTGTTGAGCACCGCTTCGATCCGCCAGCCTTCGGCGAGCGCGATCTCAGCCATGCGCGCACCGCCGTAGAGGCCCTGCTCCTCGCCTGCCAGGCCCGCGAAGGCGATCGAGGCGGGGAAGCGGTGGCCGGAGCGGGTAATCACGCGCGCGGCTTCGAGGACGCCGGCCATCCCGCTGGCGTTGTCGTTGGCCCCCGGAGAGCTGTCCGCCGCGTTCATGATGTCGGAAATCCGCGAATCGATGTCACCGGTCATGATCACGTAGCGGTTGGGATCCTCGATCCCGCGGAGCACGGCGACGACGCTGACGACCCAGGTGGAGTCGGGGACGCGCGGCTCGCCGGAGACGAGCAGGCGCTGGTACGAGACCTCGAGGCAGCGCCCGCACGCGGCGGAGATCGAGTCGAGCTCCGCCTTGATCCAGCGCCGGGCGGCGCCGATCCCCCGGGTGGGAGAGAGCGTGTCGGAGAGCGTGTGCCGGGTGCCGAATGCGACCAGCCTCCGGACGTCGACCTCGATTCGATCTGCCGCGACCGCCGCGACGAGCCCGTCGATCCGGACGTCGCGCGGCGGGGGGATCGGCGCCTGCGCCGAGGCGGTCCCGGTGCCCGACACGGCCAGGAGCCACGCAGGGAGGAGCAGGGCGAGAATGGTGGCCGGGGAGCTCATTCAGGGGCATGATGCCCGACGGGCGTCGTCAGGTCAACGAAGTGGTGCGCCGACCCCAGGAATGGTATTCTCTCCGTGGCCGGCGTGGAACCGGCCGCTCGCTTCACCCACCCCACCATTCACGGGTCGTCACACCAAAGGAGAATCGATGAAGCGCATGCTCGGGCTTCTGGCCATCTCGTTCGCGCTCCTCGCCGTCTGGGCCCCGCGCGTCAGCGCGCAGGACACCGACACCTACATCATCTCGACCTATCGGGTCGCGCCCGGGCAGCACATCGCGTTCCTGGAGTGGATGACGAACCAGGAGGCCGCCTCGCGCGACGCGGGCCTGCCGGTGGGCGTGTGGTACGTCCACCAGAACGGCGCGAGCTGGGACTTCCTGCAGATCAGTCCGGACATCGAGCTGACCGACGAGCAGGAAGCGGCGGGTGATGCGGCCGCCGCGGCCCGGGGGCTCCCAACTGGCGCGGCTGCGGGAATCCAGCTTCGACAGTTTGTCGCCGAGCATACCGACACGTTCGCCGGCGGTCCCTCGACGGCGGCCGAGCTCCTGGCCGCGGCGCGGGGGAACTGAGCCCCACCGAAGGAACCGGCGGGGGGGCGGCCTTGGCCGTCCCCCCGGGCCGGTGGTAGCCTGCTCCGATGCGCGACCGGTCCGCCTTCCGCGCGTCGCTCCTCGCGGTGACCACGACCGCACTTCTCCTCGCCGCCCTGCTGCTCCCGATTCGGGAATGGACGACCACGCTCCTCGCCTGGATCGGCGAGCGGGGACCGTGGGCGGGCGCGATCCTCGGACTGGCCTGGATCCCGTCCGCGGTGCTCCTCGTCCCCGGCACCATCCTCACCCTCGGAACCGGGTTCCTCCTCGGGCTCGGGCGCGGACTGGCGGTCGTTTCCCTCGGCAGCACGGTCGGCGCCACGGCTGCCTTCCTGGTGGGTCGATACCTGGGCCGTGACTGGGTGCGACGGCGAATCGGGGAGCGCCGGGCGTTCGAGGGAATCGATCGGGCCATCGAGGCCGAGGGGCTCAAGGTCGTCCTCCTCCTGCGCCTCTCCCCGCTGGTTCCGTTCAACGCGCTGAATTACGCCCTGGCGCTGACCGGCGTCCGGCTCAGGGACTACGTCCTCGGATCATGGGTCGGGATGCTCCCCGGGACCCTGCTCTACGTCTGGCTCGGCGCGGGCGCGCGGTCGCTGGCCGCGATCGCGGCCGGAACCGCAGAACACCCGGGGCCGTGGCTCCTCCTCTTCGGAGCCGGCCTGGCCGCGACCGCGCTGGCGGTGTTTCTCGTCGCGCGCGCGGCCCGGCGCGCGCTGGCCGCCCTCGCGGAGACCTCTTGACGAAGGCGGCCGCGACGGACTCCCACGACCGGCTCCGGCTCGAGCGCGTCCGCCCGCCGGACTGGGTGAACCCCGAGCCAGCGAACCGGTACAACCTGGTCGTCCTGGGGGCGGGGACCGCGGGGCTCGTCTGCGCGGCGGGCGCGGCCGGGCTCGGAGCCCGGGTCGCGCTGGTCGAAAGCGGGCTCCTGGGTGGCGATTGCCTGAACACGGGCTGCGTCCCGTCGAAGGCGCTCCTGGCGTCCGCGCGCGCGGTCGCCGACGCCAGGAGGGCGGCGGAGTTCGGTGTCCGCATGGACGGTCCGCCACGGGCGGACTTCGGCGCCTCGATGGAGCGGATGCGTCGGATCCGCGCGGAGATCGCCCTTCACGACTCCGCCGCGCGGTTCCGCGACCTCGGCGTGGACGTGTTCCTCGGCGAGGGTCGCTTCGTGGCGCGCGATGCCGTCGAGGTCGGGGGAGCGCGCCTGCGGTTTGCGCGCGCCGTGATCGCCTCCGGTGGTCGGCCGTCGGTGCCCTCCGTGCCGGGCCTCGCAGAAACGGGCTTCCTGACCAGCGAGACGGTATTCGACCTTACGGCGCTCCCGCGACGGTTCGGGATCCTGGGCGCCGGCCCGATCGGATGCGAGCTCGCGCAGGCCTTCGCGCGGTTCGGCTCCGAGGTCTTCCTGGTCGAGCGCGAGGACCGCGCGCTCCCCGCCGAGGACCCCGACGTCTCGGGCGCGATCGAGGAGGCGCTTCGCGCCGATGGCGTGGACCTCGTCCTGGGCATGGAGCTCGTCGCCGTCGAGCGAACGGCGTCGGGACGCCGACTCTCGATCGACGGTCCGGCCGGTCGACGCGCGCTCGAGGTGGACGACCTCCTGGTGGCGGTCGGGCGCGCGCCGAACGTCGCCGATCTCCGCCCGGAGGGCGCGGGGATCGAGCTCGACGGGCGAGGCGCCCCTCGTGTCGACGACCGGCTGCGGACCACGAACCGCCGCGTGTACGCCGCCGGCGACGTCGTCGGGGGTCCGCAGCTGACGCATCTCGCGGACGCGCACGCCAGGATCGTGATCCGGAACGCGCTCTTTCCGGGAAGCGCGAAGGCGACCGTGCTCACGATTCCCTGGTGCACGTACACGGATCCCGAGGTGGCGCGCGTCGGACACGACGGCCGGAGCGCTGCCGCGGCCGGGATCGAGGCCCGGGCTTTCGAGGAGCGCTGGGACGATGTGGACCGCGCGCGGCTGGAGGGGGAGGAGAGAGGCTTCGCGCGCGTTCTCGTCGGCGCCGACAGCGACGAGATCGTCGGGGCGACGATCGTCGGCCGCCACGCCGGCGAATCGATCTCCCTCGTCACGCTCGCGATGCGCGAGGGAATCGGGCTCGGCGACCTGGCGGGCCTGGTCCACCCGTACCCCACCCGCGCGCAGGCGCTGGGCCGGATCGCGGACCGGTATCAGCGCGCGCGACTGGGCCCGCGTGCGCGGGCGGTTCTCGACCGCTGGATGGCGTGGCGCCGCTAGCGACCGCGGCCGGCCGTCGGATGCCCCCGGGACCGCCCGGCCATCTCCTCCTCGGGAACCTGCGCGAGTTCGCCGCGGATACGCTGGGGTTCGCGACCCGTCTGGCGCGCGACTACGGCGACGTGGCGCGATTCCGGCTCGTGAACCGCGAGGCCTTTCTCCTGAGCTCCCCGGATGCCGTCGAACGGGTGCTGGTCTCCAACCAGCGGAACTACGTCAAGCACGCATTCTTCTGGCGCAAGGTCGAGGCGATCTTCGGGAAGGGCCTGCTGACGAACGAGGGGGAGGACTGGCGCCGCCAACGCCGGCTGGTCCAGCCGGCGTTCCACCACGATCGGATCGCCGAGTACGCGCGGATCATGGTCGAGGCCACGCTCGACCGCATGGAGCGGTGGCGGGACGGTGAGGTGCGCGACGTCCGGGGGGAGATGACGTCGATCACGTTCCGTGTCGTGGCGCGCACGCTGTTCGATGCCGAGGTCGAAGGCGATACCGCAGAGATCGCCGAGGCGTTCGACACCGGGATCGAGCAGATCGCGCGACGGATCCGGCAGCCCGTCCTCGTGCCGGACTGGATCCCCACGACGGGCAACCGCCGCTACGCGCAAGCGGTTCGCCGGATGGACCGCTTGGTCTACCGGATCATCGACGAGCATCGGGACGGACGCGACCGGGGTGATCTGCTGTCCGCCCTCATGGGGGTCGAGGACGAGAGTGGTCGGCCCATGAGCGACAAGCAACTCCGCGACGAGACGATCACGATGCTTCTCGCGGGGCACGAGACCACCGCGCTCGCGCTCACCTGGACCTGGTATCTGCTCTCGCGGCACCCAGACGTGGCCGAGCGGCTGGAACAGGAAGCGGATGCGCTGGACGAGGTGCCGGCGTTCGCGGACCTGCCGCGGCTCACGTACACGGAGCGTGTGGTCCGGGAGGCGATGCGGATCTACCCGCCTGCGTATTCGTTCGGTCGGGAGGCGCTCGCCGACGACGAGATCCTGGGCTGGCCCGTCCCCGCCGGCACGACCCTCTTCGTCTTCCCGTGGGTGCTCCATCGAGACTCGCGGTTCTTCCCCGACCCGCTGCACTTCGATCCCGATCGCTGGACCGACGAGTTCGAGCGTCACCTGCCGCGCCTTGCCTATCTGCCGTTCGGGGCGGGACCGCGCATGTGCATCGGGCGGGAGTTCGCGCGCATGGAGCTGGCCCTGATCGTGGCTGCGATCGCGCAGCGTTTCCGTCTCGAGTGGTGCGCAGAGCCCCCGGTGCCGATGGCCAGCATCACGCTGCGGCCGACGGGCGGTCTGCGGGCTGTCGTCCGGCACAGGCCAGCCAGCAGCAGGTGATCCGGCGACCCACATCGCACGGCCACTGCGGCCTTTCGGTTGACAGGTGACCATACGGTCACCTATACTCGGTGCCCATGGACGCGGTCTTCAAGGCGCTTGCCGACCCCACTCGTCGGAGCCTGTTGGATGCGCTCTATCGGGAGGACGGGCAGAACCTCCGCACACTGCAGGAGCGGCTGCCGATGACCCGCTTCGGCGTCATGAAGCACCTCAAGGTGCTCGAGGAAGCGGGCCTCGTCGTCACGCGCAGGCGCGGGCGCGAGAAGCTCCACTTCCTGAACCCCGTCCCCATCCGGCTCGTCCACGACCGCTGGGTGAGCAAGTACGCCGAACCCTGGGCCGCGACGCTGAGTGGCCTCAAACACGAACTGGAGAAGACGATGGAGAAGATCTTCGAGATCTACATCAAGACGACGCCGGAGCGGCTCTGGCAGGCGATCACGGACCCCGAGATGCGGGCCAAGTACACGTTCGGGGTCGGCGTCCACTCCGAGTGGACGCCCGGATCCCACTACGAAGGGATTCCCCGGCAGCTCGGCAGCCCGATCGTCGAAGGGGAGAACTTGGAGGTCGATCCGCCGCACCGACTCGTCCAGAGCTTCAACGCCCTGTGGAGCGACGACGTCAAGAGCGAGGGCACCTCGCGGGTCACCTGGGAAATCGAGCAGATCCGGGACTCGTGCTGCCTGACGGTCACGCACGACCAGCTCCGCGAGGGCGCCAACAACGAGCTCTACGGTGGCTGGCCCATGGTCCTGTCGGGACTCAAGACCCTCCTCGAGACCGGCGAGACGTTGACCACGCCGGGCTCGCTCATGTACCTGGAATCGGAGGCGTGGCGGTGCTAGAGAGCGAGAGCGGGGGGCCGGACGAGGAAGGTGCGCGGCGTTACCGCACGCGAACCGGCGCTTCGATCCGGCTCTCCCGCCCGTCTTTCAGGGGGATCAGCCGGCAGTCGAGAGCGCCTTCTCGATCCGCTCCCGCAGCTCGCCGGTCTCGTAGAGCTCGCGGGTGATGTCGCAGCCCCCGACGAACTCTCCGCCGATGTAGACCTGCGGGATCGTCGGCCAGTCGCTGTACTCCTTGATCGACTCGCGGATCTCGGGATCGGCCAGGACGTCGATCGAATGGATGCTGCCCTCCGCCCCCGCGCGGCGCAGCGCCTCGACGGTGGCCGCGGAGAAGCCGCAACGCGGGAACAGCTCGGTCCCCTTCATGTAGATCGTGATCGGGTGCTCGCGGATCTCGCGATCGATCCGCTCCTTGATCTCGGGCCTCATGGGCGCCCCTCCTGATTCAGGGATGCGTTCTGTGTCGGCGTATAGGCGCGGACCGAGAGGGCGTGCACGGTATCGTCCTCGATCCAGTCGCGAAGCGGGGCATACACCAGCTTGTGCCGCTCGACGGGTGTCTTTCCCTCGAAGGCCACCGAAACCACCCGCACCTCGAAGTGATTGTCGGTCCCGGTGAGATCCCGCACCTCGACCGGTCCTTCGAACGCCTGTTCCAATCGGTCGAGAACTCGTTCCCGGATCGAACGTCCCGCCATTACCCATCTCCGGCGCTGAAAGTGGCATCAAGATACGCGCGGAGGTCCGATCCGACAGGCGCGTCCGCCACCGAGGTGTTAGAGGACCGCGGCGGCCTGCTTCGCCTTCTTCGCGTTATCCCTCGCCCTCTCTTCCGCCTTTTCTCTCGCCTTGATTCTCTCCTTTTCCTTCTCTTTCTCCTTCTTCACCGCGGGCGATCCGGGAATCGCGGCCAACCGATTCCACTCGTTCGCTCCGCGCAGGTAATTCCAGACGGTTCCGTCGTCGCATACCACGATCAGGTCCGGGTCGTCCAAGACTGCGGCAATCGGCCTCCTCGACATACTCTGTCCTCCTCGGAAACGTGGCACCTCCGACCTGTTCCGGGGTTTCGGATCCCGGTTTCGGCCGCGGGACCTCGAGTATCGATCCGACCGCCGGTAAGGGCCAGCCGGACCTTGCCGCGCATCCCGGGCGGGAGCCAGTCGCACCCAGCCCCTCCGGGGCAAGGGACTTTGACGGAGTGAGCCTCGCAGGGTACCTTGATTGGCTTTTCCAACCGCCCTGTTCGTCCCGCGCGGGGACGGACCGACCGAGACCGAAGGGAGCGCCGTGGCCAGACCTTACGAGACCGTCATCATCTTCGACTCCGCCCTGGAAGACGCTCAGGTGCAGGAGAAGATCCAGCGACTGACCAGCCTCGTTGCCCCGAACGGGGGCGATGCCGTGAAGGTCGACGTATGGGGCAAGCGCAAGCTCGCCTATCCGATCGACAAGAAGGAGCAGGGGATCTACGCCGTCCTGCGGTACGAGACCGAGCCCTCCGCGCTGACGGAGTTCGAGCGCGTCATGAGGCTCGACGAGCAGGTGCTGCGGCAGCTCACTGTCGTCGATCCGATCGTGCCCACGCCGGTCCCGGTCAGGGCACCGCGGCCAGCCGAGGAGGAAGAATAATGGTCATGCAGCGCAGGAAGGTGTGCCATTTCTGCGAGTCGAAAGTGGCGATCGACTACAAGGAAGAGCACCTGCTCGACCGGTTCACGAACGACCGCGGGAAGATCCTGCCGCGGCGAGTGTCGGGTACATGCGCTCGTCATCAGCGTCAGCTCTCGCAGGCAGTCAAACGCGGTCGCTTCCTGGCGCTCATCCCCTACATCCCCGATCACCAGCGATAGCATCGACCGAACCGATCGGTCGCCGGTGGGGGCTGGCCGAATGGACCGTGGCGCTCGCGCTTCTGTTCGCGAGCCTGCCCGGTCCGTGGTTGACATTGGGGCTCCCGGCGGGACTCCTGTTCGCGCTGCTCGACAGGCGCGTCGCAGCGCGGGCGGCGGGGGTGGTCGTGGTCGCGCTCGTGGCGGCGCTCATGGTAGGCACCACGATCGGCGGGGTGTTGCTCGGAGTGGGGGCGGGCGTGACGATCGTCTCGGCCGCCGTGGTCGCGCGGGGCGACCGGCCGCTGGGGATGGACACGCTGTTGGCGCCGGCGCTCGCGACCGGGGGTCTCGCGCTGGCGGCCGTCGTCGCCATCGGTGGGGAAGCGGTTACGCGTTGGGAATCGGCGCTCGCCCAAGGCGTGGC
>JAICNR010000061.1 GCA_025931135.1 Gemmatimonadota bacterium | reverse complement strand
TCCCTACACCCGTGGGGTCTACGACTCGATGTACCGGACCCGCCTCTGGACGATGCGCCAGTTCGCTGGTTTCGCGACCGCCGCCGAGACGAACGAGCGGTACCACTACCTCCTCGAGCACGGCCAGACAGGGCTCTCGGTGGCGTTCGATCTGCCGACCCTCATGGGCTACGACTCCGACCATCCGATGTCCGAGGGCGAGGTCGGCGTGTGCGGGGTCGCAATCGACTCGCTGGCCGACATGGAGCGGCTGTTCCAGGGGATCCCGCTCGACCAGGTGTCGACGTCGATGACGATCAACGGCCCGGCGATCCTCTTCCTCGCGCTCTATGTCGCGGTCGCGGAGAAGCAGGGGGTCGACTCGACGAAGCTCCGCGGCACGATCCAGACGGATCCGCTCAAGGAGTACATCGCGCAGAAAGAATGGCTGTTCCCGCCGGAGCCGCACCTCAAGATCGTCGTCGACATGATGGACTGGTGCACGCGGAACGCCCCCTACTGGCATCCCATCTCGATCTCGGGCTACCACATCCGCGAGGCGGGCTCGACCGCCGTCCAGGAGCTCGCGTTCACGCTGGCCGACGGATTCACCTACGTCGAGCGAGGAATCGCAGCCGGACTCGACGTCGACTCGTTCGCGCCGAGGCTCTCGTTTTTCTGGAACGCGCACAACGACTTCTTCGAGGAAGTCGCGAAATACCGCGCCGCGCGGCGGATCTGGGCCAGGCACATGAAGGAGCGATACGGCGCGAAGAACCCGCGCTCGCTCCTCATGCGGTTCCACACCCAGACGGCCGGATGCTCGCTGACCGAGCAGCAGCCGGAGAACAACATCGTCCGCACGGCGATCCAGGCGCTGGCGGCCGTGATGGGTGGGACGCAGTCGCTCCACACGAACTCGATGGACGAGACGTTCGCGCTCCCGACGGAGAAGGCGGTCAAGATCGCGCTCCGCACCCAGCAGGTGATCGCCTACGAGTCGGGCGTGACGAACGTGATCGACCCGCTCGGCGGCTCCTACTTCGTCGAGGCGCTGACGAATCGCATGGAGGAGGAGGCGGAGGAGTACTTCCGCCAGATCGAGGACATGGGCGGAGTCGTGGCCGGGATCGAGTCGGGGTTCTTCCAGCGCGAGATCGCCGAGGCCGCGAGCCGCTACCAGGAGGAGATCGATACCCGGCGCCGCGTGATCGTGGGTGTCAACGAGTTCATCGAGCATGGCGAGACGCTCGAGATCCCGATCCTGCGGATCGACCCGCGCTACGAGCGCGAACAGATCGAGCGTCTGCAAAAAGTGCGCGAAGAACGCGATGCGGCCCGCTACGAGTCGGCCATGGGGTTCCTTCGCACCGCGATCCGCTCCGATGGGAATCTGATGGAGCCCGTGCTGGAATGCGTGCGCGCGTACGCAACGATCGGGGAGATGGTGGAGCTCATGAAGGAAGAATACGGGACCTGGCGCGAGCCCGAGATCTTCTGAGGCTTTGGATTGATGCAAAAGAGATGTCTTGAGTAAGCAATGGTGGGAAACGCTCTTCGACGACAAATACCTGGTTACATATGTGGATCGGGTTAACGAGGAAACTACTCGGACTCAGCTCGAATTCCTCAAGAACTCCCTCCACCTGCCCAACGAAGCGACCATTCTTGACCTGGCCTGTGGCTATGGAAGGCTGAGTGTCCCCCTGGCCCAGGAAGGGTATCGGGTTATTGGCTTCGACTTTTCTGAGTACCTACTGAATATCGCGAAGAACAAAGCAAAAGAAGCTGGCTTAGACGTGTCCTTTGTGAAGGGAGACATGCGTGATCTCCATTTCCGCAATGAGTTCGATGCGATCATCAATATCTTTACGTCATTTGGATACTTCGGGAACGTGAAAGACGATCTTGCTGTCCTGAGAGGTGTGCAGCGAGGGTTGAAGGGTGGTGGGTACTTCCTTATGGATCTTGCAAACAGCCCGAGAAAAATGAGTTGGCTCTATGAAAATGGCGATATCGATCGGGAAACGGGCGAACTCGTTTCAGAACATAGCGAAACACTCTCGAATGGCCTCACTGTGAACCGGATGGAACGTCTTGATGTTGGTACGCTGCGATGGCAAATGAAAACCTCTTGGCTCGAGAAAGGAGAGGAACGTTCCTATCGCACCAATGTCCGCATGTATTTTCTTGCTGAACTTCGGCAATTAATAAAGGAGTCGGACCTGAGTGTTGAACAAGTCTACGGGGACTTTGACGCTTCGCCCTATCAGGCAGACAGTCGGCGTATTCTGATTCTCTCTCGAAAGCTCTAGCCGGGATGGGCTAATCGTGTCCAAACTCCGCTTCCGGATCTCGATGTCCCTGGACGGCTATGTCGCCGGCCCCGAGCAGAGCGTGGACAACCCGCTAGGGATCGGCGGCGAGCAGCTCCACGAGTGGGTCTTCCCGCTTGCCGCTTGGCGCGCCCCGCACGGCCTTCCAGGCGGCGAGGTGAACCAGAGCACCCGGGTGGTCGAGGAATCGCAGGCCGGCATCGGCGCGACGATCATGGGGCGGAACATGTTCGGCGGTCATCCCGGTCCCTGGGATCGGAACAACCCATGGAACGGCTGGTGGGGCGACGACCCGCCGTTCCATCATCCGGTGTTCGTGCTCACCCATCACGCGCGGGAGCCGCTCGAGCTCGAGGGTGGGACCACGTTCTCGTATGTCACCGAGGGCATCGAGTTGGCGCTCGAGAAGGCGCGCGCGGCCGCCCAAGGGAACGACGTGGCGCTCGCCGGTGGCGCGAAGGTGGCGCAGCAGTACATCCGCGCAGGGCTCGTCGACGAGATGGAGATCAGCCTGGTGCCGATTCTCCTAGGCGGCGGAGAACGGCTCTTCGAAGACACCGGCACCGATCTCCACGGCCTCGAACTCGTGCGCTCGGTGGCGGCGCCGGGCGTCACCCATCTCAAATTCACGCGACGCTAACGGACGAATCAATCAAGCCGATTGCCGCGCTCATGGCGGCGTTCGCCGAGCGCACGGGACTCGCCACGATGGCTCCGCCGCGGCGGTACTTGTGGACCGACGCCTTCGCCGTCTGCAACTACCTGGGCTTGGCGGCTGCGACCTCGGACGCGCGCTTTATCGACCTCGCGCTGGATCTGGTGCACCAGGTCCACCATGTACTCGGACGTTATCACCCGGGCGATCCGCGAACGGGATGGATCAGCGGGTTGGAGGGAGAAGAGGCCGAAGCTCATCCGACCTGCGGCGGCCTGCGGATCGGAAAGCCGTTCCGGGAACGACCCCCCCACGATCCGTTCGACCAACGCCTGGAGTGGGACCGGGACGGCCAGTACTTCCATTATCTGACGAAGTGGATGCACGCGCTCGATCAGACGTCCCGCGCCACAGGCGACCCTCGGTTCAACCTCTGGGCACGCGAGCTCGCGGAAGCTGCCCACGCGGCGTTCGTCCACGGGCCCCCCGGTCAGCGGGGCATGGCCTGGAAGATGAGCACGGATCTCTCCCGCGCCCTCGTTCCGTCGATGGGGCAACACGATCCGCTGGACGGCTACATAACTTGCGTCCAGCTCGCGTCCACGGCCAGGCAGATCGAGCGAGCGCCGCCCGGTCCAACCCTCGCGCCAGCCATCGAGGACTATCGCGCCATCAGCCAAGCGATCGACCTCCGGACCG
This sequence comes from Gemmatimonadota bacterium, assembly GCA_025931135.1. GTDB lineage: Bacteria > Gemmatimonadota > Gemmatimonadetes > JACCXV01 > JAHWKZ01 > JAICNR01. Next base: position 9,636 of record JAICNR010000061.1, on the reverse strand, counting down.
CGGACCCACTGGGTCTGGGGGGGCTACTGACGGACGCCTTTCGGATCGTCCAGCTCGCCGGCGAGAAAACGCTCGAGGGCGGAGGGTTGCTCGCTGGCCTGCTGGTGGCGGCTCTGGACGGATTGGAGCGATATGCCCGACTGGGAGAATGGCATCAACCCGCGGCCCGACGCCTCGCCTTCCGGGAGCTCGGCCTCGCGATCGGGTTGGCCGCGAGCGAGCTCCTCGATCACGCCATGCTGGCCATCTCCTCCCGGCCCGCGTACGCCCCGATCCGGGATCGCCTCGAATCGTTGAAGCGCTTCGTGCCGCTGGGGCAGGCGATCGAGGTGTTCTGGCTGGAGCCCGCGCATCAGGCGGTGCCCACCTGGTCGGAGCATCGCGACATCAACGAGATGATGCTCGCCACCCGGCTCGCCCCGGAGGGCTTCCTCGTGCTGAGGCCGGTCGCTCGCGGAGCTTGAGCCCGGGGGATCGGTTGGTGGGGGCTCCCGGGAGCGCATAGATTCTGCCGCTCCCGAACGGTCCCCGAAGTCCTCCCAGGAGGGACGATGGACGAGCGGAAGATCCGCGTGCTGGTCGGCAAGCCCGGCCTCGACGGGCACGACCGGGGCGCCAAGGTGGTGGCGGCGGCGCTCAGGGACGCGGGCATGGAGGTCATCTACACCGGCCTCCATCAGACGCCCGAGAAGATCGTCGAGACCGCGCTCCAGGAGGACGTCGACGTGGTTGCGCTCTCGATTCTCTCCGGCGCCCACATGACGTTGTTCCCGCGCATCCTCGAGCTCATGCGTGAGAACGGGATGGACGACGTCCTGCTGACGGGCGGCGGGATCATCGGCCGGGAGGACATGGCCGAGCTCCAGCGGATGGGCACGGGGCGGCTGTTCGGTCCCGGTACGACCACCCAGGCGATCGTCGACTACATCCGGGAGTGGGCCGGGGAGCACGCCGGCTCCCGGGCCTGACTTCACCCACCTCGTGATCCTCGACCTGACCTCGGAGCAGCGGCTGCTGGTCGAGACCGTGCGCGAGTTCGCCCGCGCGCGAATCGCGCCGATCGCCTCCGCGCACGACGAGTCCGGCGAGTTCCCATGGGACACGGTCCGCGAGATGGCGAACCTCGGCCTGTTCGGTGTTCCGTTTCCGGAGGAATACGGTGGAGCCGGGGCGGACGCGCTCTCGCTGGCGCTCGTGGTCGAGGAGCTGGCGCGGGTGGACGCCTCGCACTCGATCACGGTCGGGGCGCATACCTCCCTCTGCGCTTCGCCGATCCACGATTTCGGCACCCCCGAGCAGAAAGAGCGGTTCCTGACCCCCCTGGCACGAGGCGAGTCCCTGGGCGCCTTCGGCCTGACCGAGGCGACCTCGGGCTCCGACGCCGCGAACATGGCGACCCGCGCGGTCCGGGACGGCGACACGTGGGTGCTGAACGGGACGAAGGTCTTCATTACGAACGCCGGCGTTGCGGAGATCTGCGTGGTCGCGGCGATGACCGACCCGGAAGCCGGATCGAAGGGGATCTCCACGTTCATCGTCGAGAAGAAGACGGAAGGGCTCCGCTCCGGCAAGAAGGAGGACAAGCTCGGCTGGCGGGCGAGCGACACCCGGGAGCTGATCCTCGAGGACGTGCGGGTTCCGGCCGATCAGCTCCTGGGGGAAGTGGGCCGCGGCTTCCAGCAATGCCTCCACACGCTGACGGGCGGGCGAATCGGGATCGCCGCCCATGCGCTCGGGATCGCCGAGGGAGCGTTCGACGCCGCACGCGCCTACGCGCTCGATCGCGAGCAGTTCGGCCGCCCGATCGCGGAGTTCCAGGCGATCCAGTTCAAGCTGGCGGATATGGCGACCGGGATCGAGGCCGGCCGACTCCTCACGCACAAGGCCGCGCGGCTGAAGGATGCGGGGAAGGAATACAAGCTCGCGGCGGCGCAGGCGAAGCTCTTCTGCTCCGAGCTGGCAATGCGGACGACGATCGAGGCAGTCCAGATCCACGGCGGCAACGGGTACACGCGGGACTATCCGGTAGAGCGGATGATGCGCGACGCGAAGGTGACGGAGATCGGTGAAGGGACGAGCGAGATCCAGCGCATGATCATCGCGCGGGAGGTCCTGGACCGGGAAGGTCGCACATGAAGCCCGAAATCGGTGCTTCCGCCCTCGAGCAGGCGTTGCAGGCCCCGCGCTTCGAGTGGCCGACCCTGGAATGGGGCGAGCGCACGATCACGGTGGTCTCGGACGGCCTTCAGAGGCTCGACGGCGGCGCGATGTTCGGCGTCGTCCCGCGGGTTCTCTGGGAGAAGAAGCTCCCACCGGACGATCGGAACCGGATCCGGCTGGGGATGAACTGCCTCCTGGTCGACGGTCCCGAGGGCCGGACGGTGATCGAGGTGGGCTCGGGGGGGAAGGACGACGAGAAGTTCCGGGATATCTATGGGCTCGAGCGGCATGGCGGCCTGCCGCGGCGGCTCGTCGACCGCGGCGAAGGGCCGGAGACGGTCGACCGGGTCGTCCTCACGCATCTCCACTTCGACCACGCGGGGGGCGCGACGACGTGGGCCGCGGACGGCGTGACGCCGGTGCCGACGTTCCCGAATGCCACTTACTGCATCCACCCCGGCGAGTTCTCGGACGCGATGCGGCCGAACGCGCGGAACGCGGCGTCGTACCTGAAACGGAACTACGCGCCGCTCCGGGAGAGCGGTCGCGTGCAATGGATCGAAGACGGCGACCGCTTCGACGGGATCCGGATCTTCGCGACCCCGGGCCACACGCTGCACCACGTCTCGGTGGGCGTGGACGACGGCGCCGGTCGCCTCATCGTGTTCCTCGGCGACCTCGTGCCGACCGTCCATCACCTCCCGGACCCGTGGATCATGGCCTACGACCTGTACCCGGTCACGACGCTCGAAACGAAGCAGCGTTTCCTCGCGCAGATTCACGACGAGGGGTGGTTGTGCGCGTTCGTGCACGACGCCGATCATCCACTGGCGTGGCTCAAGCGCGACTCCAGGGGCCGACATTCGAGGGACGAGGAGCGCGACCCGTGGGCATGAGGATCGGGATCGTGGGAGGCGGCCCCGCGGGCGCGTACGCCGCGTGGCAGGCCGCGGAGCAAGGACACGACGTGACGTTCTTCGATCACCGCGCGCCATGGGAGAAGCCGTGCGGTGGCGGGATCACCGTCAAGGCGCAGGACGAGTTCCCCTGGATCGGCGAGATCGAGTCGCAGAGTCGGGCGGTGACGGAGTTCCGGTTCCGGTCCCCGACCGACCTGGAGGTCGAGTTCGGGTGCCCCCGGCCGACCCTGATCTTCGCGCGCGCGGAGTTCGACGAGGCGGTTCGCTCCCGCGCCCGCGCTGCCGGTGCGAAGCAGCTTGGGCTCAAGGTGCAGTCGGTCGAGCGCGGCCGCGGAGGCTGGCTCGTGGACGCCCAGGGCGAGCGGTTCGAGGTCGACTTCCTGGTCGGCGCGGACGGGGCGGTCAGCAAGGTCCGGGAGACGGTCGCGCCGGAGTTCCCGGCGTTCGTAAACTCCATCGCGGCCGGGTTCTTCATTCCCGCGCGGCTGGATACGGTCGAAACGAAGTTCTTCTCGGACGCGCGCGGGTACCTGTGGTTTTTTCCCCGCCCGGACCACCTTTCGGTCGGGCTCTGTCTCTGGGGTGGGGAAGCGGGGGGCTCCGCAGGCCGCGAGACCCGTCAGCGTCTCCTCGATCTCCTGGCGACGTACTACCCGAACCTGGATCCAGGTCTCGGGAAGGGCTACGGCGCGTTCATCCCCACGATCATGAACCCCGCCTGCTGGCGCGTGCCGCGCGGGGGAGGGGACTGGGCGCTGGTCGGGGATGCGGGAGGGTTCGTGGACGCGATCACCGGCGAGGGGATCTTCTACGCGCTGCGCTCCGCGCGCGCTTGGAGCCGCGCGCTCGCAGCCGGCCGGCCGGAGGCGTATGACCGGCAGTGGCGCGCGGAGTTCGGGGACGAGCTGGCGAAGGCGAGCGCGCTGGTACACCGGTTCTACCACCCGCGCTTCATCGAGCGCGTGATCGGTTTCGGATCGAAGAGCCAGAGCGTCCGTCGGCTCCTCTCCGATCTCGTCATGGGGACGCAGCCCTATGTGACGCTGCGGCGACGGCTCCAGCGAGAGATCGTTCGCGGCGCTGCGCGACGGATGACACGGTTCCTGGGACCGGCCGCTGCGATCCGCTGACGCTATAGGCCGGAGTATCGTACCGTCATTTCATGGAGTGAGAAAAGGAGATCCGATGAACGATTTCACCGACCGCACGACTCCGGTCATCGTGAGCGCGTGCAGGACGCCGATCGGGAAGTTCCTGGGCGGCCTGTCGCCCAAGACCGCACCCGAGCTGGGCGCGATCGCCGTCCGCGAGGCGATCGCCCGTGCCCGGATCGACCCCGAGACGATCGACGAGGTCGTCATGGGGCAGGTGGTGCAGGCGGGAAGCGGCCAGGCTCCCGCGCGGCAGGCCGCGCACTTCGGGGGCGTACCGGACACGGTCCCCGCGATGACGATCAACAAAGTCTGCGGCTCGGGCCTCAAGGCCGTGATGCTCGCAGCGCAGTCGATCCGCGCCGGCGATCAGTCGTGCGTGGTGGCGGGGGGTCAGGAGTCGATGTCGAACGCCCCCTTCCTCCTCCAGGGCGCTCGCCAGGGCCTCAAGTTCGGCGACCAGAATCTCGTCGACGCAATGATCAAGGATGGCCTCTGGTGCGCGTTCGAGAGCGTCCACATGGGAAAGCACGCCGAGCTGACCGCCGAGAAATCCGAGATCACGCGCGAGGAGCAGGACGAATTTTCGGTGGCGAGCCATCGCAAGGCCGTCGATGCGATCGAGGCGGGCAAATTCCGCCCCGAGATCGTGCCGGTAGCGATCGAGACCCGCAAGGGGACGACGGTGATCGACACGGATGAAGCCCCGCGCAAGGACACCTCGATGGACGTGCTGTCGAAGCTCAAGCCCGCCTTCACGAAGGAGGGCACGGTGACCGCCGGGAACGCGCCCGGGCTCAACGACGGTGCGAGCGCGCTGGTCGTAACGAGCGTCGCGTATGCGAACGAGCACGGGCTCGAGCCGATGGCCCGCATCGTCGACTACGCCTCGGCGGGGACCGAGCCGAAGCTCCTGTTCTACGCGCCCGTGTTCGCGGTGCGCCGGCTCATGGAGCGGACGGGAACCGCGATCGACGACTACGAGTTGATCGAGGCGAACGAGGCGTTTGCCGTCCAGGCGCTGGCGGACGGGAAGGAGCTGGGTTGGGACTGGGACCGCGTGAACGTTCACGGCGGCGCGGTCGCGCTCGGTCATCCGATCGGGGCGAGCGGCGCGCGCGTTCTGACGACGCTGCTGTACGCGCTCAGCGACCGCGACGAACGCCGCGGGCTCGCCACGCTGTGCCTGGGCGGCGGCAACGCGGTGGCGATGGAGGTCGAGCGGCTGTGACGATCCGCGACGTCGCGGTGATCGGTGCCGGCACGATGGGCAACGGGATCGCTCACGTGTTCGCGCTCCGCGGCCATCCCGTGTCTCTGATCGACAGCGACCCGGCCGCACTTCGCAAGGGGATGGACGCGATCGCGAGGAACCTCGAGCGCCAGGTTGGAAAGCAGGCGATATCGGCGGAGGACCGGGACGCGGCACTCGCCCGGATCGACGCGCAGGAAGGGCTCGACTCCGCCCATGCGGCCGATCTGGTCGTCGAGGCGATCGTCGAGGACGAGGAGGTGAAGACCGACGTCTTCCGCACCCTCGACTCGATCGTCCAGCCCCATGGGATCCTGGCTAGCAACACGTCGTCGATTTCGATCACGCGACTCGGCGCGGTCACGTCGCGGCCGGACCAGACGATCGGGATGCACTTCATGAACCCGGTGCCGGTCATGACGCTTGTCGAGGTGATCCGCGGGTACGAGACCTCGGCGGAGACGCATTCGACCATCGTCGCCCTGGCCGAATCCCTCGGAAAGACCCCGGTCACCGTGCGGGACTACCCCGGGTTCGTCTCGAACCGCGTCCTCATGCCGATGATCAACGAGGCGATCTTCTGCGTCATGGAAGGCGTGGCGGAGCCGGAGGCGATCGATACCGTGATGAAGCTCGGGATGAGCCACCCGATGGGGCCGCTGACGCTGGCCGACTTCATCGGGCTGGACGTCTGCCTGGCGATCCTCGAGGTCCTGCAGGCGGGGCTCGGCGACCCGAAGTACCGCCCCTGCCCTCTTCTCCGACAGATGGTCGCCGCCGGCCGCTTGGGGCGGAAGACGGGCGCGGGGTTCTTCGAATACGGGGAGCGGGCGTGACGGCGGCGCGCGCCGGGCGCGGCGACACGGCCGGCGGGCTGCATCCCCTTACCGACGTCCAGCGCGAGATCGTCCGCACGGCGCGGGAATTCGCCCGGGCCGAGCTCGCACCGCACGTCGAGGAGCGGGACCGGAAGGGCGAGTTCTCCCGCGAGTCGATCGACGCGCTGGGCCGCTTGGGGTTCCTCGGCATGCTGCTCCCCGAGGAGTGGGGGGGAAGCGGGATGGACACGCTGACGTATCTCCTCGCTCTCGAGGAGATCGCGCGCGTCGATCCGGCGCTCGCGGTCTCGATGAGCGTCCACAACTCCCTCCCCACGCAGATGATCCTGGCCCACGGTTCGGAAGATCTGAAGGAGCGCTACCTGCGCCCGATGGCCGAGGGCCGTCTTCTCGGCGCGTTCGCGCTTTCGGAGGCTCATGCGGGGTCGGATCCGGCCGCTCTCGCTTGCCGCGCGGAGAGGGGCGCGGACGGCTGGATGCTGAACGGCTCGAAGGCATGGGTGACGAACGGCGGAACCGCGGATGTCGTGGTCGCGATGGCGCGAAGCGGCGGGTCGGGATCGGGCGGAATCAGCGCGTTCGTCGTCGAGCCGTCGTGGGCGGGCTATTCGATCGGCAAGGAAGAGAAGAAGATGGGTCTCCGTTCGTCCAACACGACTGAGATCGTGTTCTCGGATCTGGATGTACCGGCCGGAAATCTCCTGGGCGAAGAAGGGAAGGGACTCGCCTATGCGCTGGGCGGTCTCGAACACGGACGGCTCGGAATCGCCGCTCAGGCGCTCGGTATCGCCGGCGCTTGCCTCGACCTCGCCACCGCCTGGGCTCGGGAGCGGCACGCATTCGGAAAGGCGATCGCCGAGTTTCAAGGGCTCCGGTTCCTTCTCGCCGATCTGGCGGCGCAGATCGAGGCTGCACGGGCGCTCACTTACGCAGCGGCTGCGAAGAAGGACCGCGGAGAGCCCGCCCGCAAAGAGGTAGCGATGGCGAAGCTGCTGGCCAGTCGGGCCGCGATGGACGCCGGGGTGAAGGCCCTCCAGGTATACGGCGGATATGGCTACATGAAGGACTATCCGGTGGAGCGGTACTTCCGCGACGCCAAGGTCACGGAGATCTACGAAGGGACATCCGAGATCCAGCGTCTGGTGATTGCCAGCGAACTTCTGGCGGAGTAATCTGGGCTCGCCGTGCGCGAGCCGGCGATTCCCGTCGATAACCCCGAGAGGAGAGCCGTCCTTGGACGTCTTCGACCAGATCCACGAGGCCCATCACGAGCAGGTCGTGTTCTGCCACGACGCGGAAACGGGCCTCGATTCGATCATCGCCATCCACGACACGACGCTCGGCCCGGCTCTCGGCGGCACCCGCATGTGGCCCTATCGCTCGACCCATGAAGCGCTGAGGGACGTGTTGCGGCTATCGGAGGGGATGACATACAAGGCGGCGGTGGCGGGACTGGAGCTGGGCGGTGGCAAGGCGGTGATCATCGGCGACTCCAAGCGCGACAAGACGCCCGAGCTCCTGCGCGCGCACGGGCGCTTCGTCGAGACGCTCGGCGGCCGCTACATCACTGCCGAAGACGTCGGGATCGGCGTCGAGGACATGGAGTATGTCTACGAGGAGACGAAGCACGTGACGGGAATCCGGTCGAGCCCGCACGGCTCGGGCGACCCCTCGCCGGTCACCGCCTATGGGGTCTACAACGGCATCAAGGCCTCGTGCGTCAAGAAGCTGGGGAGCGACGACCTGTCCGACGTGTCGGTCGCGGTCCAGGGCGCCGGTCATGTGGGCTACTACCTGTGCGAGAACCTGGCCGGTGACGGCGCCAGGATCTCGATCTGCGACATCGATGAGGAGCGTGTTCACAAGGTGGTCTCCGACTTCGGCGCCGCGCCGGTCGAGCCCGACGAGATCTACGACGTCGAGTGTGACGTTTTCGCGCCGTGCGCCCTCGGCGCTGTCATCAACGACGGGACCCTTCGACGCCTGCGGTGCCAGATCGTCGCCGGCGGCGCGAACAACCAGCTCGAGGAGGATCGTCACGGCGATGCGCTGGACGCGAAGGGGATCCTCTACGCCCCGGATTACGTGATCAACGCGGGCGGGCTGATCAACGTGTACGGCGAGATCGTGGGCTATGGGATCGAGACCGCGAAGGAAAAGGCGCGTGGTATCTACGAGACCCTCCTCTCGATCTACGACATCGCGGCAGAGGAGGGCATCCCCACGTACCGGGCCGCGGATCGTCTGGCGCGCGATCGGATCCGGAAGGCGAAGGAGCAGAAGGCCTCGCACCCGGTGGCGGAGCGGGCTTGAGCGGCCGCACGGTGCTGCTGGCCGCGGATCACGCGGGCTACGACCTGAAGCAGGATCTCGCCAGTCACCTCACGGATCTGGGCTGGGAGCCCACGGACCTGGGCACGGATTCCCCCGACAGCGTGGACTACCCCGATTTCGCGCACCGGCTCGCGGGCGCGATCGAGAGCGGGCGGGCGGAGCGCGGGATTCTCGTCTGCGGAGCCGGGATCGGGATGTCGATCGCGGCGAATCGGCACGCGGGCGTGCGGGCGGCCAACTGTCTGGACGAGCGGATGGCCGCGCTCGCGCGCGAGCACAACGACGCGAACGTCCTCTGCCTGGGCTCGCGGCTCCTGGATCCGGATCAGGCGAAGAAGATCGTATGGACGTTCCTCGAGACGCCGTTCGGTGGGGGGCGCCACGGACGCCGCGTGGAGAAGATAGAGCCCGACCGGGCGGGCGCGCGCGCGTGAGCGGACTCCGCGAGACCGACCCCGAGATCTTCGCCACGCTCGCCGCCGAGCTCGAGCGCCAGGCCGACGGCCTCGAGCTGATCGCGAGCGAGAACTTCGTCAGCCCCGCCGTGCTCGAAGCGACGGGCTCGGTGCTCACGAACAAGTACGCCGAAGGCTACCCCGGAAAGCGCTATTACGGCGGCTGCGAGGTCGTGGACGTCGCCGAGCGGCTGGCGATCGAGCGCGCGCGCGAGCTCTTCGACGCCGATCACGCCAACGTGCAGCCCCACAGCGGATCGCAGGCGAACATGGCCTCCTACCTGGCGCTCATGGAACCCGGGGAGACCCTGCTGGGGATGGACCTCTCCGCCGGCGGGCACCTGACGCACGGCAGCAAGGTGAACTTCAGCGGTCGTCTCTTCGAGGTCGCGAGCTACGGCGTGGAAGTCGAGACAGGGCTCCTCGATTACGATGCGCTGGGATCGGCGGCGGAATCCGCTCGCCCGAAGGTGATCGTTGCGGGGGGGAGCGCATACAGTCGGACGATCGACTTCCCCCGCTTCC
>JAICNR010000105.1 GCA_025931135.1 Gemmatimonadota bacterium | reverse complement strand
GCCAGGGCGAGCACGGTTCCGCGGCGGATCGCGGTCGAAGCGTTCAGAGGTTCTCGTCCACCGGTCGGACCAGGCGTGGCAGACCGACGGCGATCTCGACCACGGGGCGGCCTTCGGGGCGCAGATAGAGAGTGGCGCGGTAACGACCCTCAGGGAGTCGGTTTCCGAGGATGAAGAAGAACGTCACGTTCGTCTCGAACGTTCTCGATTCCCCGGGCGCGAGCGTCACGTCCACGGGGATCTCGATGCAGCGTTTGCTGTGCGCGTCGATCACCAGCTGGCTCTCGGCGATCGTATACAGACGCAGCAGGAGCACGCACGTGTCGGGGAACCGAAGTGCGACCGGCGCGCTGGTCGGGTTGGTGAGTGTCACGCGCCCGACGAGGCGATCCCAGGCGGGCTGGAGGAGCTGGGCCTCGAAGGCGATCTCCCCGATTCGCCCCTGAATCGGCGAGGGTCCGGAGGGATCGGTCGTCGGAGTCGTGGGGCCCCCGCCATCCGCTCCACAGGCCAGGGCCAGCGAAAGGAGACCCGCTATCGCGGAGGGGAAGAGACGTGGCACGATCTTAGGATACCCGGGACGGAAGGGCGTTTCCAGCCTCAGACCGGTGGGGCCGACGCTCCTGCGAGCGCCCGATCGACCGCGTCGACGATCTGCGGCCCGAGGTCGAGCTCCGCCGCCGCCACGCCCTCCTCGACATGCCGCTCGGCGGTCGCGCCGAGGATCGCGCTCGTGACTTCCGGGCGACGCAGGCACCACGCGATCGCGAGTTGCGCCGGCGTGCACCCAGCCGCGTCCGCGACCGCGCGGAATAGCGCCACCCTTTCCAGCAACTCGGGGCGCAGGTAACGCCGCATGAAGCCGCCCTGCGGGCCCGCGGCCCGACTGTCCGGCGGGAGCGAGTCGACCGATCCGTACTTGCCGGTCAGGATTCCCTGGGCCAGGGGAGACCACACCACGTTGCCTAGCCCCAGCTCGCCAGTGACCGGAAGGACCTCGTCCTCGATCGACCGCTGGAGCGCGTTGTACTCCGGCTGGTTGCTCGACGGCTGGGCCCACCCGCGTTCGCGACAGATCTCGACCGCGCGACGGATCTGCCCCGCCTGCCACTCCGACACGCCCCAGTACAGGATCTTCCCCTGGCGCACGAGGTCGTCCATCGCCCGGCAGGTCTCCTCGAGCGGCGTGTCCTCGTCCCAGCGATGGCACTGATAGAGGTCGATATACTCGACTCCGAGGCGGCGCAGCGACCGGTGGCACTGCTCGAAGACGTGCTTGCGGGAGAGACCACGATCGTTGGGACCCTCGCCCATCGGGAAGTAGACCTTCGTCGCGAGCACATAGGAATCACGGGGCAGCGCCGCAAGGGCCCGTCCGACGACCTCCTCCGCGCTGCCGCGACCGTACACGTTCGCGGTATCGAAGAAGGTCACGCCCATCTCCGCGGCCCGTTCGATGCAGCGCCGGGCGGTCGCCTCCGCGACGGATCCTCCGTATGTGAGCCACGAGCCGAGCCCGACCACGCTCAGCCGGACTCCCGCATCTCCCAACCGTCTGTAGCGCATCCCACCTCCGGGTCGAAGAGTACCGCGACGCCGGTCGCTCTCCAAGACCCCGCCTGCTATTCTCTGCCGCTCCAAATCCCCGATCGAACCTCCCGAGGCGTGCATGGGCAGAAGAGCCGCTCTGCTGTTTCTCGCTTCCGACGCGTTGCGCGCCCGCGCAGCCGGGCAGGAAGCGATCACGATGCGACAGCGGCGCCGACTAGCGGATCTTCTCGCGTGGTCGCGCCGCTTCCCGCTCTATCGCCGCTTGTGGGCCGGGATTCCCTCGGACGCGGGACTGGAGGCGCTGCCGCCGGTGACAAAGGCGGATTGGGTCCATGCGTTCGACGAGACCGTCCTCGATCCTCACGTCCGGTATGAAGCATTGTGGCGCCACATGCAGGATGTGTCGCGGGTGGGGGAGCCATGGCTCGGTCGCTATTCGGTCTGCCGCTCCTCGGGGGTTTCGGGAAAGAAGTCCTTGTTCGTCGCGGATCAGGGATCGATGGACGTGTGCTGGTCGCTCTGGCTCACGCGTGCATGGCTCCCGTGGCTCGGTCCGGGTGGCGCCGTCCGGCTCGCGCGACGGGGTGGCCGGGTGGCCGCCATGATCGCTACGAACGGGCACTACGCCAGCGCCGCCCTGATCCGACGCCCGAGCCCCATGGGTTCGATCGCCAACGCCCGTTCCGCCACGCTGTCCATCCACAAGCCCGTGGGCCGAATCGCCCGCGCGCTAGCGCACTGGCGGCCGGCCGCCATCGTGGGCTATCCGACGATTCTCGACCAACTCGCGGTCGAGCAGCTGGAGGGCCGTCTGTCGCTCGACCTCGTGCTGGCGGTGTCGGTGTCCGAGTGGGTCGAGCCCGCTGCCCGCGCGCGGATCGAGGCCGCCTTCGGCTGCCCGCTTCGGGACTCGTACGCGGCATCGGAGTCCCTGGCGATCGGCTTCGAGTGTCCCGAGGGGTGGTTGCACGTGAACGCCGACTGGGTCGTGCTCGAGCCCGTCGACGAGAGCTTGCGCCCCGTGCCGCCCGGAGAGGCCAGCCATACGACGCTGGTCACGAATCTCGCGAACCACGTGCAGCCCGTCGTCCGCCACGACTTGGGCGACCGGATCACGGTCCGGCCCGAGCCTTGCTCGTGCGGAACCCCGTTGCCCGCCGTGCGCGTCGAGGGCCGACGGAACGACGCGCTCGTGTTCCATCACGCCGGCCGCAGAGTGGCTCTCGCGCCGCTGGGTCTGATCACACTCGTAGGATCCATTCCCGGAATCGCGATGGGGTCCCAGTATGTCCAGACGGACGCACGGACGCTCTCGGTGCGCGTCGCCTTCCTGCCCGGGGCGGACGAGGCCGGAGCTTGGGCCGAGCTCGAACGACGGCTTCGCGCCCACCTCCGCGCACACGGTCTGCCTGACGTGGACGTCGTCCGCTCGCCGATCCCACCCCGACGGGATCCCCGGACCGGGAAGCTCATCAAGACCTGGTCCGAGGTCGGGATCCACGCCGGCGCGGCCTCCTGAGGGCTCAGTCCCCGGGAACCTCGCAACCCTCGCGGCGTCGTGTATCCGCGATGTGGAAGACCTTCCATCCGTCCTGCCCTTTGAACAGCTGAAAGGCGTCCACGCCGCAGTGGCTGAGCTCCTCCCCGAGATAGAACGCGTAGGGGGTCCATACCGTGGCCAGGAGGCCGTCGATCCGAACCTCGGCGTCCCAGATCCTCTCGTCCCACACCTGATCGTGGGGGGTTCCCACCGCCTGGACGAACCCCTCCAGCGACGCCTCGCGCGCCAGCGTGGGCTCGCCCTCGCGAACGAACGCGCTGGCGCCCGTCGCCGAGGGGTGCAGCACGGCCCGGAACGCGGTGCTGTCGCCCGCCCGCATCGCGTCGAACATCGCCTCGACCACCGCCATCACCGCCGCCTCTTCGTCCGCCTGGCAGAGCGCCTTCGCGGGCACCGCCGCGAACGCCGCCGCGAGGACCAGAACCGTCATCGCTCGAACCATGGAATCCTCCTTCGGATGAATGGATCCCGGACTCCTGCCGCCTGCTCCCTGACGGCAGACGCCATCCCGGGGTTCAAAGCCGGTCGTTCAAGCCTATATTCTCGACGTCCCCGGAACGCGGGACCACTTCCACCAGGAGACTCGCAATGACTCGCTCGGCCGTGCTGGCTTCGATCTTCCTTCTCGCGCTCGCTCCGGCGGCGCGCTCCCAGAACGCGTGGCGGGACGTCCTCGAGCGCCAGATGACGGCGGTCGGAAACACAGTCGCGGGAGACGGCTACCGCGCGGATACCCGCGCGTTCCACACCGACATGATCGTGGGCACGCTCCAGGACGACGCCAGCGTCGCCCTCGAGGTCGATCTCGAATTCGGCGTCGAGTACATGATCGTCGGTGTCTGCGACAACGACTGCACCGATCTCGACCTGTCCCTGGTCGATCTGCAGGGGAACGTTCTGTTCGAGGACGCGCTCGACGACGATGCCCCGATCCTGCGCTTCACCGCGCCGGCGGGAGGCGCGCACTTCCTGCTGGTCGACATGTTCGTCTGCTCCGTCAACCCCTGCAGCTTCGGCTACAAGGTCTATCGCCGGTGACGGAGAACGTCGGAATCGTTCTCCGCGAGGTCTTCGGGTTCGAGTCGTTCCTGCCGGGCCAGCGCGAGGTGATCGAGGCCGTGCTGGCGGGCAGGGACTGCATCGCGGTCATGCCAACGGGCGGCGGGAAGTCGCTGACGTTCCAGCTTCCCGCCCGGCTCATGCCCGGGACAGTGCTGGTCCTGTCGCCCTTGATCTCGCTCATGAAGGACCAGGTCGACGCGCTCGAGGACCTCGGCTTCCGCGCGGCGCGGATCGACTCGACCCTCGACCCGCTCGAGCGGCGCCGGCGCCTCGAGACGCTCCGCGCCGGCGACTACGAGATCGTGTACCTGGCCCCCGAGGCGCTGGAAGGAAGCCTCAAGACGTGGCTGGGTGAGTGCCCGATCTCGCTCATGGTGGTCGACGAGGCCCATTGCATCAGCCAGTGGGGTCACGACTTCCGTCCCTCCTACCGGCGCCTGGCCGGACTCAGGGAGAGCCTGGGGGAAATCCCGGTCCTGGCGCTGACCGCGACCGCCACGCGCAGGGTCGCCCGCGACATCCTGCGCCAGCTCGGAATGCGGAGCCCGGCGGGATACAAGGGCTCGTTCTTCCGGCCGAACCTCTGGCTCGGTGCGCGGAAGAAGGGACAGGGCGGGAACACGCGTCGCGAAATTCTCGCGCTCGTCCGCCGCCATGCCGGCGAGAGCGGCATCGTGTACTGCATGTCGCGGCGTACGGTCGAGAGCACGGCGGCTTGGCTGCGGAAGAAGGGGGTCGCCGCGGTTCCGTACCACGCGGGGCTGCCCGACGCCGAACGCTACGCCAACCAGGAGGCCTTCGCGCGGGACGACGCCGACGTCGTCGTCGCCACGATCGCGTTCGGCATGGGAATCGACAAGCCGGACGTGCGCTTCGTCATCCACCGCGACATGCCGAAAGACGTCGAATCCTGGGTCCAGGAGCTGGGGCGCGCCGGACGCGACGGCCTCCCGAGCGAATGCTTCCTGTTCTACTCGTGGGCGGACGTCATGCTCCACGAGCGGTTTCTCGACTCGATCCCCGACCAAGAGCAGCGCGAGGCCAAGCGGCGCGCCACGATCGAGCTCTTCGAGCTGGCGGATCGGGGCGGCTGCCGCCACCAGGCGATCGTGGGACACTTCGACGAGGAGATCGAGCCCTGCGGCGCCTCGTGCGACGTCTGCGGGGGAGCTTTCGTGGAGGAGCTCGCGCGGGAGCGCAGCGCTGTGGGTCGCGCGGAATCGGCCCGCCGAGCGGACTGGCATGCCGTCGCGGCGGCGGACTTCGATCTCTTCGAGCGGCTCCGCGGGGTCAGGAAGCGGCTGGCCGACTCGCGCGGGGTTCCTGCGTACGTCGTGTTCCATGATTCCACGCTGCGCGAGATGGCGGCCCGGCGACCCCGGGACCGGGGCCAGATGCTCGAAGTCGCCGGAGTCGGTCCGGTCAAGTTCGACCGCTACGGGGACGCGTTCCTCGACGCGCTGAATCGCGACGGGGAAACAGCGTGAAAGCCCGGCTCTCGGACGGCGAGCTCCTCGGGCGACTCGTCGCGTTCGACACGACGAGCTCCAACAGCAATCTGCCGCTCGTCGATTTTCTCTCCGACTATCTCGCCGGGTCGGGCGCGCGCCTCCATCGGATGCCCTCAGAGGACGGAACGAAGGCGAACCTGGCGGCCGTAAAGGGGCCCGCGCGAGCCGACCGGGATGGCCTCACGCTCTGCGGCCATATGGACGTCGTTCCGGCGGTGGAGCCCGAGTGGACCTCCGACCCGTTCCAGGCCGTGCGCTCCGGCGACACGCTCGTGGGACGGGGAACCGCGGACATGAAGGGATTCCTCGCGCTCGCCGTCGCGGCGTTCACGGAAACCGACTCCGGATCGCTCGATCGTCCGCTCGCGCTGCTGTTCACCTACGATGAGGAGGTGGGGACGCGCGGCGCGCGGCGGCTGGTGGAGACGGGCGGCACTCCCGAGCCGCTCCCCCGTCGCACGATCGTCGGCGAGCCCACGTCCCTGACTCCGGCTCGGCTTCACAAGGGTCACCTTCGCGCGCGCATCTCGATCCGCGGCCAAGCCGCCCACAGCGGCGTCCCGCACGTGGGGCTGAGCGCGATCGAGCCCGCCGCACGGGTGGTCGCCGCGCTCGCCGAGCTTCGGCGCGCGCTCGAGTCCGAGGTGCCGGTCCATGCCGCGGCGTTCCCACAGGTACCGTTCGTGACCCTCAACGTGGGCACCATCCGTGGCGGGGTCGCCGCCAACGTCGTTCCCGACCGGTGCGAGGTGGAGCTAGGCGCGCGGCTCCTTCCGGGCATGGACACCGAACCGCTCGTTGCGCGGATCGAGGCCGCGGTCGCGGGGGCAGTCGGGGGGACCCCGTACGAGATCGAGGTCGTCGGCGACAGCCCGCCCGCGCTGCTCGACGAAACGTCCGACCTTTGGGCCTGGCTGAGCGCGGAAGCCGCCCGCGAGTCGCCGGCCCGATCGGCGGAGGGAGGCGAAGGCTCCGCCAGCGTCCCCTTCGCTACCGACGCCGGCTGGCTCCAGGAGCTTGGATACGAGTGCGTGATCTGGGGTCCGGGAGCGATCGAGGTCGCCCATCGTCCGAACGAGTTCGTGCCACTCGAGGACCTCTCGCGGGCGCGCGCGACGATCGGCCGCGCGCTCGAGCGGTGGTGCCTGCGGTGAACACGCGGACGGTTCTCGAGGCGGCGCTCACATGGACCGGCTCGCGGTTTCAACCCGGGATCCGGATCGCCATCGACGCGACGGGGCGGATCGAGGCCGCCGGCCCGCTCGAGCTCGAGCCCACGGAGCGGCTTCCCCGTCGTGCGCTAATTCCCGGCCTAGTCGACGCCCACTCGCACGCCTTCCAGCGGGGACTTCGCGGACACACGGAGCGGTTCCTCCAGGGGACCGGCAGCTTCTGGACCTGGCGCGAGGCGATGTACGCGCTGGCCGACTCTCTCGACGGCCCCACCTTCCGCGATCTCTGCGTGCGGGCGTTCGAGGAGATGCGGGACGCCGGGATTACGACCGTAGGCGAGTTCCACTACCTGCATCACGGCCCCGACCGACCGGACGGCGCGCTCGACCCCCTCGTTCTGGAAGCCGCCAGCCATGTCGGTATCCGCCTGGTGCTGCTCCAGTCGTACTATCGGACGGGCGGGATCGACGGGCCGCTGCTTCACGAGCAGCGTCGCTTCGGCTGCGGGTCGCCGAACGAGTACTGGGAAGGGCTCGATCGGCTCGCCGAGACACTCGACCCCGCGACCCAGACCCTCGGCGTGGCTCCGCACTCGATCCGCGCGGCGCGCCTGGACGACGTGGCAATCCTCCACGCCGAGGCTCGTCGGCGCGGCCTGCCCTTCCACATGCATGTCGAGGAGCAGCGCCGAGAGGTGGAGGAGTGCATCACCGCCTACGGCGAGCCACCGATGGCGCTCCTCCTCCGGACGCTTCCGTCCATGGAGGGCGTGGTCGCCGTCCACTGCACCCACACGCGCCCCGAGGATCTGAGCGCGTTCGTCGGCGCCGGGGGCTCGGTGTGCGTGTGCCCTCTCACCGAGGCGAACCTGGGCGACGGCCTTCCCGACCTGTCGGTCATCGCGGGCCTCGCGGACCGGCTCTGCCTGGGAACCGACTCGAACGCCCGGATCGGGATGGTCGAGGAGATGCGCTGGCTCGAGTACGGGCAGCGCCTGAAGCACGAGCGGCGGGGCGTCCTGGCCGGCCCCGACGGCGGCGTCGCGGGGGCCCTCCTGTCGATGGCGACCGTGGGCGGTTCGCAGGCGCTCGGCGTCGAGGCGGGGGCGATCGAAGCCGGCCGTTGGGCGGACCTCGCCACGCTCGACCTCGACGCCCCCGAGCTCGCCGGATGCGACGCGGATTCGCTGCCCGACGCCTGGGTCTTCGGCGCGGGCGATCGCGCGATCGCGGCGACGTGCGTCGGAGGTCGCTGGCGTGAGGTCAGCCGGCCGGATTCGGACTAACCGGCGCTTCCCCTCTTCCACTCACGGGAGCGAGTAGCGGCTCGTGACCCAGTCGTGCACGTCGGCCAACTCGGCGTCGGTGAGCGCGCGGTCGTAGACGATCACCTCGGCGACCCACCCGTCCAGGATCGATCCGTATTGCCCCTCCCGTGCGAGCCTGACCGGTGCCGGATCGGCGGTCTTGGTGGTCGAGGCGGAGAACGTCCCGTCGACGAACAGCTGCGCCAGGCCGGTGGACTGTCGCAGGGTCTGCACCAGCCATCTCCCCGCGGTGACCTTGGGGCCGGTCGCGTACTTCCCCGTGTAATTCCGGTAGCGTCCGACGTACGGCCCCATGAAGAAGTTGAACCCGCCGTTCACGACGTAACCCGTCGCGCCGGCTCGCGACGCGTACACGAGAACGATCGTCACCGGCGCACCGGGATCCGCGAGAGTGGCCATCCCGTCGTCGGCCGCGTCGAACAGGACGGCGGGCAATCCGTTGGCGACTCCCGCTCGGAACGTCGGTTGCTTGGCCGCCACCGCCTGGGTGGCATGATTCCCGGCGCCCGAGCGGTCCGGCCAGGTCGTCACCGGAGCCCCGTCGGCGAGACCGGTCAGGGCATCCGCCTGC
>JAICNR010000203.1 GCA_025931135.1 Gemmatimonadota bacterium | reverse complement strand
TCGATGACCGGCAGGACCTGCTCATCGACGAACCGCCGCACCGTGTCGCGGGTCATCTTCTCTTCCGACGACAGCTCGTCGTCGATGGCCATGTAGTCGACACCTTTGAACGCCATCCGCTTCCTCCGCTGTATGTCGATCCTATGCGGGCAGGGTCCCGCCCGCGTCAGCTGATCTCCCGCACGACCGCATCGGTGAACTCCGCTGTCGTCGCTTTCCCGCCGAGATCCGGCGTTCGGACGTCGCCGCGCACGATCACCCGCTCGACGGCCTGCTGCACCCTCCTCCCGGCTTCCGCCTCTCCCACGTGCGCGCACAGGAGCGCCGCCGCCTGGATCACCGCCCCGGGATTTGCCACACCCTTCCCCGCGATGTCGGGGGCGGAGCCGTGCACCGCCTCGAACATCGCGGCGTCGAGCCCGATGTTCGAGGCCGGCGCCAGTCCCAGGCCGCCCACGAGACCGGCGCACAGGTCCGACAGGATGTCGCCGAACATGTTGGTGGTCACGATGACGTCGAACCGTCGCGGATCCAGGATCAGCTGCATCGCCATCGCGTCGATGATCCGGTCATCGAACTCGATATCGGTACGCCGCGCCGCCATCTCGCGGCCGACCTCGAGGAACAGCCCGCTCGTGTACTTCAGGATGTTCGCCTTGTGGACCAGCGTGAGCCGGCGGCGCGGCCTCGCGGCAGCCAGGTCGAACGCGTAATCGATCACCCGCTCCGACGCCTCGCGGGAGACGATCGTGATCGACTCGGCGTAGTTCTTCCGCCGGTCGACGTAATGCTCGATCCCCGCGTAGAGCCCCTCCGTGTTCTCCCGCACCACGATGAGGTCGACCCCCTCGTACCGCCCGCCGGGTACGAGGGACTTCGACGGCCGGACGTTGGCGAACAGGTCGAACTCCTTGCGGAGCGCGACGTTGACGCTCCGGAACCCCTTGCCGATCGGCGTCGTGAGCGGGCCCTTGAGCATGACGCGCGTGCGGCGGAACGATTCGAGCGTGCTCTCGGGAAGGACGTCCTCGCCGCGTTCGACCGCCGCCACGCCCGCGTACCGCTCCTCCCACTCGAACTCCGCCCCCGCGGCGGACAGAACCCGGACGGCGGAATCGACGACTTCGGGCCCGATCCCGTCGCCTTTGATGAGGGTCACGGTCTTCACCGCGTGAATCTATCCGGCACCCCGAGGATCGGCATTCGAGCGCGGCCCGATGGGTCAGGGCGCAGCGGCCTCGAAGTCGCCGGCACCCGTCCGAGCGAGCCGCGCCAGGCGGGAGGCGAGGGCCTCGGCGGCCGCGGAAACGGCGTCCTCGAGCGCCGCTTCGTACACGTCCACGGCTGCGCCGGAAGGCGCGTGCGGATTCAAGGCGGGTATCATGGCGCGCCAGAGGACCACCGAGGACACTGCGTCCACCAGCCAGGCGTCGAGCGTCGCCCGGACCCGGAGTGGTTCCACGCGCTCGATCGTGACGGACAGCGGGAGCAGGAAGTAGCGCTCGTCGGCCCGTGCGGCCGCATCGCGCCATTGTGTCGCCCCTTCCCCCGAGATCTCTCCGCCTTGCGCAGGCGCGAGGATCCGCGGATCGAGCGACGCGGCCAGGACGTCGAGCTCTTCGGCCGACATACCGGCGAGCGCGGCCAGCGCTTCCGCGGGCTCGAGCGTGAGTCCCGCCGCGCCTCCGGACTGGATAGCGTTCGCCAGCGCGTCGCCGGCCAGCCGGGTGAGCGCGAACGCGGCCGAGTCCGAGGGCGCGGCCTCCGGCAGGACGACCCCGGCCACCGGCAGGACGACGACCGTGCGGCTCTCGAGCTGCGGGGCGCTGAACGATGGGTGGAGCCACGTCCCCGCCGGCGGAGTGGCGGCCCCCGCACAGGCCGCGACCGCGACGACCGTGGGCAGGACGGTCCCCCCCGCGAAGAAGCGGACCGCGGCGAGCGGTGCGGACATCAGGCGTCGTCCCACCGCGGCTCCCGCTTTTCCCGGAACGCGTCGATCCCCTCGAGGGCGTCCCGGGAGGCCATGAGCTCGCGCAGGTAGATCCGCTCCGCGCGGTCGAGCGCGTCCCGGAACGGCACGTCGATCCCCGCATAGTAGGCCTTCTTCGCGAGTTTTAGCGCGACTCCGCTCTTGGACGCGAGCCGCTCGACGAACGAGGCGGCCTCGTCGGCGAAATGCTCCGCCGGCCAAGTCTGGTTCACCAGGCCGATCCGCTTCGCCTCGCGCGCGTCCACGCGCTCGCCCATCAGCATGAGCTCCAGCGTCTTCTTGCCGTGGACGAAGTACGGAAACGCCGCGGCGGAGACCGGAGGGAACAACGCCAGCTGGATCTCGGGTTGTCCGAACGTCGCCTCCTCCGACGCGAGCACGAGGTCGCAGAACGCCGCCAGCTCGCAGCCTCCCCCGAGAGCGGGTGCGTGGACTTCGGCGACGGTCACGGGCTCGAAATCCGCCAGCCGCCGGAACAGCCCGTGGAACGCCGCAATCATCGGCCCCACCTTGTCACCGACGTGGTCCTCGACGTCCACGCCCGCGGAGAACACGCGTCCCTCGGCCGCGATCACGAGGACCCGGAGGCGCGGCCGCTGCGACAGCGCGTCGACAGCGTCGCACAGCTCCTTGAGCATCGCGATGTTGAGAACGTTGAGCGGCGGGCGCGCGAGGACGATCCGCGCCACCGACTCGCCGCGCTCCTCCACGCGGATCGTATCGGCCATGGCTGCCTCCCGGGAATCGCGCGCCCACGACGCGTGTGGCGCAAGCTAGATGGGGGAACCTTGGACGCAAGCGCCGAAGGCCGGGCGCTGAGACATCCAGCCTACGGCGACAGTCGG
>JAICNR010000039.1 GCA_025931135.1 Gemmatimonadota bacterium | reverse complement strand
GCCGCTCAGCGGGTCGCTGCTGATCGAGAATCACGGCCCCGCCGTCGCGACCGGCGTCGAGGTGGAGCTGAAGCTCCCGAAATCGTTCTTCCCGTCCGAGGCGACGGCGACGCAAGGCGCCTGTACCCGCGACTTCAAGAAGCGGCGGGTGAACTGTCTGCTCGGCGATCTCCCGTTCTTCGGCGGATCGACGGCGCAGGTCGACTTCGAGCTGATCCCGCTGAAGCAGGGCGAGGTGAAGACCGCCGCAACCGTGAGCGGCGAGAACGATGGCGACGAAGTCCGACGCATCGAGGCTCGCGCCCCCCACCAGCGCGCCGTCGATGTCCGGCTCCTCGAGCAGCCGGGCCGCGTTCCCGGGTTTGACGCTCCCGCCGTAGAGCACAGGTGTCGCGCGGGCCGCGTCTGGAGAGGAGACCGACGCCAGGATCTCGCGGATCGCCGCGTGCATCTCCTGGGCGTCGTCCGGTTCGGCCGTGCGACCCGTGCCGATCGCCCACACGGGCTCGTACGCGATCGAGAGCCGAGCGTGCTCGTCGCGGGTGAGGTCCTTGACGACACGCGTCAGCTGTCGGAGCACCACGGTCCGAGCGCTGCCGCGGTCGCGCTCCTCCAGCGTCTCGCCCACGCACAACATGGGATCCAGGCCGGCGGCCAGCGCCGCCCGCAGCTTGAGCGCGCACGTTTCGTCGGTCTCACCGAAGAGCTGTCGACGCTCGCTGTGACCGACGAGAACTCTGCTCGCTCCCGCGGCGACGAGCATCGCCGCGGAGACCTCGCCCGTGAACGCGCCGTGAGTCTCCCAGTGACAGTTCTGGCCCCCCACCGAAGCGTCGGTGCGTTCCCGGAGGGCTCTCCCGACGGCCTCCAGGATGGGGAACGGCGGAAAGAAGGCGACCTCCACGCCTGGGCGCGACCGGGGCGCTTGGGCCTCGAAGGCGGCCAGATAGGCGATCGCGTCGGCGGCGGTCTTGTGCATCTTCCAGTTTGCCGCGACGACGACCGGGCGGCTCACGAGGCGATACCGCGGGGCGGGTCGAGCACCTCGATCCCGGGGAGCATGACCCCGCTCACCAGCTCGAGCGCCGCGCCGCCGCCGGTCGAGACATGGCTTACGTCCCCGATCCGTCCGGCCTCCTCGAGCGCGGCGATCGAGTCGCCGCCGCCCGCCACCGTGAAGGCACCGGCTCGGGTGGCCGCGGCCAGGAGCTCGGCGATGCCGCGTGTCCCCGCGTCGAAGGGTGGGGTCTCGAAGACTCCGAGCGGGCCGTTCCAGAAGACGGTCCCGGCCTCTTGGACCCGCCGGCCGTAGGCCGCGACCGTCGCGGGGCCCACGTCGAGGATCCTCCACCCCACCCCGACCGCGTCCGAGGGCACCACCCGCCACTCCGCGCCTTCCCGGAGCTCGCGCGCCACGACCACGTCTTCCGGCAGCTCGAGCGCGTCGCCATGCTCGGCGAGGAGCGCACGGGCCTCCTCGACGAGATCGGGCTCGACCAGGGAATCGCCCACTTCCCCGCCGCGCGCGAGGAAGAACGTATTCGCCATGCCGCCGCCCAGGCAGACCACGTCGCAGCGCTCGAGCAGGCCGCGCACGGTCTCCAGCTTTCCCGCGATCTTCGCGCCCCCGAGCACCGCGACGAACGGGCGCCGGGGCTCCTCGAGCAGCCGCCGGAACGCGGCGAGCTCGCTCCCCACCAACTTGCCGGCCGCGCACGGGCTCAGGTGGCGGGTCACCCCGACGGTCGAGGCGTGGGCGCGGTGACAGGCGCCGAACGCGTCCTCGACGAACAAGTCGCCGAGCGCGGCCAGGCGGCGCGCGAAATCCGGGTCGTTCGCCTTCTCCCCCGGATCGAAGCGGAGGTTCTCGAGCATGAGCACGCCGCCGCTTGCAGCCTTGGTGCGCGCCTCGGCCTCGGCCCCGAAAGCGTCCGCCAGGTACTCGACGGGGAGGCCGAGAAGCTCCCTCAGCCGTTCCGCGACCGGGGCCATGGCGAGATCGGGGTCGCGCCCCTTCGGGCGACCGAGGTGACTGGCGAGGACGACGGTGGCCTCGCGCTCCACGAGCCATCGCACGGTCGGGAGCGCGGCGCGGATCCGCATATCGCTCGCGACCCTGCGCGAGGCTCCGGTCCCCTCCAGTGGAACATTGAAATCGACGCGCACCAGGGCGCGCCGACCGGAAACCTCGGCGCGATCGAGGTCGTCGATGGAAAGGCGCGCCAGGGCGGACGCGATGCCGCCCGGGGTCATCGGCCGAGGAACGGCCGGAGGCGCTCGGCTAGGTCGAGGAGTCGGGTCGAGAAACCCATCTCGTTGTCGTACCAGGAGAAGACCTTGACCAGCGTCCCGTCGAGCACTGCGGTCGACGGCGCGTCGACGATCGAAGAGTACGACGACGACACGAAGTCGATGGAGACGAGCGGCTCGTCCGAAACCGCGAGGACGCCTTTCAGCTCGCCCTCGGCGGCCGTGCGGAAGGCGGCGTTCAGGGCCTCGACGGTGGTGGCCCGCTCCACCTCCACGGTCAGATCGACGAGCGACACGTTGGGCGTCGGTACCCGGATCGCGGTCCCGTC
Source organism: Gemmatimonadota bacterium (assembly GCA_025931135.1). GTDB lineage: Bacteria > Gemmatimonadota > Gemmatimonadetes > JACCXV01 > JAHWKZ01 > JAICNR01. The sequence continues at coordinate 12,895 of JAICNR010000039.1, read as the reverse complement.
GATCTTCCCCGCGAGCTCGGGCAGGACGAGCGCGGTCGCGCGCGCCGCCCCGGTCGTGGTGGGGATCAGCGAGAGCGCCGCGGCGCGTGCCCGACGCAGGTCCTTGTCCGGCGAGTCGACCACGTGCTGGCTCGCCGTATAGGCGTGCGTCGTCGTCATGAGCCCGTGGACCCAACCCGCCGTGGCGAGGATCACCTTGGCCACCGGGGCAAGGCAGTTCGTCGTGCAGGAGGCGTTCGAGAGGACGTCGTGCCCGGCTTCGATCCGGTCGTCGTTCACTCCGACCACGACCGTGAGATCGGCGCCCTTGGCGGGGGCCGACACGATAACCTTCCTGGCTCCGGCAGTCAGATGCTGCGCGGCCTGCTCTCGGTCCTTGAAGCGACCGGTCGACTCGATCACGACGTCGACTCCGAGCTCACCCCACGGGAGCTTCGTGGGATCCCGCTCGGAGAGGACCCGGAACTCGTCACCGGCGACGACGAGCTTCCCGTCCCCGACCGCCACGTCCCCGTCGAACCGTCCGTGGACCGAGTCGTACTTGAGAAGGTGCGCCAGCGTGGCCGCATCGGTCAGGTCGTTGACGGCCACCAGATCGAGATCGCGGCCCGACTTCCGCAGCGCCCGATACGTCAACCGGCCGATCCGGCCGAACCCGTTGATCCCTATCCTCATCGAATCCTCCTGAATCGAATCGCTTCGGGGCCGTGTCCATCGGGAATCCCACCGTCGCAGCGGCAGCGGCCGCGCGACCGCGCGACCGGGGCGGCAAATTACCGTGGCGGTCCTTCCAGTGCGAGTGCGAACGTGACGGCCGGCACTCGTGACGCGCCGGCCGCGATGAGCGCCGTGGCGGCGGCGGATAGCGTGGCGCCGCTCGTCGCCACGTCGTCGACGAGAGCGAGGACCGATCCGGGTCGGACCCTCGCCGCGATGGTGAACGCGCCGTCGACGTTCCGCTTCCGCGCCGCGCGCCCCAGTCCGACCTGGGAGTGCGTAGGACGACTCCGGCACAGCGCTTCGACGACTGGAATTCCGAGGCGGTCGCCGATGGCCCGGGCGAGCAGCGCCGACTGGTTGAACCCGCGCTCCCTGAGCCGGGCGCGGTGGAGGGGCACGGGCACGATCGCGTCGAGCGAGGGGGTCCGCTCCGCCAGCGGCTCCGCCATCGAGGCAGCGCAGAGCTCGGCCAGGTGGGACCATCCGCGATACTTGAGCGCGTGGACGACCGACTCGGCCGCCCCGGCGTACCGCGTGGCGGCGACCGCCTCCAGGCCCGTCGGCCAGGCCCTGCAGCGGTCGCATTCGGGCGGGCTTCCCGGGCGCGGGAGCGAGCATCGGCGGCACCCGGGAGGCAGGGGACGCAGCGTCGCGCGGCACCACCGGCAGATGCCGGGACGGGAGCGCGGCAGCGGCTCGGCGCAGTGCACGCAGAGCGGCGGCAGCAGGACATGGGCGAGGAACGACAGCGGTCGCGGCGCGGACATGGGCGCTCGGCGAGGGAGGAACTGCGGGCGGAGGGAGGAACGAAACGGGGGCCGCGGCAGCGGCCCCCGACGCAGTGCTAGGACAGGTTCGTCAGCGGGCCAGCATCCCGGCCGGTCCGAGGCCCGGGAACTGAGCCGAGATCATCGCCAGGTAACGCTCCCGCTCTTCGCCGGTCAGGATCGGCACCAGGCGCCGGACCCATTCCTGGGCCTGAACGACACGCTCGCTCAGGTAGTTCGCGGCCACCAGTCCTAGATAGGCGAGCTTGATGCCCTCGTCGAGGCGGAGCGCCTGCTCGAACGCCGCGATCGCGCGCGGATAGTCGCCGAGCTGGAAGTACGACCCGCCCAGGAGCGCGAACGCGTTCGCGTTGCGCGGATCGAGCTCGACCACCCGCTCGAACAGCGGGATCGCCTCCCGGTACTTGTGGGCGGCATACAGGTCGCCCGCCTTGGCGTAGAGTGAATCGGATTCGTCGGTGCTGATTGTTGCTGCGGGAGAGGTGATCGGAGAGGCGCCGGCAGCGCCCGGTAGTATGAGAGCTCCGGCCAGGATCCCGGCCGCGAGCATCGGATTGAATCGCATGATCCCTTCTCGTCCTCCGCGTGGAAAGTGGGCGATGGGGGGGATGGGTTCGGCGACCTGCGCCAGACGGACAAATGGTCCCGCCATTGTAAAGGGGTCCGGAGCCGCCAGTCAACCCGAGGGGTCGAAAAGCCTGTCCGTTCGGCTATATTGGACCTCTTCTGACAGGGAACGCGCCCCGAGAAAAAACCGCCACCGCCCGGAGTCGGAGGCTCGGGAGGGGCTTCGGCGGGTCAGCCGCCGTCCCCGGGCCGGGCCTCCGCCGGCGATCCGGGGTGCCGAGCGGCGAACTCCGCGAGGCACTCCTCGAGCTCCTCGAACACCTCGTCGTAGACGATCGCGGGCCGACCCATGGGGTCGGGAATCTCGCTTCCCCGGTACGGCCGGGAGGCGAAGTCCGCGACCAGCTGAATCTCCGCGGCGGAGTCAATCGAACGGACCTCGCGTGCGTGCGATGGGGACATGCAGAGGACGGTGTCCGCCCAGCGCACCAGCTCGTGGTCCAGCTGCCGGGCGACATGCGCCGAGATGTCGAGCCCGGCCCGGGCCGCTGCGCTGACGGCGTGCGGCTGCGCTGGTCCGCCGACGACCGCGTAGGTGCCCGCCGAGCGCACCTCGGCTTCGACCCCGAGCTCGGTGAACCGCTCTCTCAGGATCGCTTCGGCCATCGGCGAGCGGCACGTGTTCCCCGTGCATACGACGAGGACGCGATAGGGCCGGGACGTCGTCACGCGCCCAAGTTGGCCGCCTCGGAAGCGAGCCGCAAGCGGATTACCGCGGGAGTTCGAGGTCGGGGACGATCGCCCGGATCGACGCCTCTGGAATCGCGCCGGCGCGGACGAGCCGCGGCGGACGTGCCGCGACGTCGACGATGGTCGAAGAGAGGGTGCCCGGGCCGGGAGGCTCGGCACCGGTCGCGGGAATGAGCGCGAGTTCGATCGCATCGGAGCGCGGCGCCGAGGCCAGCGCCAGTAGTGCGGCGCGGACGTCTATCGGGGCCACCTCCCCGCGCCGGTTCGCGCTGGTGGAGAAGAGCGGCCCTCCCCAGGCGAACAGGAGCGCGGACGAGACGGGGTCGGCGGCGGGCCGGAGCGCGATCGTCCCCTCTGCCGTCACCGCGGGAGGTGCCGTCGCGGAGGCGGAGACCACGATCGTCAGAGGCCCCGGCCAGAACGCCCCCGCGAGCCGTTCGGCCGCCGCCGGCCAGTCAGCGGCGAGCGAGCGCCCGGACTCGGGGTCAGGCACGAGACAGAGGAACGGTCGCCGGGTCGCGTAGCCCTTGATCGCCCACGCCGATGCCACCGCCCGCTCGTCGCGAGGGTCGCCACTCAAGCTGACGACGGTCTCCGTGGGATGGAGGACGAGCCGGCCGCGCGAGAGCGCCTCGACCGCGGCCGCGATGCCGGCCCGGTCGGCGGGCCGCGGCTCCCGTGTCACCCTGGGCCCTCACAGGCCCTCAAACCCGCACCTCGCCGGTCATCTCGAGCGTCCCCTCGTACGCTTCGAGCCGCGGGCGTACCTCGCGCGCCAGGAACTGGCGCGTCTGCTCGGGCGCCCGTCCCACGTACGTCGCCGGATCGCGCGCCTGCCGCCACGTCTCCTCGGGGAGGCCGGCGAACCCCGGCTCCGCGGCCAGGCGGTCGAGGAGGTCGCTTCCCTCCCCACCTTCGATCCGGGCCGCCGCTTCGCGCGCGCGGATGCGAATCCGCTCGTGGAGCTCCTGCCGATCGCCGCCGGATTCGGCCGCCGCCATGAGCAGAGTCTCCGTCGCCATCGCCGGGAGCTCGCGCTCCAGGTTCTGCGCGATGCGCGCCTCCTGGACTTCGAGACCGGACGCGACTCCATGGTAGAGGACGAGGAGAGCGTCGACGGTGAGGAAAAGCTCGGGAAGCGCGATCCGTCGCACGGCGGAGTCGTCGAGCGAGCGTTCGAGCCACTGAGTGGCCGCGGTATATGCGAGATTGCCCGCGGTCTGTATCGCGAAGCGCGACAGCGCGCTCATCCGCTCGGCGCGCATCGGGTTCCGCTTGTACGGCATCGCCGAGGAGCCCACCTGCCGCGCCCCGAAGGGCTCGAGCACCTCGCCGAGATGCTGGAGCAGTCGAATGTCGTGGCTGAACTTTCCGGTCGATTCCGCGACGCCCGCGATCGTCGCCGCCCAGGCGGCGTCCACTTTCCTGGAGTGCGTCTGCCCTGTGACGGGAAACGCGGCGGGAGCGCCGAGCTTCTCGACGACTCGGCGCTCGAGATCGTCGACCAGGGCCCCGTCGCCTCCCGCCAGCGCGAGGAAAGAGGCCTGGGTCCCGGTGGTGCCCTTGAGCCCACGCAGCCGGAAGCCTTCGAGTCGGAAGGCCACTTCTTCCAGGTCCAGCAGGAGATCCGCGATCCAGAGGCAGGCGCGCTTGCCGACGGTGGTCGGCTGAGCAGGCTGGAAGTGCGTCCAACCCAGCGTAGGTAGATCGGCCCAGCGTTCCGCGAACTCCGCCAGCGCATGGACGACGCTCAGGCACTTCCGCTCGATGACGCGCGTCGCATCGCGCATCACGAGGAGATCCGCGTTGTCGACTACGAACGCGCTCGTGGCCCCGAGGTGGAGGATCGGCGCGGCGACGGGTGCCGCCTCTCCGAAGGCCCGTACGTGGGCCATGACGTCGTGCCGAAGCTCCCGTTCGAGCTCGTCGGCGCGACCGAAGTCGATATCGTCGGCCGCTCGCGCGAGGGCCGCGGCCTGCTCCGAGGTCACGCCCCCCACGCCGAGCTCGGCCTGGGCCTCGGCGAGTGCGACCCAGATCCGGCGCCATGCCCGGATCCGGTCCCGAGCCGAGAAGAGCGCGGCCATCTCCTCGCTCGCGTAGCGCTCGACGAGCGGGTTCCTGTAGCGGTCGTGAACGTCGCCCGCCGGGGATTCGATCCCCTTCATCCGACGCTGGAGATCGCGCAGCTCATGTCGTTGCCCACCAACGCTCTACTCAGATCGTCCGAGAATCCGAAGCGCGAGGTGGGCGGCATTGGCCCCGGCGTCGATCCCAACCGCGGCGACCGGCACTCCGGGGGGCATCTGGGCGATGGCGAGTAGGGCGTCTACCCCGCGCAGTGCCCCCGCCGCGACCGGCAGCCCGATCACTGGGAGCTTCGAGTGCGCGGCCATGACTCCGGGTAGCGCCGCGGCCAGCCCCGCAGCCGCGATCACGACCCGCACGCCCCGGCCTTCGGCTCCCCTGGCCAGCTCCGCCACCCGATCCGGCGTCCGGTGGGCGGAAGCGATCTCGAGCTCGTACGCGACGCCCGCCTCGCGCAGCACCTTCTCCGCTTTTTCGACCACCGGCCGGTCGGACTCCGACCCGGCCACGATCAAGACCTCCGGCCCGCTCTCCCTCTCCCCCATATCAACCTCTTCTTGTGACATGATCTCGGATCCAAGTCAGATCCAGGTGTGGAAGTCGTCATCGATGATCTTCCGCTGCTTGTATCTCAACATCGAATCCTGACACGAGCACGCCCACGCCGTCGCCGGCAGGAGAGCGAGCAGGTTCCAGTTGATCTCGGGCATGAGCTGGAGCGTCTCGTCGATTCGAGCCTGACGCTCCTCTTCCGACGCCGCCGCTTTCCCCTCCCCCGCCACGCCTTCAGCCCAGGCGGTCACGTAAGCGACCGGATGGTAGCACATCTCCAGTTCCCGAGCGAGAAACGCCTCGGGCGCCAGCGTCATCCCTACGAGGTCTCCACCCATGGCCTGCAGCGCGCGCGCCTCGGCCCGCGTTTCGAGTCGCGGACCCTCGCTGACCACGTACGTCGCGCCGCACTTGGGTCGGAGCGCCATCTCGGTCAGAACCTGCGTCAGCGCGCCGCCGAGCGTGGGACAGAACACGGGATTCTGACGCAGGATCCCGATGCCCTTGCGCTCGAAGAAAGTCGTCGCCCGATTGCGGGTCATGTCGATCAGGTCGTCGGGCAGGACCAGGTCCCCGATCCGCAACTCCGAGGAGAGCGAGCCCGGTCCCGTCCAGGCAACCACCCGTTCCACGCCGAGGTCTTTCAACGCCCAGACGTTGGCGCGGTAATTGACGAACGGCGCGGTCACGCGGTACTCGCGCTCACCGTGGCGCGGGACGAGGAAGAATCGGCGGTCGCCGTGCTGCATGAAGAGGATCGGGGTCGAGCAGCCGAAGGGCGTTTCCTTGACGAGCACATCCGATATCGTGCCCAACCGCTCGCGTGCCAGGCGATACATCTTCCCACCGCCGATGAACGCGAGGTTGGAGAAACGGTCTTCGTAGGTTCCTGAAAGGACCCGCGGCAGGACCTCGGGCCTCGACTCGCCCATTTCCCTAGCGCCGAGAAGCTGAGGCGCGGACCTTGTCCAGTCGTTCCAGCGCGTCCAGCGCCGCCTCCTTCTCTGCCTCCTTCTTCGTACGCCCCCAACCGGTCCCGAGCGGTTCGCCCTCGAGCCAGACCTGGCAACGGAAGTTGATGTCCTCGCGGCTCTTGTCGGGAGCGGAGCTGGCGCGCGTAGTGCGATACGTCAACTGCCCCCGGCCGAGCTCGTGGATCGTTTCCTGCAAGCGGTTCTTCGCCGTGTGGAAGCCTTCTTCGTGACCGACGTCGAGCGAGAGAATGTGCCGCTCGATGAACGAGCGCGCGACTTCGAACCCGCCGTCTATATAGAGGGCCCCGATCACCGCTTCGAGTGCGTCGGCTGCGATCTTCTGGCGACCGCCACCCGCCAGCAGGTTCTGATCGTCACCCGTTTGCACGCAGTCGGGCAACCCCAGCTCCTCTGAGGCGGCAGCGAGAAAGCGCCGAGAGATGATGTGCGCGCGCTGCTGGGACAGGACGCCTTCTTGGGCATCGGGGCTGCGATTGAACAACCATTCGCTGACTGCAAGGTTCAGCACCGAATCGCCGAGGAACTCCAGTCGCTCGTAGGATTCGCCGCGGCTGTCGGTCTGGTCCAGATAGGAAGGGTGCGTGGAAGCGCGGGTCAGGATACCGGGGATCGTAATCCGATGTCCGAGCATTCGCTCGAGTTGTTGCAGTCGATCCTCCGCTTGCGCCTCGGTAGGCAGACCCGCGCCTCTCAACCGGCGCAGCCACTTCCGTATCATCGCATACCCATCACTCTTCGTATCTCCCCAGGGCCAGGGACGCATTGTGGCCACCGAAACCGAACGAGTTCGACAGCGCCGTCCTCACGTCCGCCTCGCGCATGGTGTTGGGGACATAGTCCAGGTCGCACTGGGGGTCGGGGTGCTCTTGGTTGATCGTCGGAGGAACCTTGCTCTCGTGGATGACCATCGAGGTGACGACGAACTCCAGACCGCCTGCGCCGCCCAAAAGGTGGCCGGTCATGGACTTCGTGGATCCGACCATCAGCTGGTGTGCATGCGGACCGAACACCGACTTGATCGCCATGGTCTCGAATTCGTCGTTGAATGGCGTCGATGTGCCGTGCGCGTTGATGTAGTCGTATTCCATCGGAGCACGGCCCGATTCATCGATTGCGCGCTGCATCGCGCGAGCAGCGCCCTCGCCGTTCGGCGCCGGGGCGGTGATGTGGTAGGCGTCGGCCGTCATCCCGACGCCCAGCACCTCGGCGTAGATCCGGGCTCCACGCGCACGCGCGTGATCCAGTTCCTCGAGTACCGCCATGCCCGCACCCTCGCCCAGGACGAAGCCATCGCGCTCGGCATCGAACGGCCGGCTCGCCCTTTCCGGCTCGTCGTTCCGGGTGGACATAGCCTTCATGGCCGCGAAGCCTCCGACCGACATCGCAGTCACTGCCGCTTCGGTGCCCCCCGCGATCATCACGTCCGCGTCCTCGTGCTTGATCAGGCGGAACGCGTCTCCGATTGCGTGCGCGCTCGACGCGCAGGCAGATACGGTGCAGTAGTTCGGACCTTTGGCGCCGTACCGCATCGAGACGATCCCGCTGGCAATGTCGGGAATCATCATCGGGATGTAGAACGGGCTGATCCGCGAGGGACCACCATCCAGATAGCGCTTGTTCTGTATCTCGTGGGTCGCGATCCCGCCGATTCCGGACCCGATGATGACCCCCACCCGGTGTCCATCGCCGTCAGGAAGGTCGAGGCCGCTGTCGTCGACCGCCATGCTTGCCGCCGCGACAGCGAACTGCGTGAACAGATCCTGACGGCGTGTTTCTTTCTTCTCGATCCAGCGCTCCGCCTCGAAGTGCTTCACTTCGGCCGCGATTTGTGTCGCGAAGCCTTCCGGATCGAAGCGAGTGATGCGACGCACGCCCGAGCGCCCTTCCAGCAGGGCCTGCCACGAGCTAGCCAGGTCGTTTCCCACCGCCGTGAGCAGACCCATCCCGGTGACGACGACGCGGCGCCCCATAGGTGGGCCTAGGCCTCTGTCTTGCCCTTCAGATAGGCGATCGCCTCGCCGACCGTGGTGAGCTTTTCGGCATCCTCATCCGGGATTTCGATGTCGAACTCCTCTTCGAACGCCATCACCAGCTCGACCGTGTCGAGAGAGTCGGCCCCCAGGTCCTCGACGAACGAAGCGTCCTCGGTGACCTTCTCGTTGTCCACCCCGAGATTCTCTACGATGATTTCCTTGACCTGCGATTCTACGGACATGCCGTCTCCCTCCCGACAAGTTTTCGACGAGCGTTCAGCGCGTGAGACCACCATCGACACAGATGACTTGGCCGGTAATATAGTCACTCATCGGTGAGGCGAGGAACAGCGCCAGGTCGGCGACATTCCCGGTAGTTCCCAGCCTGCCGAGCGGTATTCTGGCCAGGAATTCCTCTTGCGAAGCGTCGCCCAGGACATGCGTCATTTCGGTTTCGATGAACCCGGGCGCGATGGCGTTCACCGTGATCCCGCGACCCGCCACTTCCACCGCCAGTGCTTTCGTAAATCCGATCAGCCCCGCCTTGGACGCGGCATAGTTCGACTGGCCGGGATTGCCGATCACGCCGACGATCGACGAGATGTTCAGAATCCGCCCGCTGCGCTGACGCACCATCTGCTTGACCGCCCGACGACACCAGCGATACGCCGCTGTCAGGTTGACGTCGATAACCGCGTCCCAGTCCGCGGGCTTCATCCGAAGGAGGAGACCGTCGCGGGTGATTCCCGCGTTGTTCACGAGGATGTCCAGGCCCTCGAACTCGCCCGTCAGCTGTTCCCACGCGCGCTCGATGTCCTCGTCCGAACCGACGTCGCCCACCAATCCCAAACCTCGCACGCCATGCGCCGCGAGCTCGTGTGCGGTCTCCGCGACAGAATCCTGGCTGCGTGCGAACACCGCGACGTCAGCCCCGGCTTCCGCCAGGCGACCGGCGATCGCGCGCCCGATACCCCGATTTCCGCCGGTGACGAGTGCCCGCTTGCCCGCCAGATCGATCCCCACGCTCATGCGGCGACCACCTCCTCGACCTGATCGACCGTTCCCGCGACACGCCCTTCCAGGGATCGGTCTATGCGCCTCAGAAGTCCGGTCAGAACGTGCCCGGGGCCGGGCTCGACGAAACGCCGGGCACCCAGGTCGCGGAGAGTGAGAACGCAATCGGTCCAGCGCACCGCGCCCGTCATCTGCTCGATCAATCGATCCCGAATCTCGTCCGGCGCGGTGATGGGATGCGCGTCGACGTTGGCCACGACGGGGATCGTCGCTGGACGGATCTCCACGTCGGAGAGCGCCTCGCGCAATCGCGGTACGGCGGGCCCCATTAGAGGCGAGTGGAAGGCGCCGGAGACCTGGAGCTCGATCGACATCCGCGCACCTCGCTCCTTCGCCGCCGATATCGCGCGGTGGACCGCCGCCGTGGAACCCGAGATCACGATCTGGCCCGGCGAGTTGTAATTGGCGGGCACGAGGACCTCGCCATCCTGTCGCGAGTCAGCGCACAGCTCCTCGATCGCCGCCGCGTCAAGCCCGATCACGGCCGCCATCGTGCCCGGACTCTCGGAACCCGTCCACGCCATGGCCTGCCCCCGGGCGCGCACCAGCCGTACCGCGTCCGCGAACGCCAGGCTGCCCGCAGCCACGAGCGCGGTGAATTCTCCCAGGCTGTGGCCGGCGGCGGCGATCGGTGTCACGCCTCGCGCGGAGAGTGCCCGTGCGGCCGCGATCCCATGGACCAGGAGCGCGGGCTGCGCGTTCTCGGTCGCCTTGAGCTTCTCCTCGGGCCCTTCCCAGCACAGGCGCGACAGCTCGAAGCCGAGCGCGTCGTCCGCCGCGTGGAACACGTCCCGCGCCTCCGGATACGCATCGGCCAGCGATGCGCCCATGCCCACCGCCTGGCTTCCCTGGCCCGGGAACTGGAACGCTATCCCCATGCTCAAGCCGGCCGGACGGCCCGGAACACTAGAGCACCACCACCGACGCCCCCCAGGCGAGTCCCCCGCCGAAGGCGGTCATGAGGAGCTTCGAGCCGGCCCCCACCCGTCCCTGGCGACGGGCCTCGTCCAGCGCGATCGGGATCGAGGCCGAGCTCGTGTTGCCGTAGCGGTCGATGTTCACGAACACCCGCTCGTCATCGACCTCGAGTCGCTTCGTGACCGCGTCGATGATCCGTATGTTGGCCTGGTGGGGGATCACCAGGTCGATATCCGAGATGGTCATCCCGGCGATCTCGAGCACCCGCCTGCACGAGTCTTCCATCGCCACGACAGCCTGCTTGAAGACCTCGCGACCCTCCTGCTTCACGTACTCCATGTGCTCCGAGCGGGTCACGTCGGTGGAGGGCATGGCGGCCCCGCCGGCGGGCCGCCACAGCAGATGGGCCTGCCGGCCGTTGGTGCGCATGTGGGTGGCCAGGATCCCGCGCCCATTGCCGTTCCCTCGGGTGACGAGGGCGGCTCCGGCTCCGTCCCCGAAGAGAACGCAGGTCGTCCGGTCGGTATAGTCCAGGATCGCCGACATCTTCTCGGACCCGATGATGAGCACGTTGTCGTGCATGCCGGAAGTGACCATCGCGTCGGCGAGCGCGACACCGTAGAGCCAGCCCGCGCAGGCGGCACTGATGTCGAACGCCGCAGCGTTCTCGCAGCCCAGGATCGCCTGCGCCTCGCACGCCGTGGCCGGCAGGAGATGGTCGGGGGTGGCCGTCGAGAGGATCAGGATCTCGACGTCCTCGGGGGGGAGACCGGCGTCTTCGAGCGCGCGGCGGCCCGCCTCGGCCGCCATATCAGCGGTGTTTTCGCCTTCCGCGCACATCCGTCGCTCCCGGATGCCCGTGCGCGACGTGATCCACTCGTCGGTCGTTTCCACGATGCGCTCGAAATCGGCGTTCGTGACGACCTTGTCGGGCACCGACATCCCGGTCGCGCTGATCATCGCCCGCGAAGTGGGGTGCTTCATCGGGCTCCTCTCAGGGTCGCGGTCTGAATCTGGGCGTTGCTCGTGGTTTGCCGCGGTCTAGAACTCTTCCTCGACCTCGATGACGTGGCGGCCGGCATAGTGGCCGCAATGGGAACAGATCCGGTGCGGCAACTTCGGCTGCATGCATTTGTCACACTTCACCAGCGTCGGTGCGGTGGCGTGCTTGTGCGTGCGGCGCTTCCGCTTGCGCGTCTTCGAGGTTTTCCTTCTGGGGACGGCCATGGTATCTCCCTCGATCGTTGGTGGTCCTGCTCTTTTTGCCCGGCTGGCATACCGGGCCGGGCTCATTCAGGCTCCGTTGATCGGAGCCCCTCCAGCGCCTTCCAGCGCGAATCATGTGCCTCGAACGTGCAATCGCACGATCCCACGTTGAGATCCTGACCACACTCGGGGCATACCCCCTTGCAGTCGGGACGACACAGTGGAAATCGTTCGGTCTCGAGGAACAGCAGGTCGCGGACCTGCTCGTCGAGCTCGAGCCGTTTCGCGCCACGCTCGATCCACACGATATCGTCGTCGCCCGGCTCGTCGTCTCGCTCCGCGTCCCGCCTGCCCTCCTGGAACACGACGCGGAGGGGGATATCGAACGGGATCGAGGTCGGCTTGAGGCAGCGCCTGCACGGGGCGAGGACCGTTCCCGAGAGCGAACCCGTCACCACGTACGTTCCGTCCGACGGGTTCCGCACCTCGACGTCGAGAACGAGCGGCTCGGGGATCTCCGGCTCGAAACCCACGACGGCCGGGCTCGCCGGCTCGATGAAGAAGCGCTCTTCCCAGCGCCCGCCATCGATCCGGGAGAGATCCACGAACATAGCATTTAAAGATACGTTTGCTCCCCCGAGTGGTCAAACCTCCGCGTACCCCCCGGCCGTTCACGGACTCTCAGGAGGGGAAGAAGAAATCGATCTCCCGGGCGGCATTTTCGGGCGAATCCGATGCGTGGATCGCGTTCCTCTCGACGGACTCGGCGTACAGGGCACGAACCGTCCCGTGGGCGGCTCGAGCCGGATCCGTAGCGCCGATCGTCTCCCGCAGGGCCGAGACCGCGCTGTGGCGCTCGAGAACCATCGGGACGCATCGGCCGCTGGTCATGAATGCGACCAGGCTCTGGTAGAACGGGCGCTCGGAGTGCACCTCGTAGAAGCGGCGCGCCTCGTCTTCGCTCAGGCGGGTCATCTGCAGCTCGCGGATCACGAACCCCGCCCCCTCGAGATGCGCGATGATCTTGCCAATCAGGTTCCTCCCGACGGCATCGGGTTTGATGATCGCGAGCGTGCGCTCGGCGGTCATGGCTTCCTCCTCCACCTGCGGTTCGGATTGCGGATCAGAACTGGAGCAGCTTCCGGATCAGGGAGCGTCGGCTGATGAGGCCGACCCATTTCCCCTCCCGGGTGAGCGGCAACGGGTCCACGTTCTTGTTCACGATGATGGACGCCGCCTCGCTGATCGAGGCCTCCACCGGCAG
>JAICNR010000073.1 GCA_025931135.1 Gemmatimonadota bacterium | reverse complement strand
TGGTTCTCGGACACGATCATCCACTTGCCGGTGTCCTCGTACGGCTCTCCGGCCACGGTATTCGTGCTGGTGTACGTGCCGAGCGCCCACGCGATGTCGCCCGAGGCCGACACTTCTACCCCCTCGGTCACGATGTCGATTGCCGTGAACGGCGCCGCCGCCAGCATCTCGGTGAATGCGCTCTGGATCGCAGCGCTGCCCACGGACTTCGGGGCGTTCGGGGGCATCACGATCGCATCCTCGGTGTAGAGGGCCGTCAACGAGGCGGCGTCGCCGGCAAGAGCGGCCGATTCCCAGGCCGCGCCGGAGGCGTCGATCGCCTCGCGCACGGCGGCCACGTCGACGGTGGGGGTCTCTTCGGTGGACCCCGTCTCGGTCGCCGGCTCCTGCTGGCATCCGGCTATGAGGACGAACGTGAGGGCGGCCGCTGACAGCGGCTTCGCGAACTTCGGCATGCTCGAATCTCCTGATTCAGGTGGAGTTCTGAAACGGTGGGGACGGTTCCATTGTACCCTAACCCGAGCCGGGGTAGCAAACCACCTCCGTGTTGCTTCTCCGCAGAGGGCCGCGGTACACTGGCGGGAGAAAGGAGGCGCGATGAAGAACCGCCACGCGCGGCTCACGCGACCGCTCGTCCACGAGAACGGCCGGCTCCGGCCGGCGTCCTGGGACGAGGCGCTCGACCGGGCCGCGGACGGGTTCCGGCGGGTGACGGCAGAGCACGGGCCGAGCTCCTTCGGGCTCTTCAGCTGCTCGAAGACCACGAACGAGCTCAACTACCTGACCCAGAAGTTCGCCCGCTCCGTCATCGGCTCGAACAACGTCGATAGCTGCAACCGAACCTGACACGCTCCCAGCGTCGTCGGTCTGGCGACGGTATTCGGAGCGGGGGGCGGAACGAGCTCGTATCAGGAGATCGAGGAGACGGACGTCATCCTCCTGTGGGGATCGAACGCCCGCGAGACGCACCCGATCTTCTTCCACCACCTGCTGAAGGGGGTCCGGAACGGGGCCGAGCTGTTCGTCGTCGATCCTCGCCGGACGAGCTCCGCCAAGTGGGCCCACCACTGGCTTGGGATCGACGTCGGCTCGGATATCGCGCTGTCCAACGCGGTCGCCCGCGAGATCATTCACGCGGGTCTGGAGAACCGGACCTTCATCGAACGCGCGACGAGCGGCTTCGACGAGTACCGCGAGTCCGTGGAGCCGTGGACGCTCGAGCGCGGCGGGGAAGTCACGGGCGTCGCGCCGGAGGAGATCCGGCAGCTCGCCCACGCTTATGCCCTCGCTGGCCGAGCGCAGATCTGCTGGACCCTGGGGATCACCGAACACCACAACGCCGCGGACAACGTTTTCGCGTTGATCAATCTCGGGCTCCTGACCGGGCACGTCGGCCGCTACGGGTCGGGCCTCTGCCCGCTGCGCGGGCAGAACAACGTCCAGGGCGGCGGCGACATGGGAGCGATTCCGAACAAGCTGCCCGGCTTCCAGGACGTTGAAGCCGCGGTGGCGAGGGAGAAGTTCGAACGGACCTGGGGAGTTAAGATCCCGGCCCGCCGGGGTTGGCACATCAGCCAGATGTTCGAGGCGATGGAGGAGGGGAAGCTGAGGACGCTGTTCGTCGTGGGGGAGAACCCGGCCCAGTCGGAGGCCGACGCCACGAAGACCCGGCGGCTCCTCGAGGGTCTCGAGCACATGGTCGTCCAGGATATCTTCGCTACGGCGACGGCGGAGATGGCCGACGTCGTGCTTCCGGCGGCGGCCGGCTGGGCCGAGACCGAAGGCACGGTGACGAGCAGCGAGCGGCGGGTCCAGCGCGTGCGGAAAGCGCTCGAGCCGCCGGGCGAAGCCAGGGACGATCTCCTCATCCTGGCCGATCTCGCTCGACGCCTCGGCCACGAGTGGGGCGCGCCCTCCGCGGAAGAAGTCTGGAACGAGCTGCGATCGCTCTCGCCGATGCACACCGGCATGAGCTACGCCCGACTCGAGGAACTGGGCGGGATCCAGTGGCCATGTCCCGACGAGACGCATCCCGGCACGCTGTTCCTGCACGGGCGTCTGTGGGAGGAACCGCGCGAAGGACCTGCGGCGCCGTTCATGCCGGTCGAGTACGAGCCGCCGGTCGACGAGCTGACGGACGAATACCCGATCCGCCTGACCACCGGGCGCTGCCTGGACTCGTTCAACACCGGCGTCCAGACCTCGCGCTACACGGCGCCGATCCGCCGCGGCGGTTGCGTCGAGCTCTCACCCGAGGACGCCGAGGCGCTCGCGGTCGCCGAGGGCCAGCGCGTGCGCGTGACGTCGAGGCGCGGCTCGGTCGAGGGGCCGGTGCGGATCGATCCCGGCCTGCGTCCCGGTCTCGCGTTCATGACTCTCCACTTCCCGGAAGAAGTCGATACGAACGTGCTCACGATCGACGCGTGGGATCCGAAATCGGGAACGGCCGAGTTCAAGGCCAGCGCGGTCCGGATCGAGAAGCTCGAGCCGGCGCTCGCCGGCTGAGGGACGCGCCGTGGACCTGAAGCTCATGGCGGCCGCGCCGAGCTCGGCCGAGCGCGAGGCCGTGGACGCCTTCCTCGGTTCGCTTCCCGCTCCCGCCGCGAGCGGCCCGCCTCCGCGCCACCTCCTCCTGCCCGCGCTCCACGCTCTCGTCGACGCGATCGGATGGATCTCTGAAGGCGGGCTCAACCACGTTTGCGAGCGGTTCGGGGTACCGCCCGCCGAGGCGTACGGCGTGGCGAGCTTCTACGCGCTGCTGCCGACCGGGCCGCGCGCTCCCGTCGTCATCCACGCCTGCGACGACATCGCCTGCCGGATGGCGGGCGCGGACAGGGTCGTCGCCGTCCTGGAGGAAGTCCTGGGCCCGGCCGGGGGAACCGACGCGGTCACGTGGCTGCCGAGTCCCTGCGTCGGGGCGTGCGATCGAGCCCCGGCGGCGTTCATCCAGCGCACGAACGCGGAGAACGCGACCGTCGACGGCCTCGCCCCGGGCCTGCCGGTCGAGCGGCTGCTGGCGGACCTAGCGGGCCGGGAGGGCACGGATCTCGCCATCCCGCTGCGGTCCGGCAGCGTCCGCATCCCGCAGATCGAGGACGGATCGACGGAGCTGCGGCTGCTCCGCCGGATCGGACGCCTCGACCCCGCGCGCCTCGACGACTATCAGGCCGCGGGCGGGTACGAAGCGCTCCGCAGGGCCTTCGATCTGGGCCCGGAAGGGGTCGTTCGCGAGGTGAGCGATTCCCGTCTTCTCGGCCGGGGGGGCGCCGCGTTCCCGGCCGGGCGGAAGTGGGCCGCCGTGGCGACGGCTCCCGCCAGGCCGCATTACCTCGTGTGCAACGCCGACGAGTCTGAGCCCGGAACGTTCAAGGATCGGGCGCTCATGGAGGAGGACCCGTTCGCGCTCGTCGAGGCGATGACGATCGCGGGCTACGCGACCGGGTGCGAGACGTCGTATCTCTACGTGCGCGGTGAGTATCCGACGGCCACGGCGCGGCTCGAGCACGCGATCGCAGAGTGCCGTCGCCAGGGGCTCCTGGGCCGGGACGTGATGGGGGCCGGTTTCGATTTCGACATCGAGATCCGCCGCGGGGGCGGGGCGTACATCTGCGGCGAGGAGACCGCGCTGTTCAACTCGATCGAGGGGTTCCGCGGAGAGCCGCGCAACAAGCCCCCGTTCCCGACCGACCGCGGGCTCTTCGGCAAGCCGACCCTGGTGAACAACGTCGAGACGCTGATCAACGTCCTCGACATCGTCCTCGAGGGCGGCCCCGCGTTCGCCGGCGTCGGAACCGAAGCCTCGACGGGAACGAAGCTCTTCTGCGTCTCGGGATCCGTGGCGCGGCCGGGACTCTACGAGGTCGTGTTCGGCGTCACGCTGGGCGAGCTGCTCGAGCTCGCGGGCGGCGTGTCCGGCGGCCGGCCGCGCGCGATCCTCCTCGGCGGCGCGGCCGGCACGTTCGTTCCGCCCGACCGGCTCGACATCCCGCTCACCTTCGAAGGCACCCGCGCCGCCGGCGCGTCGCTCGGCTCCGGCGTCGTCATGGTGTTCGGGGAGGCCGCGGACATGAACGACATCGTGCTCCGGATCGCCGCCTTCTTCCGCCACGAGTCGTGCGGGCAGTGCGTCCCCTGCCGCGTGGGGACGGTCCGCCAGGAGGAAGCCCTGAGGCGGTTCATCGGGGGAGAGGACGAGGCCGGGCTCCTGGACGAGATCGGCCGGGCGATGGGCGACGCTTCGATCTGCGGCCTTGGCCACACGGCGGCCCTCGCCGCGCGCTCGGCGATCTCCCTCGGCCTGATCGGGAACGGAGATCGTCGGTGAGCGTCGCTCGGGGATCCACCGTGCGGAGCGTGACGATCGCGGTCGACGGCCACGACGTCACGGTACCAGAGGGATCGACGATCCTCGCGGCGTGCCGGGAGGCCGGGATCCCGACGCCGACGCTCTGCTTCCTCGAGACGCTCACGCCCGTCAATACGTGCCGGGTGTGCGTCGTCGAGCTCGAAGGGTCTCGCGCACTCGTTCCAGCCTGCTCGCGCCGGGCCGAGGCGGGGATGGTCGTATCCACCGACAGCGAGCGCGTCCGGCACAGCCGCAAGATGGTGCTCGAGTTCCTCGGCTCCTCGGTCGACCTGTCGCTCGCCGACGAGGAGATCCGGCAGTGGATGCACGAGTACCGGGCGGATCCAGCCCGCTACGGGTCGCGCGCGGAGACGGTCGCCCAGCCGCCGAAGGTGCAGGACGAGCTCTACATCCGCGACTACGAGAAGTGTATCCTGTGCTACAAGTGCGTTCAGGCGTGCGGGGTAGAGGCTCAGAACACCTTCGCGATCGCGGTGGCGGGGCGCGGGTTCGACGCCCGGATCTCCACCGAGTTCGATGTCACGCTTCCCGACTCCGCATGTGTCTACTGCGGGAACTGCATCGGCGTTTGTCCGACCGGGGCGCTGGTCTTCAAGACCGAGTTCGACATGCGGCGGGAAGGCACCTGGGACGAGTCGCGGCAATCGGTGACGCGGACCATCTGCTCCTACTGCGGCGTAGGCTGCAACCTCGACCTGCACGTCCAGGACAACCGCATCGTGAAGGTCACCTCTCCGCTCGACCACGACGTGACGAGCGGCCATCTGTGCATCAAGGGCAGGTTCGGCTGGCGGCACGTCCAGGCAGGGCTGGACGAGCCCGAGGCGGAGGAAGGCTAGCCGGGTCGCGGATCGGCCCGGATGCGAAGCGCGCCCTACCTGTTCGGCGGAGAGTCCGCCATCCAGGGCGCTCCGCGGTTTTCGAACTGCGGCCGGGGCCACAGGACGCCGCCCAGGACCCAGACCGCCAGGACAGCACCGATCAGGGCGATCGCGAGAAGGGCGAGCCGGACCGGGCGCCGCATCGCCGCGGCTAGACTCTTCCGGCCGCCGGAGGCAGGACGAACGCCCCGAGATGGGGGCCCGGGTTGTGGAGCGCGGTCCAGAGCGCGAAGCCCAGGCGGTCCCGCAACCGCTCGGGCTCGAGCACGGCGTCCACGTGACCCCGCGCCGCCGCGTGACGGGCGTCGAGCTCCTCCTCGTAGTCCGCACGGACGGCCTCGATCCGCGCCTTGAGCTCGTCGCCCGGCTCCTCGCCCTCGGCCTGCAACCGGTCGAGCTCCGGACCGAACAGAGCGCGGACCGCGCTCTCGCCCTCCATGACGCCCATGCGCCCCGTCGGAAGCGTGAACAGGAAGTCCGGATCGAAGCCCTGCGCCGCCATCGCGTAGTAGCCCGCCCCGGAGGCGTGATTCACGGTGAGAACGAGCTTGGGAACGGTGGCGGTCGCCATCGACTCCACGAATCGTGCGCCGGCGCGGATGATCCCGCTCCTTTCGGCCTCCGGCCCCACCATGAACCCCGAAACGTCCTGGACGAAGAGCATCGGCGTGCGATGGCGGTTCAGGTTCTCGAGGAAGTACGCCACCTTCTCGGCGGACTCCGTGTAGACGATCCCCCCGAACCGGGGCGGGCCGTGGTCCCGCCGGTACATGCCGCGCGCGTTCGCGATCACGCCGACCGGCATTCCGAGCAGGCGGCCGGTGAGACAGATCATCTCCGGCGCGAGATCGGACTGGAACTCGTCCCAGCGCCCCGCGTCGAGCACGCACCCCAGCACTTCCCGCATGTCGTAGGGCTGGCGATGGTCCGCCGGAAGGATGTCGTAGAGCTCGGCCGGCTCGCGCCCCGGCACCGCGGTCCAGTCCTCGCCGACGGCCGGCGGGGCATAGGGCAGCTCGGCCACGAGATCCCGAATCCGCACGACGCAAGTCTCGTCGTCCGGGACGCGGTAGTGTGCGACGCCGCTGACTTCGGTGTGGAGCCGCGCACCGCCCAGCTCCTCGGCGTCGACGGTCTGCCCCGTGGCTCCCTTTACCAGGTTCGGGCCGCCCAGACCCATGAACGACGTTCCCTCGACCATCAGGATCACGTCCGAGAGGGCGGGCAGATAGGCCCCGCCCGCGATGCAGGGACCCATCACCGCGGCGATCTGCGGCACGCCGAGGTATCGCCGCATGATCGAGTTGTAGTAGAAGATCCGGCTCGCGCCGTACTGCCCGGGGAACACGCCGCCCTGATAGGGGAGGTTCACGCCTGCGGAATCCACCAGGTACACGATCGGCACCCGGCAGCGCATTGCGATCTCTTGGGCGCGGAGGATCTTCGTGATCGTCTCCGGCCACCACGAGCCCGCTTTGACGGTCGCGTCGTTCGCGACCACGATCACCGGTCTGCCGGCCACTCGCGCCAAACCGGTTACGACACCGGCGGCCGGGGCCTGCCCGGAGTATCGATCCCACGCAACCAGCAGCCCGATCTCCAGGAATCCCGATCCCGGATCGCGCAACAACTCGATCCGCTCCCGCGCGGTCCGCTTGCCCTGCTCGTGCTGTCGGGCGACCCGCTCCGGTCCACCTCCCTCGCGGAGGCGGGCCTCCAAGTCGCGGAACTCGGCCGTCAGCTCGCGCAGTCTAGAGGGCCGGGCCGGAATCGTCGTCGCTTCGCTCGGTGACATCGGATGTCAAGATATGCACGGCCCGGGCCAGGCGCGATTTCCCCCCGACGGTGAGGGGATGCGCGACGTTTGGCAAGCTTCGAACAGAAACGATCGGGTTCCGTCGTGTACGATGCCTTATATCGCAGCCCGTGGGACGACAGTAATATCCCCATCGTTGGGTGGAAGGGATGCGGGGAGAATGATCGCGACGCGGGGTGTCACCGGGAGCTCGAGACCGGTCGACGCCCCGTTCGCGTTTCAGGACTGCAGGCGTTCGTCTGAAGCCACGCGTTCCGGGGTCGGCGCCTTGTCGACCTCGTGCTCTTCGGATGGCGGCTCGTCCGCGAGCGCCTCGTAGCCGGGCGCCGCCCGCTCGGAGAACGAGGCCGGATCGAGCTGCCGGCCGTCGAAATATCCCGCGATCTGATCGGCGATCCCTTCGGAGGCGCGGCGGCGCTCGTTCAGGCCCTGCCAGATGTTCCACTCGTCGTGGCTGCCGAGACTGAAGTTGACTCCGGCGCGGACCGTGTAGTAGCGGAAGAACGCGTTCCTTCTGCGCTTCCACTCCTCCTTTTCGGCCGTGCCCGTCAGCCGTCTCCCTTCGCGGTCGAAGAACGGCGGCACGAAGGCGTCATGGAAGTCCCGATCCATCGTCTGCTTGCGCGCGAAGTACTCCTCGACTCCGGCGGTCCAGGTGCGGGCGCCGTCCTCGGTGAAGAACGTACGCACGTCGCTCGGGCCAACGAAGTACAGGACGTCCCAGCGGCGGCCGGAAAAATCCTCGGAGTCCTCCACCAGGATCCGAGTCCACATTCGCATATAGTCCCCCCCATGGGGTGGCGAACGACGGAACAGCTCGTCGACGTCGATGTCCTCGCCCCGCTCCTGGGACAGCCGCGACGCGTGGAGGTGCATGAGGCCGGTGCCTTCCTTCGATTCCAGCTGGTAGCGTGCGGGGTTCAGCACCCAGAAGCGATGGCCCCATTCCTCCATCAGCCGGCGGGCCAGGTGCTCCGCGACCTCCACGTTCGTCGCGTAGTGTCCGCCCCCGCGCCCGGTGAGCGGAATACTCTGGAAGACCATGACGGAGTCCTGGGCCATGGCCCTGGCGACGTCGCGCTCGATGAGGTCGACCTGCATTTCGAACAGGTCGAGCCAGAGCCCGGTCTGCCAGCGGGTGCGGTAGGGGAAGCCGGGCACCGGATGACCGGTCTGGTCCGGCGCGCGGGAGGGTGGAGTCGCGCCGTGCTCGTACCCGTGCGGGCCGTCGATTAACGGATCGGCGATGGGCGGGCCCTTACTTGGATGTCTGTAGCGGAGCGCCGCTAGGGATCGCGCTGGTCTGCCGCGTCCTCGACGCTCGCGCCCTGTCCCAGAACCAGGTGCGGTGTGGTTATCGAAGCCACCAGCGGCAGCACGACGGCGGCGGCCGACACCTTTCCCGTACGGCGCAGCCACACGCGACGGGTGATCCGCTCGCTTGAAGCGTCGTCATCGATCCCGATCAGCCCGGCCTCGGCGAGGAGCGTCAGCGGCTCATTCCCCTCCGGGCCAGCTGCGACTTCGAACGTCCCGCCTTCGCAGATGTCGTCCCACAGCCGCGCTGCCGAATCCCTTAGCAGGTGGTACTTCGTCTCCTTGCGGTCGAACACGATGCGCTCGTCCGGCTCGCAGGCGACGCTCAGGAAACGGTTCGGCTCCACCCGTACGTTCATACACCACCTCCGCGTCTTACCCCGGTTGGCCTGTCCCGGATCGGTCGCACATGGGATTTCCAGTTGATCGACCCTACCCGATCCGCCCGGCCCCGAGCAGCGGACTTCTTACAGGTGCCGAGTGCCTTCCGGCCCCCCCTCGGACGCTAACGCCATATCCGGGGGGTATTTATCATAACCAGCTTCAGGCTCTGTGTAAAGTCCCCTTCGGGCGAACGGCACCTCCCCACCGGCATCGTTCTACACGCGGTTATATTGGGGCCGCTCGCCCGCGGCCCTGGTCCCGCACCGGAGACGGCTTTGACGCTGGAGATCGCGATCGTCTTCGCCGTGATCCTGGGCGCCCTCGCCCTGTTTATCACCGAGCGCTTTCCCGTCGACCAGGTGGCGCTGACAATCCCGGTCGTCCTCCTCCTGGCCGGCATCCTGGATCCCGCCGAGGCCATCGCGGGGTTCAGCAACGAGGCCACGATCACGGTCGCGGCCATGCTGGTGCTCTCGCTGGGGCTCATGAAGACGGGCGCGATCGCGGCGATCGGCCGCTGGGCGCGAACGGCCCCGCTGGGGGGCACCGAAATGCGCCTGATCGTCCTCTGTCTGGTCGTGGCTCCGATCTCGGCGTTTCTCAACAACACCGCGGTCGTCGTCGTCTTCCTGCCGGTCTTCCTGGCAGTGGCTCAGCAGACGGGGGAGCCGCCATCCCGGTTCCTGATGCCACTGTCGTTTTCGGCCATCCTCGGCGGCACCGTGACCCTGATCGGGACGTCCACGAACCTGGTCGTCAACGGGCTGGCGCGGGACCGCGGATTCGACGACCTCCAGTTGTTCTCGATCGCGCCGCTCGGCCTCATCTATCTCGCCATCGGGCTGCTGTACCTCTTCACGATCGGTCGCGCCCTGATGCCGCGTCGCGCGGGGCAGACCGACCTTACCGGCAAGTACGACGTGCGGGAGTTCATGACCGAGCTCCAGGTGCGGGCCGACTCCCCCGCGGCTGGGAAGACGTTCGCGGAGGTCCGCTGGGGCGAGATGTACGGGGTTTCGATCCTAGGCCTCCGGCGCTCCTCCCGCTCGCTGTGGGGACCGGTGGCGAATCGCCGGGTCACGCCGGGGGACCTGCTGTACGCCCAGGGGCATTCGAAGAACCTCCTCAAGCTGGCGGAGAAAGAGAAGCTCGACACGCCGGTCGATCATCAGACCACCGTCGATCTCGCGTCCGGCGACGCGCGGCTGGCCGAGATCCTGGTCGCCCCGACGTGCCCTCTGGTGGGCCGCACGCTGAAGGAATCCCGCTTTCAGCAGCGCTACGACACTACGGTGCTCGCGATCCAGCACCACGGGCGAACGGAGCGCGAGCGGCTGGCGGAGGTGCGCCTCGAGCCGGGAGACCTGCTCCTCGTACACGGCGGAGCTCCGGCGCTGGATGCGCTCGCGGACGAGCCGGGGTTCGTGCCGCTGGGCGAGGTCAAGGCTCCATCGGGTCCTCGACCCCGGGCACTGATCGCCATCGGAATTCTGATCGCGGTGGTGGCGGTAGCGGGGAGCGGCCTCCTTCCGATCCTCCCCGCTGCGATGGCCGGGGTGATCCTCATGATCTTCATTCGCTGCGTGAGTCTCGAGGAGATCTACGAGGAGATGGACTGGATGGTGGTCTTCCTGCTGGCGGGGGCGATCCCGCTCGGCATCGCGATGGACAAGACGGGCGCCGCCGCCTGGCTCGGGCACCACCTCGCCTCCGTGTTCGGCCCGCTGGGGCCCCGCGCGGTCGTGGGCGCGTTCTACCTGATGACGTCCGTCCTCACGTCGATCATGTCGAACAACGCGACCGCCGTCGTGATGACGCCGATCGCGCTGCTGACGGCGGACGACCTCGGCATGAACCCGTACGCGCTCCTGGTCGCCATCATGTTCGGGGCCTCCGCGGATTTCATGACCCCGATCGGCTACCAGACGAACACCCTGATCTACGGCCCTGGCGGGTATCGTTTCGCGGACTACCCCAAAGTGGGGGGCCCGCTGAACCTGATCCTGTTGATCACGGCCACGATCCTCATCCCGATCTTCTGGCCGTCCTAGGCAGGAGAACGATGGCTCAGACGGCGGGCCGGTACGCTTCGGGGTTCATCCCGCGAACCATTTGCGCGAGGCGGGCGGGCCGCACGAGCAGACCGCGATCGCTCCGCCGTCGGACGAGGCCCTGCTCCTCAAGGTCGCGGAGGACGGTCGAGGTATGGGGGCGGCTGGCGCCGATGATCTGCGCCATCGCCTCATGGGTCAGCGGGTAGCTGAGAGGAACGAGCTCGTCGAGCTCGGTCGCCCCCGCAGGGGCGAAGTCGATCAGAAGCTGACCCAACCGCACCGGCACGTCCTCGGACATGGCCGCCAGCATCCGGCTGGTCAGGCCCGTCAGGCGTCGCGAGAACTCCCGCGTCACGACCATCAAGAGCTCGGGGTGCTCCTCCGCTACTCGCAGGAAATCCAGCTTGTTCACGGCGATGGCGCGAACGGGTCGCATGGCGACGATCTCGTAGGCGGCTTCGGGGCTCTCGTCCAGAAGCACGCGTGAGCCCGTGATGTCTCCCGGACGGAAGACGTAGATGATCCGTTCGACCCCGTTCATGGAAACCCCGACGAGCTTCACCAGCCCGTCGAGGATGAACAGGACCCGCTGTGGGGG
>JAICNR010000229.1 GCA_025931135.1 Gemmatimonadota bacterium | reverse complement strand
CGGCGCCGGACGCGCGTTCTCCGCGGGCGGCGACATCGCGTTCATGAAGTCGGTGTTCGACCGCGGCGGGCAGTTCGAGGAGTTCGAGCCGCTCGTGGGCGGAGGTCCCGGCGTGGTGCGCGCGATGCTCGCCTGCGACAAGCCGGTGATCGCCGCGGTCAACGGCGCGGCGGCGGGGGGCGGCATGAGCATCGCGCTCGCGTGTGACCTCCGTTGGTGCTCGGACCGCGCCCGCTTCGGCCAGTCCTTCGTGAAGATCGGGCTCCATCCGGACGGGGGCTCGCTCTACACGCTTCCCCGGATCGTGGGCGCGTCGCGCGCGCTCGAGCTGATGTGGACGGGAGAGCTGATCGACGCGGCCGAGGCCCACCGGATCGGGCTCGTGAGCCGGGTGATCCCCGGGGACCAGCTTCTTCCCGAGGCGCTCGCGTTCGCCGAGCAGCTGGCCTCCGGCCCTGCCTTCACCATCGCCGAAATCAAGCGGTCGGTCCGGGAGTCGCTCGGCTATACTCTGGACCAGGCCCTGGCGCGGGAGCTGGAATCCCAGGAACGCTGCTGGAACACCCGCGATGCCCGCGAGGGGATCACATCCTTCCTCGAGAAACGCGAGCCCCGGTTCGAGGGGCGTTGATCTGACTCACCAAGACCACAGGAGGACCTCACCCGTGACGCCCGAAACCATGGCTCCGCCGGCCGGCACCCTCGTCGGCTACCGCGTCGAGAACGGCATCGCGTTCCTCGAGCTGACCGATCCGCCCGCGAACACCTACACCCACGAGATGATGCGCGCGCTGGACGACGCGATCTTGAAGGCGCGCTTCGACGAGAACGTCCACGTGATCGTGATCCGCGGCGCGGGCGACAAGTTCTTCTGCGCCGGCGCGAACATCGACATGCTGCAGAAGTCCGATCCCACGTGGAAGTACTTCTTCTGCCTGCACGCGAACGAGACGCTCTCGCGCCTCGAGCACACCCCCAAGCTCGTGATCGCCGCGCTCAACGGTCACACGGTGGGTGGCGGCCTCGAGGTCGCGATGGCGGCCGATCTCCGTATCGCCCGCAAGGGCGCCGGCAAGGTGGGTCTCCCCGAGGTCACGCTCGGCGTCCTGCCGGGGACGGGCGGCACGCAGCGCTTGACCCGCCTCGTCGGAAAGTCGAAGGCGATCGAGCTGATGGCTGAGGGCGGGAACTTCGAGATGGATCAGGCGGCGTCGCTGGGGATCGTGAACAAGGTCTTCGAGGCCGATTCGACCGACGCGTTCATGGATCAGGTCATGGACTATGCCCGCCAGTTCACGACACCGGGCAAGGCGTCGATGGCGGTCGGCCACATCAAGCGCGCGTGCCAGTCGGGCGCCGAGGTCCCCCTCGAGCAGGGCCTCGCGATCGAGCGCGAGCTCCAGGCCAAGCTGTTCTCGTCCGCGGACGCCAAGGAAGGCCTGACCGCGTTCGTCGAGAAGCGGAAGCCGCAGTTCGCGGGGAAGTGATGTCGGACGCCTCTACGCAGGAACTTTCCCGTGTTCTCTCCCCGGGGCGCCTGTTCATCGGCGGCGAATGGGTCGAGGCCGCGAGCGGGAAGGCCTTCGATGTAGTGAACCCGGCCAAGGCCGAGAAGCTCACGGAAGTGGCTGCGGGCGACGCGGCGGACGTCGACCGCGCGGTCCTGGCCGCGCGCGGGGCGTTCGACTCCGGAGCCTGGCCGGGGCTCTCGCCACGCAAGCGCGCGCGGATCCTGTGGGACATGGCGCGGCTCCTCGAGGAGCGGAAGGAGGAGATCGCCCGGGTCGAGACGCTCCAGAACGGGAAGCCCGTGTTCGAGAGCGGGATCGACGTCGACATGACGGCCGAGACGTTCGAGTACTACGCGGGCTGGGCGACGAAGATCGAGGGCGAGACGATCCCGCTCTCGGTACCGAACCAGTTCGGCTACACGCTCCGCGAGCCGGTCGGCGTCGTGGGCGCCATCGTGCCGTGGAACTTCCCGCTCAACCTCGCCTCCTGGAAGGTCGCGCCCGCGCTGGCCGCGGGCTGCACCGTCGT
>JAICNR010000238.1 GCA_025931135.1 Gemmatimonadota bacterium | reverse complement strand
GGCGGGACAAAACCCGCCCGGGAGTGTATATTACCTCGGCTGAGAGACCGCCGCGCCCCCGGCCAGGGGCGCTTCTTTTTGCCCATTTGAACGCAGCGCGAGAGACATGACGACGCCCGATTGCATCCGGACCTTGGCGATTATCGCCCACATCGACCACGGGAAGACCACGCTCATCGACGCGGTCTTCAAGGCGGCCCACGTCTTCCGGGACGGGGCCGAGGTGACCGAGCGCGTCATGGACTCGGGCGATCTCGAGCGCGAGCGGGGGATCACGATCCGCTCCAAGCACTGCACGGTGGAGTGGGAAGGGCACCGGATCAACATCGTGGATACTCCCGGCCACGCGGACTTCAGCGGGGAGGTCGAGCGGGTGCTCTCCATGGTCGACGGCGCGCTCCTCCTGGTGGACGCCAACGAGGGCCCGATGCCACAGACCCGCTACGTCCTCATGCGGGCGCTGAAGCGCGGCCTCAGGCCGATCGTGCTCCTCAACAAGGTCGACCGGCCGAACGCCGATCCGGAGAAGGCCCTTCACGAGACCTTCGACCTGTTCCTCGAGCTCGGGGCGAGCGACGAGCAGGCGGATTTTCCGGTCCTCTACGGTTCCGGTCTGGCGGGATGGTTCGTTCGCGACCTGGACAAGGACGCGCGCGACGGGATGGCGCCTCTGTTCGAGACGATCGTCCAGAGTGTCCCGGCCCCGGACGCCGTGATCGATGCCCCGTTCCGGATGCAGGTCTCGACCCTCGCCTGGAGCGATTACCTGGGCCGGATCGGCTGCGGTCGCGTGCTCCAGGGCGTGCACCGGCGGGGGGAGCAACTCATCCGCCGTACGTCACGCTGGATCGACCGGGAGGCGGGGTCATGGGAGATCACCGGGCGCGATCCCGCGACCTCCAGCCGTCTCTGGGTGACGCGCGGGATCGAGCGCGAAGAGGTCGACGAGGTCACGGCGGGCGACATCGTCTGGATTGCGGGCTTCGAGGAGCTGGGGGTCGGCGATACGATCGGGGCGCCAGATGCGCCGGACGAGGCCCTCCCGCCGCTCGAGATCGAGGAGCCGACGGTCTCGATGCTGTTCCTGGTGAACAGCGGTCCGTTCGCGGGTAGCGACGGGAAGGCTGTGACCCTGCGCCAGATCCGCGATCGGCTTGCGCGCGAGGAGCGCGTGAACGTGGCGCTCCGGGTCGAGGACATCGGGCGCTCTGACGGCGTCAAGGTGTCCGGACGCGGGGAGCTCCATCTCGCGATCCTGATCGAGGAGATGCGGCGCGAGGGGATGGAGCTCTGCGTCTCCCGACCCGAGGTCATCCTTCACGAAGGGAAGGATGGCTCGGTCGAAGAGCCTCTGGAACAGCTCGTGATCCACGTGCCCGAGGAGCAGCAGGGCGCGGTATTCGAGAAGCTCGCCCGGCGGAAGGCTGAGCTCACCGCCGTTCACAACGCGGGCACGGGTCTCGTGCGCCTCGAGTACGTTATCCCGACCCGCGGACTGATCGGCTACCGGAGCGAGTTCCTGACCGACACTCGGGGACTCGGGATCATGACCTCGCGGGTCGTGGGATACGGTCCTTGGCGCGGCGAGGTCGAGCACCGCGAGCGGGGCGCCATGGTGAGCCTCGACATGGGTCCCGCGACCTCGTATGCGCTCGAGAACCTGCAGCAGCGGGGCACGCTGTTCGTGGGCCCGATGGAGCGCGTGTACGCGGGCATGATCGTGGGGGAGAGCGCTCGGCCCGGCGATCTGCCGTGCAATCCGACCAAGCGCAAGCAGGTGACGAATCACCGCTCTGCCACGCGCG
>JAICNR010000025.1 GCA_025931135.1 Gemmatimonadota bacterium | reverse complement strand
CGCTGGGGAATGTGGCGCGGTCCACGAGAAGGACCCGGTAGCCCTTCCGGGCCAGGAGCATCGCGGTCGGGGAGCCCGCGCATCGCGCTCCCACCACGATCGCGTCGTAGCGTGGATCGCTCATCGTCCCTCTGCTCGTCTCGCGAAGCCACGAGTGTCCATGCGACCCGGACCACGTCAGTGGTCATCGCATTCATGTCGGAACGGGGAAGTAGGGCGCGATCGCGCGGGCGTCAAGCCCGCGTGGTAGAGGGCCGGCGCCCGAGGGCGGAGCGTGCCGTCGGGTCGAGGTACAGGAGGGACACCGGCCGATCTCCGAGAGTGGCCGCCAGGTCCAAGCGTTCCAGCCATCCGGTGGGATGCGCAGGTTCGTCCACCGTCCCGAACCACGCGAGGACGCGCTCCCCTTCGCGCACGGGCAGCCTCGCGAACGTGTTGGGAGCGGTCTCCGTCACGAAGACGCCCTCGATCCGGACTTCGTTCGCCTCCAGGGCCGGCGCGACCTCTCGCTCGAATCGAGTCACGAACTCCGCGTCGATCGACACGCCCATCCGGTGAATGCCGGCGAGGACCGTCGCGGGACGCTCGTGCGAGGCGGTCCACGCATCCGGTCGAAGATCGAACGCCGTCTCCGGCCGGGCGGGCTTGAGAAGCAGGACCTCGTCCCACGCCAGCATCGTGTCGTTCGCGACCGCCGCGTACGCCGCCCAGACCGGACCGTCGTAGAACGCCTGGAGCGCCGCGTGGCGTGCTTCCATGTCCGGGAAGCCGCGCAGCCAGACGAACCGGTCCGAGCGCAGCCGATCCCGGAACTGCCCGATGATCGTCATCCCGACCGCTTCCTGGCTCTCGACGAAGTGCTCGTCGAAGAGGTCGATCAGGGCGTCGCGCTTCCCCGGCCGAAGCGTATACTGCCGGAGCTCGACGACAGCGCAGCACCTCACGGCGCCCCGCTTCGCCCCCGCTCGCTGTCCAGGATCTGCATCTGGTGGGTGTCGTAGCGAGTGCCGGCCGCGGAATCCGTTGGCACGGCCGCCTCCAGCCGCGCGACGTCCTGCGGTGTCAGCTCGACCGCGAGCGCGCCGAGCGCCTCGGCCAGCCGGTCGCGTCGGCGCGCGCCGACGAGCGCGCCGATGTCGTCCCCGCGCGAGAGCACCCAGGCGATCGCGAGCTGGGCGACGGTGACCCCCTTCTCGTTCGCCAGCTCCCGGAGCCGCTCCACCAGTGTCAGGTTGTGATCGAGATTCTCGCCCGTGAAGCGAGGCAGCCACGCGCGAAAGTCGCCCGCCGCGAAAGCGCGCTCCCTCGACCACCGTCCGCTGAGGAGCCCTCGCGATAGAACCCCGTACGCCGTGATCCCGACGCCGAGCTCGCGGGCCGCCGGCAGGATGTCCTTCTCGATCCCGCGCGAGATCAGCGAGTACTTAAGGAGCGTGACGCCGGCGTCGAGCGCGGCCCGGATCGTCGCGACGCTCTCGGCCTCGTCCGCAGGGCCGTAGAGGTCCGACATCCCCATGCACCCGAGGCCGATCGCGCTGACGGTGGGGCCCTTCGCGCCGAGCGATCCTCGGATCATGTCGCGGGATCCTCTTCGGGCGGCTCGGCGGAGTCGTCGCGCGGGATCACGTACCAGTCCGGGTCCACCGCGAAATCCGCGGCATCGTCCAACTCCACCGGCACGGTCTGCCAGCTCTCCGTCGGGTGGATCCGCGCGAACCGGCCCTCCGACACTTTGACCTCGACCGGCATATCGAATCCCGGCACGACGTCGGCCCAGCGGTAAGAGAGCGTACCTCCCTCGATCCGGTACTCGAGCGCGGGCACCATCGTCGTCCGCAGGTACTGGTCGAAAACCTTCGCCAGGCCGACACCCGCCTCGCGGGCGATGTACTGCTCGACGTCGCTCCCCATAACGGTCGAATGACGGAACTCGGCCTGCAGCCCGCGCAGGATCGAGCGCCACTTCTCGTCGTCGCCCACGATTTGACGAATCGTGTGCAGCATGTTCCCGCCCTTCGGATACATGTCGCCCGAGCCCTGCGCATTCACGCCGTACGCGGGCGGAACGATCGGGCGGTCGTTGTCGATCCCGCGGCGCGAGCCGATCACGTACGCTGCACCCTTCTCCTTTCCCATCATGCACTCGACGTAGATGTTCTCGGCGTAGTTCCCGAAGCTCTCGTGGACCCACATGTCCGCGAGGTCCTTCGTCGAGATGTTGTTCCCCCACCACTCGTGCGCGGTCTCGTGGACGATGATGAAGTCGAACTCCATCCCTATGCCGACCCCCGACAGATCACGCCCGCGGTAGCCGTTCGCGTAGTAGTTCCCGTACGCGACCGCGCTCTGGTGCTCCATTCCGGGGTGCGGGGTCTCGATGAGCTTGTAGCCGTCCTCGTACCAGGGATACGGCCCGAACCAGTGCTCGAAGCAGGCGAGCGTCGTCTTCGCCTGCGGGAACTGCCGCCGCGCGGCGTCGAGATGGTAGTCGAGCGGCCAGAAGTCGAGCGTCAGCGTCCCCGCCTCGCCGGCCAGCGTGTCCGAGTAGTGCGCGTAGCTCCCCGCCGCCACCGTGATCGCGTAATTGTTGATCGGGTTCGTGACGAACCACTCGTACGTCGTCGTCCCTTCCCCGTTCGGCGTCGTGGAGCGGAGCCGTCCGTTCGAGACGTCGACGATCGGGTCGGGCAGGGTGAGCGCCACGCGCTGGCTGTCCGGCTCGTCGGCCTGCGTGTCCTTGTTCGGCCACCAGACGCTCGCGCCGAGCCCCTGGTCGGTCGTCACGATCCACGGGCGGCCGAGCGAATCCGCCGTCCAGGTGAAGCCGCCGTCCCACGGCGGATTGGGCGCGTTCTGGGGTTTTCCGTGGTACCAGACCGTGATCGTCCTCTCGTCGCCGGCTGCGGGAGACGCCGGGAGTGCGGCGAACCAGGCGTTGCCGTCGCGATGGACCGGCAGCCGCCGGCCGTCCTGAACGATGCTGTCGACCGCGAGCGGCGCCATGAGGTCGATCTGAAGGACTGGCTCGGTCGGCCGGACGAGCACGCGGTAGGAGATCGCGTTGTGCCCCTGGATCGACGAGTCGGCGGGATCGATCGCGACGTGGAGGTCGTAGAAGGTGGCGTCCCACCACGCGCGGCCGGGGGTCCGCCAGTCGCCGCGCAGGGTGTCGGCGCGGGTGAACCCCTCCGGCTCGGACTCCTGGGCGGCGGCCGTCCCCGCGGCGAGCAGGAGCGCCGTCACGATTAGGATCCTGTTCGGCATGATCGGCCGAGTATCGCCAGGGGCGTCACTCGCCGCCAGCGGCCCTATCGCGCGCCTTGCTCGACCGCGAACGGCGCCCGCATCTTGCCGCATGCCGTCGTTCCCCGATGGGCTCTGACCGATGGTCGCGGAACCTTCCAGCCGCCTCGCGGCGGTGTGGTTCGCGGACATCGTCGGTTACTCGGGGCTTGCGTCCCGCGACGAGGCCGCCGCGGTCCGGCTCGTCGACGTCCTGCGGTCCCTCGTCGGCGAGGTTCTCGACGAGCATGGCGGGCGACTCGTGAAGGGCACCGGAGACGGGGCGCTGGCCGAGTTCGCGAGCGCGGACGCGGCGGTCCGATCCGCCCTGGCGCTGGAGGAGCGGTTCGCCCGACGGGCGGAGGAGGTCGTCCCCGCCGCGCGCCTCCGCGCGGGAGTCCACGTCGGCGAGGTCGTCGCCGGCCCCGACGGGGACCTCTTCGGCGACGGCGTCAACACCGCGGCCCGGCTCCAGCAGAGCGCGAAGCCGGGCGAGGTCCTCGTCAGCGAGGACGTGTGGCGACCGCTGCGCCAGCGGTCCCATCACCGCTTCACACCGCTGGGGGAGCGACGCCTCAAGGGGCTCGCCGCCCCGATCCGGGTGTTCCGAGTCGAACCGGAGGGATCCGCAGCGGGCGCACGCGTGCCCGCCCGTGCTCGATTCGCCCTCCCACGTCGCGAGATCCTCCTCGCGGCCGCCGCGGGGATCCTCGCGATCCTCGTCGTGGGGCTCCTCGCGAGGAATGGAGGGGTCGGAGTAGAGGGACCGCCGGCGGTGCCCATCGATGCGCCACCGATCAGGTCGCCGGACCCCGCCACGTTCACCGCCTCGCTCGGCGTCGCGCCGTTCGACAACCTGAGCCCGGATCCCGAGGCGGAGTACTTCGCCGACGGGCTGACCGACGAGCTGATCGGCGCGCTTGGCCGGCTTCCGCAGCTGCGGGTGGCCGGGCGCGCGTCGTCGTTCGCGCTCAAGGGACGGAGCCTCGACGCGCGCGCGCTCGGCGAGGAGCTCGCTGTGGGACACGTCCTCGAGGGCAGCGTGCGGAAGACGGGCGAGCGGGTCCGCGTCACGGCCCAGCTCGTGGACACCCGCACCGGCTTCCAGCTCTGGTCCGAGACCTTCGACCGCGAGTCGGGCGACATCTTCGCGGTCCAGGAGGAGATCGCGCGCGCCGTCGGCGAGGCGCTGGACCTGCGGCTGCCGCGCGGGATGGAGAGCTTCGCGACGCGGTCTCGCCCGTCCGACCTCGAGGCCTACGAGCTGTATCTCCGGGGACGGCACGCCTGGCGGAGCCGGTCCCGCGAGGGAGTCGCGCTGGCGGCCGAGCTGTTCCGCGAAGCGATCGCGCGGGACCCGGACTTCGCCGCGGCGCACGCCGGGCTGGCGGACGCCTACATCGTGCAGGCCGTCTACGGGTATCGATCCCGGGAGGAGATGCTGCCTCTTGCCAAGGAGGCGGTCGAGCGAGCGCTCGCGCTGGACTCGCTCCTGGTCGAGGCGCTCGCGACGCGTGGCTACCTGCGCGACCAGGACAACGACACGGACTCCGCGCTGTCGGATTTCCGGCGAGCCATCGAGCTGAACCCGAGCTATCCGCTCGCGCACCACTGGCTGGCCCTGGCCCTCGTCGCCACCGACCGGATGAAGGAGGCGCTCGCGGAGCATCGACGCGCCCTGGAGCTGGACCCCCTGTCGCCGACGCCTCAGTCGGCGTACGCGAACACGCTACTCCTGACCGGCGACCTCGACGGCGCGGAGGAGATGGCCCGGAAGGTCATCGCGCTCGCTCCCGAGCTGTGGTTCCCGCTGTCCGTGATGAGCCGGATCCACGAGGCGCGAGGGCAGGACGCGGAGGCCGTACAGGCCGCCGAGCGAGCGGCGGCCCTCGCTCCGCAGATCGGCGGCGCGCGCGCGAATCTGGCCCGCATGTACGCGCAGACCGGCGACCACCGGAGGGCGCGCGAGATCCTGGCGGAACTCCAGGCGGACGCCGATCCCTGCGCCGCGTGCATCGCAGAGGTACTGGTCGCGCTGGGCGAGTACGATGAGGCGTTCCGATGGATGGATCCGAGGATCTGGTTCGACGACGACCAGGGAGGCGGGTACATCCCGAAAGTGGATCCGCTCTACGATCCCCTGCGCGACGATCCGCGGTTCATCCGGTTCCTGCGAGAGGTCGGTCTCGAGTAGGGCGCCTCACCCGGCCCCCTCGCCAGCCGCGCGTCAAGGGGCGGCCGCGGCGACGCCCGGGCCGCTCGACCAGCGCGCCTCGAACTCCCGCACCGCCGCGTCGAACTCCGCAAGGAGCCGCTCCTTCTCGGGCTGCTCGGCGAACGCGTGCTCGAGAGAGGCCCGCGCCATTCGCCGAAGCGTCCAGTAGTCGAGGTCGTGCTCCTCCACCGCGCGCTGGAACTCGCGGCTCAGGGTCGTCCGCGTGATCCCTTCGTCGTCGGTCACGAGCGCGACCGGTACGCCCGCTTCGAGGTAGGCGCGGAGCGGATGCCGATCGCCCCGAACGCCCAGGATCGCGTCGTTGCTCGAGAGCGCGACCTCCACCAGGACGCCCCGCTCCGCCATCACCCGGAGCAGCCCGGTCGCGTCGTCCTCGTGCATGACCGACACGCCGTGGCCGATCCGGCTCGCATGTCCCTGCTCGATCGAGGCGCGGATGTGGAAACGGAGCCCCTCCGGCGGCACCAGACCTTCGACGAGTTCGCCCGCGTGGAGCGCGATCGGAACTTCGGGATACAGCGGCTGCAGCGCATCGATCATCGACATGTGGAGCGCGAAATCGCGCATCGAGACGGGATAGTCCTCGGGCTGGACCAGGTTGAAGCCCACGATCCGCGGATCCAGTCGAACGAGCTCGAAGCCGGCCAGGATCTGGGCGAACACCTCCTCGGGCGACATCCCCCGGAGCAGCTGGTAGAGATAGCGCACGGTGACGTCGCACCCGGCGTCCGCGTCGGCGGTCCCGCATCCCTGGACCTCCCGCCGGCGCGCCTCGGCGGAGTCGAGCAGCGTGGCCACCTGCGCCAGCGAGTCGCGGAGCCCGGCGGCGAGGAGGCGAGCGCGGGAGGAGTCCGGCTCGTCCGACCATCGGACCTGTCGCCCGAGCGCCATCACCGCGTCGAGCCGAGGGCTCAGCATCAGCTCGAGGTACCGGATCCGTTGCGCGGCCGCGCGGCCGGTCACCTCGACCAGCATGTCTCCGGTCCGATCGCGGGCTCGGAACTTGAGGAACGACTGGAAGAACTGGTCGTGTCCCACGCTCCGCGCCGGATGCCAGTGGCGCAGCGACCAGGCGTCGATCACGTCGCCGTAGAGCGTGGTGTTCTCGAGGATCACAGCTGCCGGGAGCCGCCCCGCCTCCGGGTCGCACGGCGGCGCGACGAGGGCCAGCGTGCCGCGCTCGAGGCAGAGGCCGTCCTCGACCGCCCAGCGGATGTAGCTCTCCGCGTAGATCGCGCCGGTCAGGTGCGAGTGGAGGTCCCCGCCCTTCGGCATGTCGCGGAGGAAGGCGGCGAGCCAAGGCGGGTTCGACCGGATCCGCTCGAATGTCTCGGCGGTGAGCTCCGTCGGGTCGGGCGGCTCCGGCTCCGGCGTCACGGTGCGCCATAGCGCGCAGCCGGAGACGAGGAGCGCGAGGGCGAACTCGGCGAGCCAGCGGACGGGCTTCCTTTGCGTCAACGGATCGAGCTTCCTTCCTCGCGATCCTGGGCCGGGGCCATCTGCAAGTGACAGCGGAATCGGAATTTAGCACATGTTCGGCGGCGCTTCCGACTCCGGATCGCGTTCTGTTCAGGTCGATATTTCCGTTTTCTGTATCTGTTCAGGTCCGCGGAGAAGGCGGTACCATGCCACTCGGACGTTTTCATTCCTTCGATCACCCCATTGATGGAGAGCTCGACATGGCACCGAGGTTCCTGCAGATCCTTCTCCTCCTGCCCCCGCTCCTGGTCTTCGGGCGCGCCCTCGCAGTCGCCCAGACCGAGCGCCCGACCCCGCTCGTCGACCATCATCAGCATCTGATGAGCGCGCGCGCGATCGGCCCTGCCCCCGCTGCCATTCCAAACATCGAGCTTCCGCCGCCGCTCGACCGCGTGCTCGACGCCCGGAATCGGGTCATCGAGACGGGGGACCCCGGTGACCTGTACGTCGAGGACGCCCGGATCCTCGATGTAGAGAACGCGCTCTGGACACGGGGCGCGGACGCGATCGCGGGGATCGCCACCACGTATACCCCGGACACGCGCTTCTTCCCCAACGGGTACGCTCTCGGAGACTCGACGGCCTTCGTGACCGGGATGATCCGTTCGGGCGCCAACGACTTCTCGACCGACGACCTCAGCTTCGTGCTGGGACTCGTCGAGGTCGTGCCGGGCGAGTGGAGGATCGCGGTCGAGTCGGCGACGATCGTCCCGCCGCGGCCCTTCTCCGAGCCGATCACGGCGGACATCCTGATCGGCGACCTGGACGCGGTCGGAATCGAACGCGCCGTGGTCCTCTCGGTCGCGTACTGGTTCAGCAGCCCCGGGGACGAGTGGCCGGGCGACGAGGTCGAGAACGTGCGCGCGGAGAACGACTGGGTGGCGGAGCAGGTCGCGCGATATCCCGATCGGCTCACTGCTTTCTGCAGCGTCAGCCCGATCCGGCCGTATGCGGTCGACGAGATTCGTCGCTGCGCGGAGGAGCTCGGCGTGCCGGGCTTGAAGCTCCATCTCGCGAACTCCCGGGTGAATCTCCACGATTCTGCGCACGTGACGCAGCTTCGCCGCGTCTTCGAGATCGCGAACGAGCTCGGCCTCGCGATCGTCGTGCATTCCCGCACCCACCGCTCGTTCGGGCCCTACGGTCGAGAGGAGGCCCAGGTGCTCCTCGAGCGGATCTTCCCGGCCGCGCCGGACATCCCGATCCAGATCGCGCACCTCTGGGGGGGAGCGGACGTTTCGGAGGACGCGCTCGGCGTCTTCGCCGATGCCGTCTCCTCTGGGGATCCGCGAGCCCGGAACCTGTCCTTCGACCTGACGGAGATGGATCGAGCGATCGGGGATTCCGAAGAGACCTGGGCGAGGATCACCGAGCGGATCCGGCAGATCGGGCTGGAGCGGATCTTCTACGGCTCGGACATGCGGCACCATCCGCTCGGCCCGCCGTCGACGCTCGGGTGGTCGAGGCTGGTTCGAGCCCTGCCCCTGACCGACGCGGAGCTCGCCGACATCGCAGATAACGTCGCGCCGTATCTGCGCTCTCCGCAGGACCAGTGACCGGCGCGTCGACCACCGAGCGAGAGTCGTTCGCGTACGAGCGGATCGTCCGCGCCATCACGTCGTCGATCGCCGCGGGCACGCTGCGCCCCGGCGATCGGCTCCCCTCCATCCGGCGCATGAGCGTCGAGTGGGGAGTGAGCATGCCGACGGTCGTCCGCGCCTACCGGGTGCT
This sequence comes from Gemmatimonadota bacterium, assembly GCA_025931135.1. GTDB lineage: Bacteria > Gemmatimonadota > Gemmatimonadetes > JACCXV01 > JAHWKZ01 > JAICNR01. The sequence continues at coordinate 12,000 of JAICNR010000025.1, read as the reverse complement.
CGAGGCGCGCCGGCTCGTCCAGGCGCGGGCCAGATCGGGGATCTACGTGGCGCCGAAGACGGACGATCGGCGGATCCGCCGGGATCTCGAGGCTCCGCTGCGGACCGCGAGCGAGATCGCGACGAGCGATCTGATCATGCGGTTTCTGGAGCTGGCCGCCGACCCCGACCTGGTCCCCCTCGGGACCGCGCTGCCGGATCCGGCGCTCCTGCCGACCGGAACGCTGGCGCGGCTCCTCGGACGGACCGCGCGACGCCACGCCCTCCGCAGCGCGGCGATGTCTCCGCCTTCCGGGGCACCCGAGCTCCGGCACGAGGTGGCCCGGCGTGCGCTGCAACCCGGCCGCGGCGTCACGGCGGACGACGTCGTGATCACCTGCGGCTGCGCCGAGGCGCTTGCGCTCTGCCTCCGGGCCCTCACCCGTCCCGGGGACACCGTCGCGATCGAGTGTCCCACGTACTACGGCACGATCCAGGCGCTCGATGTCCTCGGGCTGAAGGCGCTCGAGATCCCGGTGGACCCGGAGCTCGGGATCTCGCTCGAGCATCTCGAGCTCGCGCTGGAGCGCGGAGGGATCGCGGCCGTCGTCGTGACCCCGAACGTGCACAACCCGCTCGGCTGCGTGATGCCGGACGGGCGGAAGCGCGCGCTGGTCGACCTCCTCGGGGCGCACGGCGTGCCCGCGGTCGAGGACGAGACGTATGCCGATCTCGCCTACGCGTCGGCACGGCCGCGATCGCTGCAGGCATTCGATCCGGAGGGACGGATCCTCTCGTGCGGCAGCTTCTCGAAGACGCTCGCGCCGGGGTACCGGATAGGCTGGACGATCCCCCGCGGCCATCGGGACGCGGTCCTCCACGCCAAGCTCGCGACCACGGCCGGGACCCCCGTTCCGCCGCAGCTCGCGCTCGCCGAGTTCCTCGCCTCCGGGCGCTATGACCCGCACCTGCGAAGGATGCGGCAGATCTTCGAGCAGAACGTCCACCGCCTCTGTTACGAGATTGTGGATCGTCTGCCGGAGGGAACTCTCGTCTCCCGACCGGCAGGAGGATTCCTCCTGTGGGTCCGGCTTCCCGGGGAGCTCGACAGCGTCGAGCTGCAGCGGCGGGCGATGTCCCGCGGCCTCAGCATCGCACCGGGACCGGCGTTCTCGGCGAGCGGTGGGTTCCGGAGCTGTATCCGGATCAACGCCGGATATCCGTGGTCGGACCGCGTGGAGCGGGCGCTGGACGGATTGGCCGATCTGATCCGCGAGATGAGTTAGGCCGATATTCCTCGGTCGCGATTGCGCCCCCGGAGCCTCGCCACGAGGCGCTCGGTCAGCGTGCGGCGGGCGGGCGAGAACTGTCCCACGGCCGCGCGCACGTACGGGCGGAGCTGGCGGCGGGCGTACGCGAGGTACCCGACTTCGCGCAGCTCGCGGAGCGTCTTCCGGTAGTCCTCGAGGAGCGCGGCGCCCAGGACCTGGCCCGAGCGCGCGGCGCCGACGCCCGCAGAGGCGCCGAGCCAGAGCACGCCGCCGGGCAGCGCGCGCGCCGCGGACACCGCCATCAGCGACGAGGTCTCGAACACCGAGCGCCCCTGCCGCTCGGACTCCTCCTGAAGCTGGCTCCAGAGCTCCCGGATCGTGCCGGGCGAGGGGAGACTGTCGGGCTTCAGACCGCGTGCGTCCTCGCGCAGCGCCCGCCACTCGTCGCGCAGCGCCGCGATGTCGAGCGGCGGCGCGTTGATCGTCGACGCCAGCCGGCCCGACGTCCGCTCGAGGCCGTCCAGGATCTGGTCCACGGTCGAGAACTCCGTGGACTCGTCGAGCAGCCCGCGCGCCTTGAGCGAGGCCGCGATCTCGGGGATCAGGTGCCGCCCCATGCCCGCGAGGTCGGCCAGCGCCGCGAGAACCCAAACGGGCGAGGCACGGAACGCGACGACGCCCAGCACCTCGACCGCGTTCCCCGCCGCCCGGCGGACGACGAAGTCGCTCGGAATCTCGCCGTCGGCGGGTAGGGTCTCCACGCCGCCGACCTTCTCGGTCAGATAGCGGAGGGTCGTGTCGACGAGACTCTGGTACAGCTGGCTCCGGCGCACACCCGCCGGGAGGGCGACTTCCCCGACCTCGCGCGCCACGCCGGCGCCGAGCCCCAGCGCGGATCGGATCACGCGCTCTGGCAAGGACAGCAGATACGACTTGATCGAGGTTCCCATGCTGCGTAGAGAGAAAGCCTATCCCACCGTCGCCGTCAAGGACATGGCAGTCAAGGATCCGGACGGAAACATCCACTCGATTGCCGAGGAGTAGGCACCCCGACTCAATCGGGGAGCTCGACCTGGAACGGCGGTCGGCGGATCTCGGCCAGGCAATGAAGGTCGAGCCCTTCGTGGGATGCCGCGAGGAGAAACTCGCTCACGATCGCCATGACGCAGGCGCTCGATGGGCTGTGGGCGGCGTTCGCCACGCGGACGTGCCGCGCGTTGGTCAGCCCTTCCGCGACCTGGTCCGCCCACCGCGGTGGAGTGATCGGGTCGATCGTCGACGAAATCAGGAGGACCGGGGCGTCGGATCGGACCGGATCCGCGAAGTCCCCCGGGAGGTCGGCCAGGGGCCAGAGCGCGCACGCTTCGCGCTGCTGCCGGACGCGCCAGTCGCCGAGGAACGTCCCCGCCCACGGATTCGCCGCCTCTTCGGGGGTGATCCGCGCCACGTCCTCGGCGCACGTCACCGACAGGTACATCCCGTTGCTCCCCACTCGCGCGATCTGCTGCCCGATCTCTTCCGCGAGCTCGGTGAAGGGACCGAAGTCGCCGCTCGCTGCGAGGTGAACGAGGAGCGGGAGGAAGCTCGACAACTCCGGCGCGTAGAGCATGAGCCGAACCTTCTCCGCGAATGCGCCTCGGGTCAGGCGGAATGCCCGCGGCGGCGCGCCATCGATTGCGGGTCGCTCGATGTCCACGCCGCCGTCGTCCAGCCGCGCGAGCACGGACGCGAACTCTCCCTGGAAGTCCGGGAACGCGCCACGGCACGCCGGATCCGCCCCGCAGGCCGCCGCGAGCGAGTCGAACGCCGCCTGGGCGTCCTCCGCGAAGTGGAGCGGCTGCTTCACCCAGGGCGGCGACACGCTCCGGAGGACCGCCGCGCGGACGCGGTCGGAGTGCGCGCGCAGGTACAGCAGCGCCACGCGGGTGCCGTAGGAGGCCGCTTCGATGTTGATCCGCTCGTAGCCGAGGGCGGCGCGGACGTCGTCGAGGTCCGCCGCCGCCAGCGCGCTGGAGTAGAGCCGCAGGTCCGCGTCGCGCACGAGCAGGTCCCGGCATCTCCGGACGGCATCGAGAGGGAAGAAGTCGCCCAGCGTCCCGGACGGCTGCCCGGAATAGAGATCGCACGGGATCGGGTTCGATCCACCCGTGCCGCGCTGGTCGATGAAGACGAGCGCGCGCTCGTCGCGGAGCGGCGCCAGGAGCCGCGCGTAGCCCGCGGCGTTGTCCACCGCGCTCTGACCCGGACCGCCGACGAGGACGAAGATCGGGTCCGGTTGAGGGGCGGGGCCGAGCGCCGGAAGCACCCCAACCCGCAAGGGAATCCTGCGCCCCGCCCCCGCCGCTCGATCCTCGAACACCTCGAGCTCCCCGCAGCGAGCTCCTTCGCTGAGCTCCGGCAGCATGCACTCGCCGAGCGCGAGCGTCCGTGGCTCGCCTGACTCGGGCCGCGGATTCCCGGCGCACGCGATCGTCAGGACAACGCCGGCCGAGGCGGGAAGGAGCCGGCCGGCGAGCCGCCAGGGGATAGACGACGGTCGCGTCCGGCCGCTCCGACCTCCGCGTCCGCCGAGGCTCTCGGTCCTTCCGCGTCGAGCTGCCATCGCGATCTCGACTCCTGGCACGAATGCGATTCCGAAGAGAACAAGGTACCGGATGACGACGGGTCCGTTTGACATCCGGCCGCGCTGCGGGGATAATCGTCGTTTGTTGGGAATCTGGGCTCTCCTATCGAAGGGCTCTCAGGCCGGGATTTCCCTCCTTTCTCAGGAGGTCGCGATGCGCTGGAAGCTCTCATCCTTCACTCTATCGATGGTCGCCGTTGCGGTCCTGGCTGCCTGCGCGGACGACACGCGCGATCCCACCGGACCGACGGACCCGCTCCAGATTTCCGGCCGCGCGAGTCCGGATTCGCTGTCTCGCTGGTTCGCTCGTTCCTCGCCTGCGGTCCTCGCCCTGGCGGGAACCGTGTTCGCGGACCATGACGAGGCGAACCATCGGCTGTTGTTCGGCATCGAGAACCGGGCCGCGCTCCGAGGGGTGAGCACCGCGCTGGAGCGGCTGGGAATCCCGAGCTCCGCCTATGCGATCGAGGTCGTCGAGCCGATCCGGATGGTCGCGACCCTTCGCGACCAGTGGCGGCCGACGCAGGGCGGGATCCAGATCCACTTCACGCAGTACCTCTGCACGCTCGGCTTCAATGCCGACGACGGGACCCAGCGATCCTTCATCACGAACTCGCACTGCACCGCGACGCAGGGCGGTGTCGAGAGCACCTCGTACTACCAGCCCACCAGCACGGTGAACTCGACCGTGATCGCGACCGAGGTCGAGGATCCCACGTACTTCCGAGGTGGCGCCTGTCCGCGCGGTCGCAAATGCCGGTACAGCGACAGCTCGCGCGCGCGATACGACGCAAACACCGCGTCGAGCCGCGGAGTGATCGCGAAAACATCGGGCCCGAACAACGGCAGCCTGACCGCGACCGGTACGTTCACCGTCACCGGGCAGGACAATACGACGACGAGCTTCCCGATCAACACGACGGTCAACAAGGTCGGGCGGACCACCGGCTGGACCCAGGGTAACGTCACGAACACGTGCGTCCACACGAACGTCTCCGGCTCCAACATCACCCAGCTCTGCCAGACGTTCGTCTCGAATCCGGGAGGGGCCGTGGTCGTCGGTGGCGGCGACAGCGGCTCGAACGTCTTCCGGATCACCAGCGGATCGAATGTTCAGCTGGTGGGGATCCTGTGGGGCGGAAACGGTTCCGGCACGATGTTCGTGTTCAGCCCGCTCAAGCAGATCCGGGACGAGATCGGTCCGATCAACGCGACGTTCTAGGGATCGTCCACGGTTGGAGCGCACGCCGGGGTCGGCTCACGCCACCCCGGCGTGTTCGTTTTGGGCATGACGGACACCGGTCGGGAGTTCCTCGGCCTCGAGCTCCTGGTGCCTGAGAAGCTCGCCCGAGGGGCGGCGGTGACGATCACGCTGCGGATCCATAACCGGACGAAGCGACATCTCGATCTGACGCTCCGCGGCCGCGCCGTCACGTTCGACGTCGAAGTCGCGCGCGCGACCGGGCCCGTCGTCTGGCGAATGCTCGAGGACGAGATCGTTCCGGCGATCGCCCTCCTCCGCACGCTCGACCCCGACGAGCGGATCGAACTCCAGGCACAATGGGATCAGCGGACGAGCGAAGGCCGGCTCATCGAGCCTGGCGATTATGCCGCGCGCGGCCTCCTCCTGCTCGAGGGTGGTTCGCTCGGAACGCCGTGGTCCCCGATTCACATCGAGGACGGATAGGCCGTTAGACGGCGCCGTGAAGGGGCGATCGCCTCGAAGGGCGCCTGCTCAGGTCTGCGCGTTCGCCAGGTCTCGGACCTCCTGAGCGAGCGTCCGAACCTTGTCCGCATCGGCCGCTCCCGCCGTGTCGGCATCCAGCTGGCCGGCCAGCGCGGTGAGCGCGTCGATCCGTGGCTGGCCCGAGAGGCCCTCCGCCCGGTCGAGCTCGCTGCGAACGGCCGCGATCCGGTCGGTCGCGAGGCCGCTGTTCCGCTCGAGCTGGTCGAGGTACGCGCGCGCCACCACGAAGCTTGGCGGCCACTCGAGCTTCGGCTGCTCCTGGACGTTCAAGACGTCGAACTCGACCAGCTTCGCCGCGTCGATCTCGTTCTGGGACAGGTGCTCGCTCGGCGTCAGCTCGAGCACGTCGAGGCCGCGTGCGATCTCGGAGCTGTAGAGCCGGCCGTTGTACCAGTAGACCGACCACGACCCCGCGCCCTGGAGCTCGGTCGCGCTCATCGGGCCGCGGTCGAAGTACGCGATCTCGACCGGGTTCTTCGGGTCCGTCCAGTCGAACACCGAGACACCGCCTTGGTACCACGACTGCGCCATGATGTCGCGCCCTGGGACCGGAACCAGTGAGCCGTTGTGGGCCACGCAGTTCTCGGACTCCGTCTGGGCCACCGGCAGCTTGTAGTAGCTCTCGAACGTCATCGTCGTGCCGGTCAGCGAGAAGATCGCGTTCGCGCCCCACTCCGGGCGATCGGTCGCGCGGCACTTCGGAGCGAGCCCGCCGCCCCACTCGTCCGTGAACAGGATCTTCGTGCCGTCGTTGTTGAACGTGGCCGAGTGCCAGTACGCGAAGTTCGGGTCCGTGACCGCCGCGACCCGCGTCGGGTTCGCCGGGTCGCGGATGTCGAGCAGGAACCCGTGCCCCTGGCACGCGCCGCCGGCCAGGCCGAGCTCAGGGTAGACCGTAATGTCATGGCACTGGTCGGGCGACGGGCCCAGCGGGGTGCCGTCGGACGACTGATCCGGCTCCGGATGCGTCGTGGGCGTCTCGAGCCCCCCGAAGATCCGCGCCGAGCTCACGACCCGCGCCTGCACCGGCGAGGCGACCGGCACCTGGATCACGTCGATCCGGAGGAGCGCCGAGTTCGGGTCCTGGTCCGGCGGCGCCGCCACGCAGCCGGCGAGCTCCGCCTCCGGCCGGACCGGCGCCGAGCCCGAGACGTAGATGTACACGTTCTCCGGGTCGTTCGCGTCCGTGACGAGCGTGTGGGTATGCGATCCGCGGCAGGTTTGGACGTTCGTGATCAGCCGGGGATTCGCGATGTCGCTGATGTCGAAGATCCGGATCCCGCGGACGCGGTCCGGGCTCACCTCGTCCTGCGGCGCGTTGGCGCCGCAGTCGAGGCGCGCGTTCAGCGACTCGACCGAGACGAACAGCAGGTTCTCGTAGACCGACACGTCGTTCTGCCAGCCGGGGCAGACCAAGGCTTTGACGAGCGACGGGGCAGACGGGTTCGAGATGTCCCAGAACTGGATCCCGTTGAAGTTCCCCTGGATCAGGTGATTCCCCGTGAACGCCATGTCGGAATTCATGTAGTTGAAGTCGCCGGGGGCGGCGGGGATGAACTCCGGGGCGGGCTGGGTCTCGGAGACCAGGCGCATGTTCCAAGCGGCCTCTTCGGCATCGAACCAGCCTTCCGCGAGACGGGAACGCGCGTCGGACGAGGCCTGCCCGGGCGTCGCGGCCGGCTCAGCTGCACCGGTCACCACCGGCGGAGGCGTTGTCTCACGGGTTGTCGCACATGCGGCGAATAACCAGACCGCGATCGCCATCGCCGGAAAGTGCAGGGAGTTATGGCGCGTCGGAACGCTAGAACACCTGTGAGTCATCTCACCCTCCTAAAGGATTTCAGCCGACGACCCTCGTTCGATATACCGGTCCATTCGACGGTACGTTACAAGGTCGATTTTTCCACTGGATTCGGATTCACAGCTTGGTCGAACCCGTCTCAAAGACCATTCCAGCACTTTGCAGCCCTCCGACCAGCCTATTAAGGTCCACAACGTTGTTGTACAAGTAAAGCGAGCACCTAGCCGTGGAGGTGATCGCGAATCGTCGCATGAGCGGTTGGCAGCAATGATGCCCCGCCCGGATTGCGATCGCCTCGTGATCTAAGATCGTCGCGAGGTCGTGAGGGTGGATGTCGGCCAGGTTGAAGCTGATCACGCCGGCGCGGGAGATCTCTTGAACCGGCCCATAGACTCTGATGTTCTCGAATTCGGCACGTAGCAACTGGAGGGTCAGCCGCGCCAGCCGCTTTTCGTGTTCATGGATCCGCTCCATCCCGATCTCAGTCAGGAACTCGACGGCGACTCCAAGCCCGATAGCCCCCGCGATCGGTGGCGTCCCGGCCTCGAACTTCTGTGGCGGCTTCCGGTACGTAGAGCGGTCGACCCAGACCTGATCGATCATCTCGCCGCCGCCCTGATACGGCGGCATCGCTTCGAGCAACTCCCTCCGCCCCCACAGCGCGCCGATCCCGGTCGGGCCGCACATCTTGTGGCCGCTGATCGCGTAGAAGTCGCAGCCGATCGCGCGCACGTCGACGGGCATCTGGGGCGCGGCCTGGGCGCCGTCGATCAGGACCACCGCCCCGGCCTCCTTCGACCGGCGCGTGATCTCCTCGACGGGATGGATCGTCCCGAGCGCGTTCGAGACGTGCTGGAACGCGACGATACGGGCCTTCCCATCCCGAAGGCAGTCGTCCAGCGAATCGAGGTCGAGCTGGCCGTCGTCGGTCAACCGGACGGCGCGGATCTCGGCGCCGGTCGCGCCGGCCACCAGGTGCCAGGGCACGAGGTTCGAGTGGTGTTCCATCTCGGTGACGACGATCGCGTCCCCGGCCTTGAGGTTCGCCCGCCCCCAGGCCGACGCTACCAGGTTGATCCCTTCCGTCGTCCCCTTCGTGAACACGATCTCCTCGTGTCGCGGGGCGCCGAGGAACCGGGCGACCTTGCCGCGCGCCTCCTCGTACTGATGCGTGGCGCGGATCGAAAGCTCGTAGGCGCCGCGGTGGACGTTCGCGTGATCGTGCTCGTAGTAGTAGGAGATCGCGTCGATGACGCACTGCGGTTTCTGGGACGACGCGGCGCTGTCGAGATAGATGAGCGGTTTACCGTGGACGGTCTGCTGGAGGGCCGGGAACTGGGCCTTGATCGCCTCGACGTCGAGCGGCTCGATCGCGGTATCGGGCGAGGTCTTCACGTGCGGGGGAGTCGGTTCTCCCTCCGGATCACGAGCTTGAGGCCGGACCAGACATCGTCGACGGCGCAGACCTTGACGTCCACGAGCCCCATCTGCAGGGCGATCTCCCGGATCGTGTCCTCGGTGATGTCGGTCCCGACCTTCGACGACTTCTTGGGCCACGAGGCCCAGAGCACCCCGTCGGGCTTGAGCTTCGCCCGCGCCGCCGCGATCGCCTTCTCGAGCTTCGCGCGGTCGGTCGCGAACACGTGCACGACGTCGGTCTCCTTTCCCATCCGGGCGGCGAACCGCACACCGTCGGGCAGCGGTTTCACCAGCTCCCGGTAGTCCTTCGGCGCCCCAACCAGAAACACCTCGTCGCCCGCCGCGATGCCGAGCTTCCGCGCCAGCGGGGTGCCCGAGTAGCCGGCGGCCACGCGCGCGCTCACTCCGGCGGCATCTCGATCTCGTCGGGGCTCGGGACCGCCACCCAGATCTCGCCGTCCCGCACCTCGACGGGGAACATCGGCAGGTCGCGAGTCGCAGGGAGCGCCTTGACCTCGCCCGTCGTCAGGTCGAACGACGCGCCGTGCCAATCGCACGTCAGCCGCTCGCCCATCAGGAACGAATCCGTCAGCCGGTACTGCTGGTGGGTGCAACAATCGTGGAACGCGTAGTAGTCGCCGAAGACGTTCGCGACGCCGACCAGCACGCCGTGGATCTCCCAGCCCTTCATCTCGCCCTCGGGGACCTCGTCCACGGTCCCCACCTTCACGAATTCGGCCACTACCCGAGCTTCCGCTCGATGACCGCCGACAGACGCTTGTGCAATCCCTCGACCGGGATCCGCCCCAGCACCTCCTCGAAGAACCCCATGACGATCAGCTTCACGGCCTTTTCGCGCGTGAGGCCGCGGCTCATGAGGTAGAAGAGCTGCTGCTCGTCCTGCTGACCGATCGTGGCCGCATGCGAGCAGCGCACGTCGTCGGCCTCGATCTCGAGGTTCGGCAGCGAGTCCGCGTGCGCGTCCTCGGACAGGAGCAGATTGCGGTTCGTCTGGTAGGCGTCGGTCTGCTGCGCGCCCTTCATGACCCGGATCATCCCGCGGAAGACCGACCGCGACCTGTCCTTGAGCGCCCCCTTGTACAGGAGATCGCTGCGCGCGCTCGGCGCCTGGTGAAGCTGGTAGGTATAGTGATCGAAGTGCTGGTGGTCGTCGGCCAGATAGATCCCCAGCATCTCGGACTCCGCGCCCGGGTTCTGGAGATCGCACTCGACGTCCGAGCGCGCGACCTTCGCGCCCAGCGTCACGAGCACGGTCTGGACCCGCGCGTCCTTCCCCGCGAACACGCGGTTCGCCTGGTAGTGGAACACGTGGCGGCCCCACTGCTGGACGATCGTGTAGCGGACCTGCGACCCCTCGCCGGCGATGATCTCAGCCACGCCGCAGTTCATCGCGAGGCCGTCCTGGGCGCGCGCGGGCGACGCGCACTCCTCGATGTACGTGACCTTCGAGTTCGCGCCCGCGATCAGGAGCGTGTGCGGAAAGAGCGCGGCGTTCTCGACGTCCATCCACCGGTAGACGATGAGCGGCAGCTCGATCTCGACGCCGTCCGGCACGTGGACGACCGTCCCGCCCGAGACGAACGCACCGTGGAGCGCGGCCAGCTTCCCGAACGTGGGCGGCACCGCGCTGGTCATGAAGTGGGTCTGGAGGAGCTCCGGCATCTCGGCGACCGCGGTCGCGAAGTCGAGGAAACGGACGCCCTTCGCGGACAACTCCGCCGGGACTTCGCTCCAGATCTGGACGCCGTTGTGCTGGACCGCCCACGCGGCGGCCTCCTCGCCGAGCGCGAACGCGCCCGCGATCTCGGCCGGGACCTCCGCGCGCGAGCCGACCGCCGACGGCGGATTCGGGTCCCGCATCGCGAGCTCCTGCCAGCCGATCTTCGCGAGGTCGGTGTAGCGCCACTCCTCGGTGCGGGTCGTCGGCATCGGGGTCTCGCGGTAGACCTCCCACGCTTCGCGGCGACGGGCGGCCATCCACTCGGGCTCGCCGCGCTGCTCGATGATCGCTTCCACGGTCTCGGGGCCGATCTCGCCCCGGACCGACGGCGCGGTCTCGATGTCGGCGACGACCGTCGCCTTTCCGCTGGCCGTGGACCTTTGGCTCATCCGACCGAGCCCTCCATCTCGAGCTCCACCAGCCGGTTCAGCTCGACCGCGTACTCGAGCGGCAGGTGCTTCGAGATCGGCTCGATGAAGCCGCGCACGATCATCGTCCGCGCCTCGTCCTCGGCGAGCCCGCGCTGCATCAGATAGAACAGCTGCTCGTCGCCGATCTTCGTCACCGTCGCCTCATGGCCGATCGACGCGTCGTTCTGGTCGATCTCGATGTACGGGTACGTGTCGGTCCGCGCCTCGGGATCGAGCAGCAGCGCGTCGCACTCGACGTTCGACTTCGCGTGGTGCGCGCCCTTCTGAACCTGCACCAACCCGCGGTACGTCGAGCGACCCTGACCCTTGGAGATCGACTTCGACACGATCTCGCTGGTCGTGTACGGCGCGGCGTGGACCATCTTGCCGCCCGCGTCCTGGTGCTGGCCCGGGCCGGCGTAGGCGATCGACATGATCTCGCCCGAGGCGCCCTTCTCCATCAGGTAGCACGACGGGTACTTCATCGTGACCTTCGAGCCGAGGTTCCCGTCCAGCCATGCCATCCGCGCGTCCTCGGCCACCCGCGCCCGCTGGGTGACGAGGTTGTACATGTTGTTCGACCAGTTCTGGATCGTCGTGTAGCGCACGTTCGCGCCCTTGTTCACGATGATCTCGATCACGCCGGAGTGGAACGAGTCGGTCGAGTAGGTCGGCGCCGTGCAGCCCTCGATGTAATGGAGCTTCGCGCCCTCGTCGGCGATGATCAGCGTGCGCTCGAACTGGCCCAGGTTCTCCGAGTTCACCCGGAAGTACGCCTGGAGCGGGATGTCGACGTCGACCCCCGGCGGCACGTAGATGAACGACCCGCCCGACCACACCGCCGAGTTCAGCGCTGCGTACTTGTTGTCGTGCGGCGGGATCACGGTCGCGAAGTACTTCCGGAAGAGATCCGGATGGTTCTTGAGCCCGTCCTCGATCGAGTCGAAGATCACGCCCTGGTCGGCCAGCTCGTCCTTGATCTTGTGGTACACCATCTCGGACTCGTACTG